>JANLOP010000001.1:0-4865 GCA_031366635.1 Betaproteobacteria bacterium | reverse complement strand
CTCAACGCCCCCGTCCTCACCGGCTACGGCGACTACCGCTTTGACGGCCCGCTGGCGCTGCAAGCCGCCCGCACCTTTGCCGCCCAGCCGATGCAAAGCGCCATCGGCCACGCCGCCACCGCGCAGTTCTTGTCGTCCTGCCTGGCCCAGCCGGTGCCGTGCCGGCGCCAGGCCGTCAACTTGCAGCCAGGGGACCAGGCGCTGGTGCTGCGCCTGCTGCAGCGCCTGCCCGAAGGCGAAGTGCTGGATGCCGCCGCTCTGGCCGCCGTGCCGCATGAGTTTGGCCTGTTGACACGCTTGCGCTGACCCACCTTCATGCTGATCCATTCGCGCTGATGCATTCACGCTGACCGCCACCGCCCAGCGCCGCCCTACGATGTCTTTACCAGCCACCTTCCCGGTCGCCCGCTACCGGCTTGACTTCACCACCGAGCAGCCGATTCACTTGCCCGAGTACGCCGGCTCGGCCTTGCGCGGCGCCTTTGGCCATGCGCTGCGCCGCGCCGCCTGCGTCACCGGGCAAAGCGACTGCGCCGGCTGCGCGCTGCAGCGCAGTTGCCCCTACCCGGCGATCTTCGAGAGCCCGCCGCCGCTGGACTACACCCG
The DNA here is from genome assembly GCA_031366635.1 of Betaproteobacteria bacterium. Classification (GTDB taxonomy): domain Bacteria; phylum Pseudomonadota; class Gammaproteobacteria; order Burkholderiales; family Burkholderiaceae_C; genus Pseudaquabacterium. The sequence goes on along the minus strand of JANLOP010000001.1, from coordinate 4,259 downwards.
CCGGGTTTTCAGCCAGGTACCGCAGCCGTTTGTGGTGGAGCCCCCGCCCTGGGGCGAGCGGGCATACGCCCCTGGCAGCGCCCTGCGCCTGCACACCGTGCTGATCGGCCCGGCCTTGCGACACCTGCCTCTCGTGCTGCTGGCCTGGCGCCACGCGCTGCAACGCGGCCTGGGGCCGCCGCAAGGCACAGCCCGGCTGGACCGGGTCTGGGTTGAAGGCAGCGATGACCCGGTGCTGGCCCATCCGGCCGATTGCCTGCGCCCGCATGCTCAAGCGCAGACGCTGGCACTGCCCGCGCCCGACGCCGCACCGTCCAGCGTCACCCTGGTTTTTGACACCCCGCTGCGCCTGCAACGCGGCGGTCAGGTGCTGGGCCCGGCCCAGCTCACGCCGCGTGACTTGCTGATGGCGCTGCTGCGCCGGGTGGCCAATCTGGTGGAGCTGCAAATCGGCGGCACGCTGGACGTCGACTTTGCGGCCCTCAACGCCCATGCCGCCACCATCACCGGCCCGCACCAACTTGGCTGGCGCGACTGGACCCGCCACTCCAGCCGCCAGCAGCAGCACATGGTGCTGGGCGGTGCCGTGGGCCGCTGGACGCTGCACGGCGATCTGGCCCCTTTCTGGCCGCTGCTGCACCTGGGGCAGTGGCTGCATGTGGGCAAGAACGCCAGCTTCGGGCTGGGGCGCTACCGCATTGAAGAAGCCAAGCTGGCAATTTGACCCGAGCCCGCGCCGGTGTCAGCCAATGCCGATGATCTGGTTCAGCGCAGCACAAGCCTCGGCAAATACCGCGTCTGACAACTGCCCCAGCGGGTAGGGTTTGGCGCCGCGTGCACGCCAATCAAACGACTTGGGCTGGTGGCACAGCACATAGCAGGTCTTGCCCGCCTTGCGGCGACGTGCCGCACCACCCGCCACACCACCCGCAACACCGGCCACTACACCGGCCACCACACCGGCGCTCAGCGCAAACGGATTGCTTGCGTTGTACTCGGCCGTGGTCATCGGCAGGCCGATCACAAGCCCGGTGCGGGCATTGAAATCGCGTGGCGACAGCACCAGCAACGGATGCAGATCACGCATCTCGCCACCCGCCTGCGGGTTGCAATCGATCCAGATCACTTCTTGTCGCACGGGCACCCAGCCCTTGGCCGCACTTGCACTGCCCAAACTTGCACGGCCCGCACTTGCACGGCCCGTAGACACCGCGCGCCGCTGTGTTGTTGCCATGCCTGTCACCGAGCCTCAAGGCCCACCGGCACCGTTGCCATGGCCTCACCGCCGTGCACCGCCGGATCAAACAAGGCCAGCTTGTCGGCCAGCGACAGCGGTTTATCACCGTGCGGTGTGATGATCACCTTGCCGTCTTCAACCGTCAGGCGCACCCGCTGGTTGACGGTCAACCGGGCTGCACGGGCCACCGCTGCAGGCAGGCGCACGCCCAGATTGTTGCCCCAGAGCTTGATATCGAGAATGGCGTCGGACACGGTCAACCCCTAAATGTTTCGACAAGTTTATACACCAGGCCACAAAGCCGCAGTGTTCAAAGTCGGTGCGGACGCAGCGGCCCGCGCACGCACCGCAAGCTTGCCGTTGCCCCCGCCAGCCCGGCCGCTGCCTACAGTGAGGTTCATCCCCACCCGCCCAGGCAACCCGGCCATGCTGCGCCACCTCTTTCTCATCGGCTACGACATCAGCAGCCACCGGCGCCGCCGGCACGCGCTCAAGGCGGTCAAAGGGCACGCCATCGGCGGCCAGAAATCGCTTTACGAATGCTGGCTCACCGCCGGTGAGCTGCAACAGGCGATGGCCACGTTGCGCCGCCTTATCGACCCCAGCACCGACCGGGTGGTGCTGGTGCGGCTGGACCCGCGCGCCGCCATCCACACGCTCGGTGTGGCCGTGGCGCCGGCCGACGGTGAACTGTTCTACCAAGGCTGAGGCAAGACCCGCAACTCATGGCCACCCTCTACATCGACCGCAAAGGCATGAGCCTGACGATGCGCGACAGCGTGATCGAGCTGCGCGCTGACGGCGAGCGCCTGCGTTGCGTGCCCGCCGCGCTGCTCGACCGGGTGGTGCTGCGCGCCGACACCCAACTCAGCAGCAGCACCCTGGCCGCGCTGGCTGACGCCGGCATCGGCCTGCTGGCCCTGGGCGGGCGTGGCGGCCAGCGCGTGGCCCACCTGCTGGGTAAACCGGCCAATGATGCGCGGGCCCGTATCGCCCAATGCCAGCGCATGAATGACGAAGCCTGGGCCACCGCCTGGTGCCGCAGCGTGGTGCGCGCCAAGCTGGCCGCCCAGCAGCGCCTGCTGCGCCAGGCGGCGCTGGAGCGTCCCGACCTGCGCAAACCGCTTACCGACGGCCAGGCCACCTTGCAAACCATCCTCAACCGTCTGCCCCTGGCCGGTGACCGGGCCAGCGTGCGTGGCTTCGAGGGCGCCGGCGCCGCCGCCTACTTTGGCGCCTTCACCCAACTGTTTGCGCCGGCGCTGGGCTTCACAGCCCGGCGCCGCCGGCCGCCGCCGGACCCGGTCAACGCCTGCCTGTCACTCGGCTACACCCTGCTGCAAGCGCAGGCCGAGCAAGCCTGTTGGGCCGCCGGGCTCGACCCGATGGTGGGCTTTTTGCACAACCCGGCATTCGGCCGCGCCTCACTGGCCTGTGACCTGGTGGAACCCTGGCGCGCCCGCATCGACGCCTGGGTCTGGCAGCAGTTTCGAAGCCGAGACCTGCGGCCCGAGCACTTTGGCAGCGATGGCGCGGGCGCCTGCCTGATGGGCAAAGCCGGCCGGGCCCACTTTTACCAGGCGGTGGTGCCGCTGCAGCGGCGCTGCGCCGCCGCCTTGCGCCGCCACACGCGGCTGCTGGCCCGCGCACTGGCTGGTGCGGCCCTGCTGCCGGCCGACGAAGACTGGTCCACCGATGTTGGGGAGGGTGACGGCGGCAGCGCCGCAGACAGCGACAGCCTGCCATCGGTTCTGCCCGCCCCGGCTGAGGCCAGCCGCAGCGACCTCCTCAACAGCACCGGCCGATCATGATCAAACCGCTCTATCTTGACGCCGCCCTGCACTGGCAGGTGGCGCTGGACGACGGGCCGGCGCTGCATGTCAGCGCACCTGGCCGGGCCCGTTGCCTGTTTCCGCTGCAGCGCCTGGCGCGGGTGATCAGCCCCTGCCATGCCAATTGGACCACCGCCGCACTGCTGGCCTGCCTGCGGGCCGGCGTGCCGGTGGTGTTTCACGATGCCGGCGGCCAGCCCGTGGGTTGGTGCTTTGGCCCGCGCCGCCGCGAGACCACCCTGGCCAGCCTGCTGCGCGAGGCGCTGGACTTGCCACACGGCCCTGATCTGCTGCGCGAGTGGCAGCGCACCCAGGCCCGGCGCGAGATGCTGGACAGCCTGCGCGCACTCGGCGTGCACAGTGTTGAGCTGTCGCCGGTGGCCGTGCGGGCCCGCCTGTGCAACCTGCACCGCCAGCGGCTGGGCCGGCCCGCCGGCCCCTGGCTGCGCGCGCTGCAAAACGCCAATGCCGCCTGGGTGGCTGAGCGCCTGCACGGCCTGCTGGGGGATCCGGCGCTGATTTGCTTTGCCGCCGAGGGCCTGCACCTCGGCCGCCTGCTGGCCGATCTGATGGCATGGACCCTGCACTGCATCCTGCAAGACCTGCCGCTGATCGCGTTTCAACACACCACCCCCGAGCGCCTGGCAGCGGCCACCATCGAGCGCCACGGCGGCCGGCTGCACCAGGCCCTGGGCAGCATTGTCGGCAGCCTGGAACACGGCCTGCGGGCGCAACTGATTTAGCCGCAACATCCCTGCACCCGCAGCGCACAACATGAGTACCCATCAAATCAAGACCTGGCTTGTGGCCTACGACATCCGCGAGCCCCGGCGGCTGCGCCGGGTACACCGCTGTCTGCGCAAGCTGGGCCTGCCGGCCCAATACTCGGCCTTCACCGTTGAAGCCGACGATGAGGCGATCACCGACCACCTGGCCCGTCTGGAACAGCTGATCGACGCCCGGGTGGATGACTTGCGCGCCTACCATCTACCGGCCAGCTGCCCGGTGTGGCGGCTGGGGCAGCAAGCTTGGCCCGAGGGCCTGATACTGGCCCCGCGCGAAGCCGCCCGGCTGTTGTTGTCACCGGAGATCGAGCCTGCCGGTGCGCTTGCCGAAGCCCGCCAGATGTGGCAAGCAAAGGCCTCAACTTGAGCGGCCCTGAAAATGTTGGCAGCCACCCGGGCAAGCCC
>JANLOP010000340.1:0-20667 GCA_031366635.1 Betaproteobacteria bacterium | reverse complement strand
CGCCCACATTGCCGGGGTGGCTGTTATTGAGCAGCACAAACCGGGTGCTGTCGGCGCGGGGCAATGGGGGCGCGGCGGCGCGGGCGATGAAGGTGATGGGCTTCACCGACCTGGTGCTGGTGCGCCCGCGCTGGGCCGATGTGCTGACGCGCGACGAGGCGGTGGCGATGGCCAGCGGCGCCACCGAGGTGCTGGCCGGCGCGCGCGTCGTGGCCACCCTGGCCGAGGCGCTGGAAGGCATCAGCCACGCCTGCGCCACGGCGATGACGCCGCGCGACTTCGGGCCGCCCACGCATGCGCCGCGCGAGCACTTCGGCCCCCTGGCCGCCAGCGCGCAGCGCCAGTCATAGGCGATCAACTGCACCGCCTGCGCCAGGTTGAGTGAGCCGTAATCGGCATGGGTGGGGATGCTCAGGCAGGCATGGCAGCGCCACACATCCTCGTTGCGCATGCCGAAGCGCTCACTGCCGAAGACAAACGCCACCCGCAGGCCCTGCTGCGCCACGCCGGCCGCCAGCGTGGGCAGGTGATCGCGCGGCGCGAAGGTGGGCGGGCCGAAATCACGCGGCGTCATCGCGGTGGCGCAGGCCACGGTGATGCCGTCCAGCGCCTCGGCCAGGCTGGCCACGCTGCGGGCCCGCACGAGGATGTCGGCGGCGCCGCTGGCCATCGCCACCGCGTCCTCGTGGCTCAGCACGTCAGCAAAGCGCGGCTGCACCAGCACCAGGTCACTGAAGCCCATCACCTTCATCGCCCGCGCCGCCGCGCCCACATTGCCCGGGTGGCTGGTATTGAGCAGCACAAACCGGGTGCTGTCGGCGCTGGGCAGGGGGGTGTTGGCGGGCACTCGCGGCTAAAATAACGGGTTGGCTGCGCTCATTGTCCCCGCTGCGCCGTGGCCATTGACCGACCCACGCTCTTTCATCCCGCCAGCCCCTGATCCCCGCCCGCCGCCGCCGCTGGGCGTCATCCCGCCAGGACAAGCCATGTCGCAATCACTGCACCCCATGCTCAACATCGCCATCAAGGCCGCGCGCGCGGCCGGGGCGATCATCAACCGGGGCTCACTCGACCTGGACCTGCTGAAGGTCACCACCAAGGGGCCGAACGACTTTGTCAGCGAGGTCGACCAGGCGGCTGAGACCGCAATCATCGACATCCTGCTCACCGCCTACCCCGGCCATGCCATCCTGGCCGAAGAATCAGGCCGTGAGCATGGCGCCCAGAACAGCGAGTTCTGCTGGATCATTGACCCGCTGGACGGCACCACCAACTTCTTGCACGGCTTTCCGGTGTACGCCGTGTCGATTGCGCTGGCCTGGCGCGGTGTGGTGCAGCAGGCGGTGGTCTACGACCCGACACGCAACGATTTGTTCTACGCCTCACGCGGGCGCGGCGCATTCCTCAATGACAAAAGATTGCGCGTCAGCAAGCGGGCCCGGCTGGCCGACTCGCTGATCGGCACCGGCTTCCCGTTCCGCAAGGGCGACAACTTTCAGCGCTACCTGAAGATGTTCGAGTCGGTGATGCAAGCCTGCGCCGGCCTGCGCCGCCCGGGCGCCGCTGCGCTGGATTTGTGCTACGTGGCGGCGGGCTGGTACGACGGCTTTTTCGAGACCGGGCTTCAGCCCTGGGACATGGCCGCCGGCTCACTCGTCATCACCGAGGCCGGTGGCCTGGTGGGCAACTTCACCGGCGAGGCCGATTTTTTGTTCCAGCGTGAGCTGGTGGCCGGCAACCCGAAGGTCTATGGCCAATTGGTGGCCTTGCTGGCGCCGTACACCCGCGTGATCAAAGGCGACGAGGCTGGCAGCCAGGGCGGTTTGGCTGCCCCGGTGGCGGCGGCTGCCACCGCGCTGGCCGCCGCTGCCAGCGACACCGTGGCCGCTGCGGTGGCCCTGGTGATCGCTGCGGATAGTGGGGGCATCGGCCGCAGCCGCAGCGACCCGCCAACCCGGTTGGCCGACGCCGCCATCGAGCCCGCTGCGCCGGCCGACCGGGAACGCAAACCAGTGCGCATCCGCAAGATCGACGCGCCGGCCGCTGGCAGCCCCGCCGCCGGTGCTGAGCGCCGGCCGCCGCGCAGCAACCCCGGGCCGGATGGGCGCGGCGATTTCAGGGGCGCTGGGGGCGCCGGCCCACCCAGCACCGGCGACCAGCGTGGCCCGGGTGCTGGCGGGCCTGCGGGGCCGTTCAAGCCGCGCCGCAAGCCCGGGGATGCAGCGTTTTGACCGCGGCGGCGGCGCGGCGCACGGGCTGACCTTGCCCCGCCAAAACAACTGCGCCGTGGCGGGTGATGGCAGGCCACCACCCGCCGATAAGCTCAACGCCACCCCAGTACGCCAACCCAGAGGTATCGGAACATGATGAAACCGATGGATTCGGGTCGAGGGCTAGGCGCAAAGCGCAGCGATACCGGTAGGTATCGCCAGCATTTGCAACGACGCCATCGGCCCGAAGACACGGTTTCATGTTTCGATATCTCTGCGTTGGCGTACTAAGCATCAAGAGACCCGCGCCATGTCCCTGCGACGACAAGCCTGCATCGCCGGCGCCTACGAGCACCCCACCCGCAAGGCGCCCGACAAGACCGTGGCGCAATTGCATGCTGAATGTGCGCGCGGCGCGCTGGCCGACGCTGGCCTGAGTCTGCAAGACGTGGACGGCTACTACTGTGCCGGTGACGCGCCCGGCATGGGCGCCAACAACATGGTCGACTACCTGGGGCTGAAGCTGCGCCAGGTGGACAGCACCGACACCGGCGGCTCGGCCTACCTGGTGCATGTGGCGCATGCCGCGCAAGCCATTGCCGCCGGTCATTGCAATGTGGCGCTGATCACGCTGGCCGGCCGGCCGCGCAGCGAGGGCTCCAGCGGCGTGGCGCCGCGCCCGGTGATTGCCACTGCGCCCGATGCGCCCTGGGAGGCGCCTTACAGCCCGGTCACCGTCAATATGTACGCGCTGGCCGCCGCCCGTCACCTGCATGAATTCGGCACCACAGCCGAGCATCTGGCCTGGATCAAGGTGGCCGCATCCCACCATGCCCAGCACAACCCGCTGGCCATGCTGCGCGACGTGGTGACGGTGCAAGACGTGCTGGACTCGCCGATGATCTCTGACCCGCTGCGCAAGCTCGATTGCTGTGTGGTCAGTGACGGTGGCGGTGCGCTGGTGGTGACCCGGCCCGAGATCGCCCGCGCGTTGCGGCGGCCTGTGATCAACCTGCTGGGCGCGGGTGAAACCGTCAAAGGCCAGCTTGGCGGCCAGGTGGATCTCACCTGGTCGGGCGCGGCCATTTCGGGCCCGCTGGCGTTTGCCGAGGCCGGCGTCACGCCGGCTGACATCCAGTACGCATCGATTTACGACAGCTTCACGATCACCGTGTTGATCCAGCTTGAAGACCTGGGCTTTTGCAAAAAAGGCCAAGGCGGCCGCTTTGTCGCCGACGGCAACCTGATCTCGGGCGTCGGCAAGCTGCCGTTCAACACCGACGGCGGCGGCCTGTGCAACAACCACCCGGCCAACCGGGGCGGCATCACCAAGGTGATCGAGGCGGTGCGCCAGTTGCGCGGCGAGGCCCACCCTGCGGTGCAAGTGCCTAATTGCCAGTTGGCGCTGGCCCAGGGCACCGGCGGGCTGCTGGCCTCGCGCCACGGCAGCGCCACGCTGATTCTGGAAAGAGAGTGACGCCATGAGCACGCCCGGCCGCCTGAAGGGCTCAACCGCCGCAGCTCACAACGCGGCGGTTTCGCCATGACCACGATGCACCAGGACCGGCCGCTGCCGGCCAACCTGATCGATGCCGCCACCGCACCGTTTTTTGCCGCCGCCCAACAGGGCGTGCTGCGCCTGCGCCGCTGCACGGCCTGCCAAAAACCGCACTGGTATCCGCGCCCGGTCTGCCCGTTTTGCCTGGGCGACACCGCCTGGGAGGACGCCTCGGGCCTGGGCACCGTCTACAGCGTGACGGTCACCCGCCGCGCCGGGCCCATCCCGTACGCGCTGGCTTATGTGGCGCTGGACGAAGGGGTGACGATGCTGACCAACATCGTGGACTGTGATCTGGACAGCGTGCACATCGGCCAGCGGGTGAGGGTCTGCTTCAAGCCGGCCGACGGTGGCGGCGTGGTGGCCATGTTCACGCCGGCCTGACGGCCACCACTCAGCCCCTCAGCCCCTTCAGCCCGGCAAGCGGGCCGGCCCGCGCAGGCGCAGCGCATTGCCGATCACCGACGCCGAGCTCAAGCTCATCGCCAGCGCGGCCACCATCGGCGACAGCAGCCAGCCGGTGACCGGGTACAGCACGCCGGCCGCCAGCGGCACGCCGAGCGCGTTGTAGAAAAACGCAAACACCAGGTTTTGCTTCATGTTGGCCACGGTGGCCACCGACAGCGCGCGCGCCGCCAGGATGCCGCGCAAATCGCCTTTGACCAGCGTGAGCTGGGCGCTGTTCATCGCCACGTCGGTGCCGGTGCCCATCGCGATGCCCACGTCGGCGCGGGCCAGCGCCGGTGCGTCGTTGATGCCATCGCCGGCCATCGCCACGACCCGGCCTTCGGCTTGCAATTGCTCGACCAGGCGCAATTTGTCGGCCGGTTTGACGTCGCCGTGCACCTCGTCGATGGCCAACTGCCGGGCCACGGCGCGGGCCGTCGTCAGGCCGTCGCCGGTGGCCATCACGATGCGCACGCCCGCTTGCCGCAGCCCCGCCAGCGCCTCTGCCGTGCTGGCCTTGATCGGGTCAGACACGGCCAGCAGGCCGGCGAGCTGGCCACCCACCGCCAGGTGCATCACGCTGGCGCCTTGCAGGCGCAGCGCGTCGGCCTGCGCGGCCAGCGGCGCCACGTCCACCCCGGCCTGCTGCATCAGCACCGCATTGCCCAGCAGCACCGGCTGGCCGGCCAACACACCGCGCACGCCGATGCCCGAGGCCGAATCAAACTGCCCGGGTTTGTCAAGCGCCAGCCCTTTTTCGCGCGCCGCCGCGACGATGGCGGCGGCCAGCGGATGCTCACTGCCTTGATCCAGGCTGGCGGCAATGCGCAGCACCTCGTCGTCGGCAAAGCCCGCCACACCCAGCGCCCGCTCAAAGCGCGGCCGGCCCTCGGTCAGCGTGCCGGTTTTGTCAACGATCAACGTATCCACCTTGCGCAGGTTCTCGATCGCCGCTGCATCGCGGAACAGCACGCCCTGGGTGGCGCCGCGCCCGGTGGCCACCATGATCGACATCGGCGTGGCCAGGCCCAGCGCGCAGGGGCAGGCGATGATCAACACGGCCACCGCATTGATCAGCCCGTAAACCCAACTGGGCTGCGGGCCGAACCAACCCCAGGTAAAAAAGGTGAGCAGCGCGATGCCGACCACCGCCATCACAAACCAGCCCGCCACCTGGTCGGCCAGGCGCTGCATCGGCGCCCGTGAGCGCTGGGCCGTGGCCACCATCTGCACGATCTGCGCCAGCACGGTGGCTGCGCCGATGCGCTCAGCGCGCATCACCAGTGCGCCGCTGGTGTTCAGCGTGGCACCGATCAGCTTGTCGCCGGCCCGCTTCATCACCGGCAGCGGCTCACCGGTCAGCATCGACTCGTCCACCGCGCTGCTGCCGTCGCTCACCACGCCGTCCACCGGCACTTTCTCACCGGGCCGCACCCGAAGCGCGTCGCCCACCTGCACCTGGGCCAGCGGCACGTCGGCCTCGCTGCCGTCGGCTGCGATGCGCCGGGCGGTCTTGGGCGCCAGGCCGAGCAGTGATTTGATCGCCGCCGAGGTTTGCGAGCGGGCTTTCAACTCCAGCATCTGGCCAAACAGCGTGAGCGAGATGATCACCACCGCCGCTTCAAAATAAACCGACACCCGGCCCATCGAGACAAACGACGCCGGAAACACCCCCGGCGCCAGCGTGGCCACCACGCTGTAGACAAACGCCGCGCCGGTGCCCAGGCCGATCAGCGTCCACATATTCGGGCTGCGGCGGGCCACGGACAACGCACCCCGCACAAAAAACGGCCAGCCCGCCCACAGCACCACTGGCAGGCTGAGCAGCAATTCGATCCCGCTCTGGGTGGCCATCGCAAACCAGCCCAAGCGGTGGCCCAGCATCGCCAGCAGCGTCACCAGCACGGTGAACGGCAGCGTGCGCCAGAAACGCCGGGTGAACGAGGCCAGCTCCGGGTTCTCGTCATCGTCGGCGAGTGTGGGCAAGACGGGCTCCAGCGTCATGCCGCACTTCGGGCAATTGCCGGGCTGGTCTTGCCGGATTTCCGGGTGCATCGGGCAGGTGTAGACAGCGCCGGCTGCGGGGGTGGGTGCGGTGCTGCTGGATGCGGTGGCTGTGGGCATGGTGGTCTCCTGGTGGTCTTATCCGCCGGCAAAGCCGCCGCGTCTGTGCGCAACAGCACCCACGCGCCCGGCCGCAGCAGCGGCGCCGCAGCCGGTTTGGCCCGGCTTCACTGCACCAGCAACACCGTCAGATCGACGCCCGCCGAGGTCTTGTTGGTCCACATCCAGCAATAGTCTTGCGCCACCTGGGTCAGCAGCGTCTGCCGGCCCTGGCTGGCCTGCACGAGCCGGGCCGGCGTCACCACCGCCTTGCCCTGGTGGTAGTGCAGGTTGAAGTCGAGCGGCCCGGCGGCGTCAAACGACCAGGCAACCCGGTGGCCGGCCGGCAGCTTGCCGCACAGCTCGACCCACTTGCCGGCCGCCACCGTGCCCTGGTGGGCAAAGCGGCCGTCGGCCGACCAGCGGATGGGCACCACCTGGGCCTGGGCGGCGGGCAGGGCGGCGGCCAGCAGGGCGGCGCCGATCAAGCCGGGACGGACAGCGCCGTGAATGGTGCGCTGAACGGCGCGCTGGACGCAGTCCAACAGGCCGGACGCCTGGCGCGCTGGCGCTGGCGGGGTTGCCGCCGGCAGCCTCACTTCGCCGCCTCGATCTGGGTGACGGTGATCTTGCCGCCGTCATTGACGGCCCTGAACCGGATCTTGTCGCCGGCCTGAAGTTTGTTGAGCAGCGCCTTGTCCTTGACGACAAACACCATCGTCATGCCGGGCATGTCCAGGTTCTTGATCAGACCGTGCTTGAGCGTGAGCTTGCCCGCTTCCTTGTCGATCTTGCGAACTTCGCCGTCGGTCAGGTCGGTGTTGCCGGCTTGGGCCCAAGCGCCCGGCGGCAGGGCGCAAGCCAGCGCCAGGGCGGCGGTGGTGGTGGTCAAGCGGGTCAATCGCGTCAATCGCGTCAATCGGTTCATGGTGTACTTTCAGTCGATGGACAAAGGGGCCATTGGCGTGGCGGGGCGTGGCGGGTTGGTGCCGGGTTGGCGTCAAGGGCGCTGCGGCGCGGCGCCGTGCGCTCGGCCGGCAGCCGCCGCACCCGCCACCACCACCTGCCCTTTCATGCCGGCTTCGTAGTGGCCGGCTTGCAGGCAGGCGAAGGTGAAGCTGCCGGCCCGCGTGAACTGCCAGACCAGCTCACCGGTCTGGCCGGGCTCGACGCTGGACTGGTTCGGGTCGGCATGCTCCATCTGCGGGAACTTGACCATCAGCGCGGCATGTGCCTTCAGCTCGGCCACCGAGCCCAGCACCATCTCGTGCTTGAGCCGGCCTTCGTTTTTCAGCACAAACCGGATGGTTTCGTTGCGTTTGACGGCCACGCGGGCGGGGTTGAAGCGCATCGCGTCGCTCATCGTGATCTCGACCGTGCGGTTGACCTTTGCCGGGTCACCCGGCTGGCCCAGCGCGGCGGCGTGGCCCTGGCCCGCCGTGCTGGCGCGCGCCGGGGGGTCGTCACCGTGCGCAAAGGCGGTGTGGCAGAGCAGGACGATCAAGCCGAAGGCGAAGCAGCGGGGAATGGATTTCAAGCGGGGAATGGATTTCAAGCCGGAAATGGATTTCATCGTGGGTCTCTCGAATGATGGGGGCCAGGCCGGGCCTCAATGGCCGGCATGACCGGCCGGTTTGCGCACCTGTACTTCCACCTCTTTGGCCGGCATGTTTTGCGCCGGCATCGCCGGACGCCCCTCGGCCTGAAGCCGCGCCGGCGCGGGCAATGCGCCGGTCCACTCAAAAGCCACCGTGCCGGGCGGGTGGGCAAACCAGCCCGGGTCGCGGTAATCGCCCGCCGGCTGGTTTTTGCGCACCTTGAGCAGGCTGAACATGCCGCCCATCTCGACCGAGCCCACCGGCCCGTCGCCGCTCATCATCGGCGCGGTGTTGTCGGGCAGCGGCATCGCCATCTCGGTCATGTCGGCCATGCCGCGCTCGCTCATCACCATGTAGTCGGGGATCAATTTGGTGATCCGCGCGGCGATGCCCTGGTGGTCCACGCCGATCATCGTCGGCACGTTGTGGCCCATCGCGTTCATGGTGTGGTGGCTTTTGTGGCAATGGAAGGCCCAATCACCGGCCTCGTCGGCGACAAAATCGATCTGCCGCATCTGGCCCACCGCCACGTCGGTGGTCACCTCGGGCCAGCGGCCGGCCTTGGGCGTGGGGCCGCCGTCGGTGCCGGTGACGGTGAACTCATGGCCGTGCAGGTGGATCGGGTGGTTGGTCATCGTCAGGTTGCCGATGCGGATGCGCACCTTGTCGTGCTGGCGCACCACCAGCGGTGAGATACCCGGGAAAACCCTGCTGTTCCAGCTCCAGAGGTTGAAGTCGAGCATCGTCATGATCTTGGGCGTGTAGGCGCCGGGCTCGATGTCGTAGGCATTGAGCAAGAAGACGAAGTCGCGGTCCACCTCGTCGATCAGCGGGTGGCGCGCCTTCGGGTGGGTGACCCAAAACCCCATCATGCCCATCGCCATCTGGGTCATCTCGTCGGCATGCGGGTGGTACATAAAGGTGCCCGGGCGGCGCGCCACAAACTCGTAGACGAAGGTCTTGCCGGGCTGGATGGCCGGCTGGTTCAAGCCCGCCACGCCGTCCATGCCGTTCGGCAGGCGCTGGCCGTGCCAGTGCACCGTCGTGTGCTCGGGCAATTTGTTGGTGACGAAGATGCGCACCCGGTCGCCCTCCACCACCTCGATGGTGGGGCCCGGTGACTGGCCGTTGTAGCCCCACAGATGGGCTTTGAAGCCGGGCGACATCTCGCGCACCACCGGCTCGGCCACCAGGTGGAACTCTTTGACGCCCTGGTTCATGCGCCAGGGCAGCGTCCAGCCGTTCAGCGTGACCACCGGGTTGTACGGCCGGCCGCTGCCGGGTTGCAGCGGCGGCATCGTGTCGGGCCGGGTTTGCGTCACCAGCTCGGGCAGCGCGGCCAGCGCCACCCGACTGACCGATGCCGCCGCCACGGCGGCGCTGGCGGCACCGGCGGTGCGAAAAAGCGTGCGTCTTGAAAACATGGGGCTTGTCCTGAGTTCAGTGGGCTGGTTTCAGTGGGCAGCCGCGGCGCTGTCCATCGGGGCTGCGGTGGTGGGGTTGGCGGCCATGCCGCTGGGCGGGCCGCTTGGGGGGCCAATCAGCGCCCTGTCCAGATCGGCCTGCGCCAGCCAGAAGTCGCGCAGTGCCTCGATGTAGCCGTTGACGCTGCTGATCTGGGATCGGGCGTCGGCCAGCAGCTCAAACACGCCGATCAACATGCCGTTGTAGCGCAGCCCGTTTTCTTCGGAGATGCGCTTTTTCAGCGGCACGATTTCGTCGCGGTAGTGGCGCGCGATCTCAAAGCCGGCGCGGTAGTTGGCGTAGGCAGCGCGCACCTCGCTGCGCGCATTGACGGCGGTTTCGGCCGCCTGGTTGACGGCTTGCAGGTAGGTCGCCTCGGCCTGCGCCACGCGGGCGTCGCCCCAGTCGAAGAGCGGCAACTCCAGGCTGATCTGGTAGCCGCGCTGGGCCGGTGCGTCGCTGAAACTGTTGCGCAGCGCGCCGACCTCCAGCAAGTTGATGAAGCGGGTGGTGCGCGTCAGGCCCAGGCTTTTGGCCAATTGCGCAGCGCCCAGCGTGGCGGCCTGCACATCCAGCCGCTGGGTCATTGCCTGCTGCTCGATGTCGGGCAAGTCGTTGGGCGCCTTCGGCAGGTCGGGCAGGCGCTCGGGCAGGCGGAACATCGTCTGCGCGCCCCACAAGCCCATCAGCCGCGTCAAGCGCTCTCGCGCCGCGCTGCGCGCCTGGTCGGCGCGCACCAGGTTGAGCGCGGCGTCGGCATAAAAAGCCTGCTCCCGGGCCTGCTGCAACGCGCTCCAGTTGCCCACCTGGGCCTGGCGGCGGGCCAGCTCGGCGCCGGCCTCGGCGGCGTCCAGCACCTGCTGGGTGTAGCGCAGCGCCTCATCAGCCGCCAGTGCCTGGATATAGGCCTTGCGCGTGTCGGACGCCAGCGCCAGCATGCGCAGGGCCACGCCGCCGCGCGCCTGCTCAAAGCGCTGGGCTTCGATCTGGTTGACCATCGGCAGCAGCAGCAGGCGGGCCAGGTTGAATTGCAGGCTGCGGTCGATCTCGATGCCCTGGCCCTGCTGCAAACGGCTGAACTGAAAGCCCGGGTTGGCCAGCCGGCCGGCCTGGGCCCGGCTGGCATCGGCAATGCCCAGCTCGCTGAACGCTGCCTGCAGGCCGCGGTTGTTGAGCAGCGCCACCTGCACCGCATCGTCAGCCGACAAAGGCTGGGCCAGCAGTTGCGCCACCCGCTGGTCAGTGGCGTCGCGCTCGGCGTCGCTGCGGGCCCAGGTCAGGTCTTTGCCAAGCCGGTCTTGGGCGGTTTTTGCCACCGGGCCGAAGCCGCTGTCGGGGTTTAGCGTGGTGCAGCCGGCCAGCGTGCACAGCGCCAGCACCGCCCATGTCACGCGCGTTGCCGGGGCGGAAAAACAGGCTGGGTTCATCATCTTTGCCTCATTTCGTGGGGTGTCCGGCGTGGTGGCCCGGCGCCGGCTGGCTGGCCGTTGGCGCTGGCGGCGCTGCTGGCGCTGCCGCCGCTGGCGTGGTGTCTGGACGGCTGGCCGCCTGGCCTTGCGGCTGGCCTTGCACCTGGCCGTGCGCCTGGCCCTCTCGGGCGTAGGCGCGCCAGCCGCCACGTTGGTGCACCTGCTCGTTGCTGTCACGCCAGGGCGCCAGCGGCGGCGCCACAAAGCCCTGGTAGGCGCGCAGCGGCGACAGGTACACGGCCTGTGGCACAGCGGCCTTTGGATCGGCCGGATCCTGTCTGGGGGTGGCGCCAATCAGCGCCGCAGCGCCTGCGGTTGGGGTCGGGTTTGGGGCGGGGATGGCCTGCTGCGCGCCGGCAGCGGCATGGGCCAGCAGCCACAGCGGGCCGGCAAAAGCCCACAGCGGCCGCCGGGCGGCCTTGGTTTTGACAAACATCGTGAAACTCGCTTCGACGGCCGGTGGCAGGGCGCCAGCGGCAACGGGGGATGAATGCCTGCGCCACCGCGCGGGGGACGCAGTGGCTGCACCACAGTGCAGCGGCGCAGGCGGCGCCGGTCAGTCGAGCAAGCGTTGTGGCGGTCGGTCCAGCCGGTCGGCCAGAAAATCAGGGTGCGGGTTGTCAAGCCAGGCCGCCGGCGCGAGCGCCGCCGGAAAGTCGGCAAAAACCAGCGCCGCGCTGGGCAGCACCGCGCCTACACAACAAGCCGCACAGGCGCTGCACTTGACGATTTTGGCGGTCTTCAACCCCGGCGCTGCCGGGCCGGGAAGTGCGCCGTCGCTGGCTGTGGCCGCCAGAGGTGGGCTGTCAACAGCCGTCTCGTGGCCGTGCGGCAGGCCGCCAGCGTGGTCGTGCGCCGCCGGCACATCGGCGTGGGCATGGGCAGCGGCGTGGGCTGGGCCAGCATCCGGCCCGTGCTGGGCCGCCGACGCCGCCAATCGCTGGTGGCCCGCGCCGCAATGCAGCATCGTGGCGGCTGCCAAGCCCTGCAACGGCAGGGCCAGCATCAACAAACACATCAGCGCGAGGCGCAACCTGAGCCACATCGGGCGAGTGTAAAACGAAAGCCGCGCCGCGTGACGGGGGGCGTGATGCCGGGCCAGGCGGTCTTTCAGCGCCGCGCCGGCTCGGCGGTGAACAGCACGTCCACCCGGCGGTTGAGCAGCAGGCACGCCTGCCGCTCGGCCGGCGAGGCAAACGCCCCCGTGCACGCCTGCACCGGCTGGCCATCGCCCAGCGCCTGGGTGCTGACGGCCGCCGCGTCCAGCCCGGCCAGCCCCAGCCGGGCCAGCAACGCCTGCACGGTAGCCAGCCGGCGCTCGGACAGGCGCTGGTTGTAGTCCGGCTGGCCGGTGCCGTCGAGCCGGTCGGCATGGCCTGACATTTGCACTTTGCGCACCACCAGGCCGTCGGCCTTGATCCTGCTGGCCAGGGTTTGCAACTGCGCCAGGCTGAAGACGCGCCGCACCGGCTGCAGGCCACCGCCGCGAAAGTTGACAACGCCCTCCACCAGCCCGGCGGCCACCATCGGCCGCAGTTCGGGCACAAAACTCACCACGCCGGCCGCCTGCTGGCTGCCGGCCGAGACGCGGATGCGCACATCCTGGGCCTGGTCGGGTGCCAGCAGGGTGAACTCGGCCATGCCGCCGTCCACCTTGAGCTGGATGCCGGGCGTGGCGCGGTCGGCGTCCAGCGCGCGCGGGCCCCATTCATCGGTACGCGCGACGGGCAGCAGGATGCGGCCGCCCGAGTGTTGCAGCGTCAAAAACACCGTTTGGCGCAGCGGCTGGCCGTCAGCACCCAGCACCAGCACTTTGAGCTTGACGGGGCTTTGGCCGTCGGCCGGCACGGCGTCGCGGTCGACCTCGACCACCAGCCGGGCGATAGCCGCGTTGGCGGCGAAATTGACCGCGCCGGCCAACACGGCGCCGGGTTCGTCGTCCTGGCCGGGCGTGCGCGGACAGAGCGGCGGCGCCGCGCCGTTGACTGGCGTGTAACGCACATCGGTGGGGGACCCGGCGGGCGGTGCGCTGCGGGCCGGCGTGGCCGTGTCGCCCAGGCAGCCCGGGCTGGTGATGCCGTTGACGGTGCCGGCCGGCTGCACCGGCTCGGTCAAGGTGTAGCTGCCGGGGCGCAGGTTGGCAAAAGCGTAGCTGCCGTCAGCAGCGGTGCTGGTGGCCAGGTTGACGGCCGCGCAGCTGTCGTCGGTGCCGCCCAGGTTGATCACCACCCTGGCCAGGCCGGTGCCAGCGCGTCGAACCGGTAGTTACCGGTGGCGTCGGTGGGGGTGCTGCGGCTCAGCGCATTGCCGGCGCTGTCGGTGCCGGTCAACGTGACGGCCACGCCGGCGATGCCGGCCTCGGCGGCGTCGATCAGCCCGTCGTTGTTGGCATCCAGCCAGACCCGGCCGGTGATGGCGCTGTTGCTGGCGAATTTGGCAAAGTGGTTGCCGGCCGACCCGGCCAGCGGCAGGTTGCCGATGGTGATGGCTTTGGCCGCCGCACTGCTGGCATCGCCGCCGGGCGCCTCGTGGCTGTCGGTGCTGATGGCGGCGCTGTTGCCGATGCTGCGCACCGGGTTGCCGGGCATGAAGTTGGGCCGTACCACCAGCGTGACCGACCCGGCGCTGGCATTGGCCAGCGCGCCCACCGTGCAACTGAACGTCGGGCTGGCGGGGCTGATCTGGCCGCCGGCGGCCAGCGCGCAGGCCAGCCCGGGCGAGCTGACCGACAGCACCGTGAAGCCGGTGTCGCCGGCCGGGAAGTTGAAGCTGTCACTGACCCGCACATTGAGCGCCGGCGACGGCCCGTTGTTGCGCAACGAGATCACGTCGGTGGCGTTCTCACCGGCCCGCATCGCTGTGGGCAACACCGTTTTGGGCAGCATCTGCACATCGGCGATGGGCTCGATCAGCACCGTGTCGCTGGCGCTGTTGTTGGCGCTGTTCGGGTCGCCTTCGCGGCTGTTGCTCACCACGGCGGTGTTGGTGAAGGCACCGTCCTGCAGTGGCCGGTTGACGGTGATCGGCACGGTCACCGTCTCACCCGGGGCCAGCGTGCCGGCCGACTGGGTGCAGGTGACGGAGCCGGCGGCCGACGCGCTGCACGCAAACACCGCATTGCCGGCCGAGACCACCGACACAAAAGGCGCAAAGGTGGTGCGGCCGACGATCAAGCCCGGCACCGCGTCGGTAAAGCGCGCGCCGGTGGCGCCGTCAGCGCCCGGGCTGACATGGCCCACCACCAGCGTGTAAGTCACCGCCGCCTCGCTGACGCTGACGATTTTGTCGCCGCCGCTGGGCGTGGTGGTTGTTTTGCTGATCGCCAGATCAGGCCGGATGGTGGTGGACGTGGCGTTGGCGGTGACGCAGTCATTGCCCGGGTCGGGGACGCACTCGGCCGGCGGCCGCGCGCTGGCCGCTCCCGCAGCGGCCGGCAGTAGGCTGCCGGTGCGTGCCTGGTTGCTGACCAACCCGGCGCTGGTGGCCTGGGTGGTGATGCGCAGCACCGGCAGCGCGGCATTCACCGCCAGCCCGGCCGGGTTGGGGTGGTCGCACACCACCACGGCACCGCTGGGCACGCAGACCCAGCCGCTGCCGCTGGCGCTGACAAACGCCTCGCCGTTGAACGCCTCGACCATCCGCAGCGGGCCGGCGGCGGCGCGCGGGCCGCCGTTGGTCAATGTGATCACCGACACGATGTCGGCGCCCAGCACCCCCGGGTTGGGGCTTTTGACCTTGGCCAGGCGCAGATCGGCGCCGTCCGGCCGCACCAGCACGGTGGCCGCGCCGCTGTGGTTGGTGGTATTCGGGTCGGGCGTGTCGCTGGCCACTGCGGCGGTGTTGGTGCTGTTGGCGGGGTCGGCCGCGCCACCGGCACGGCCGCAGACCCGGCCGCTGCCGCTGCCGCTGGCCGAGACAAAGCCGACCGACGGCGGCAGGTTGTCGGTGATGACCATCGCGCCACCGTCGTTGGGGCCGGTGTTGCGGGTGCTCAAGGTGCAGGTCACGGGGCCGCCGCCGATGGCCGGGTCGGGCGTGCCGGTCTTGGTCAAGCCCAGGTCGGCCCCGGCAATCACCGTGGTGGTGGCGTTCTGGCTGTTGTTGGCCGGGTTGGCGTCGTTGTCGGCCGACAGCAGCGCTGTGGCATTGATCACCGACGGCCCGGCCACGGTGGCGCGCCAGGTGAGCACGATGTTGCGCACATCGGCGCCAAACGGCCCCAGGCTGCCCAAATCGCATTGCACCGTGGTGGCGCTGACCGGCGCGCAGTTTTGCAACGCGGGCGAGGCCGACACCAACGCGGCATTGGCCGGCACGGTGAAGGTCAGCCGGGTGTTGGTGGACGCATCGACGGCGTTGTTGTCCACCCGCATCGTGTAGCTGTACAGCCCGCCGGCGGCCACCGGGTCGGGGCTGTCCACGAGTGCGGCGATCTGTGCATCGGCGGCCAGCACGCTGGCCGGCAGCAGCAGCGCCAGCGTGGCCAGGGCGGCAAAACGGGGCCAACGCGCAAGCTGTCGAAAATGCGCGCGACGGGCCAACGGTGCCGCCCGCACCCGCCCCCCCATTTGCCGGTGTTGCGCCCATCACGCCAACCGCCCTCGTGTTGCAGGCTGGCGGGCGGATCGGGCAAATGGCGCGTCCGGCTGCTTCAGCCTGCTGCTTGTTGCGCCAAACAGTACGGACGGAACCGCCGCCGCCGGGCTGCTTGAGCGGTTGTTGCGAGAACTTCCTTACAAATTACACCGCGCTGCAACGATTTTGCTGAATTTGAAGCGGCGCCGGCTGCAATCGTTGTCATCACCGGTACAGGGTTTGTGCCAGGGCCCAGGCCTGGTCGGCCAGCGGCCGGGCCCGGCGGCCGGCCTCCAGTGCCTGCGGGCTGGACGCATTGCCTTGCAGCGCCCGGGCCATGATCCCTTGCAGGATGCCGACCAGCCGGAACATGTTGAAGACGTGAAAGTAGCCCCATTCATCCGCGCTGATCTGGCGCCCGGCATGGCCGGTGCGCTGCAAATAGGTTTGCAGGTAGGCCGGCTCGTCGGGGATGCCCAGGGCGGCCAGGTCTTGCCCGCCCAGGCCGCGCGTGGTGGGGCCGTTGTGCATGCGCCAGGTCATGCAGTGGTAGGCAAAATCGACCAGCGGATCGCCCAGCGTGCACAGCTCCCAGTCCAGCACCGCCAGGATGCGCGGCTCGGTGGGGTGGAACATCACGTTGTCCAGCCGGTAATCGCCGTGCACGATGCGGGTTTCGCCCTCGGCCGGCAGGTGCTGCGGCAGCCAGGCCATCAGCGCGTCGGCGGCGGCAATCGGCTCGGTCTCGGCGGCCCGGTACTGCTGCGTCCAGCGCTTGACCTGGCGCTCGACATAGCCGCCCACCTTGCCAAAACCGGTCAGCCCCACCGCCACCGGATCGACCCGGTGCAGCGCGCCGATCACCCGGTTCAGCTCGTCGTAAATCGCGCCGCGCTCGGCCGGCGTCATGCCGGGCAGCGTCGGGTCCCACAGCACCCGGCCCTCAATGCAGTCCATGACGTAAAACGAGGTGCCGATGACGGCCGGGTCTTCACACAGCACATGGGTGCCGGCCACCGGCACCTCACTGCCGGCCAGCGCGCTGATGACGCGAAACTCCCGGTCCACCGCATGCGCCGAGTTCAGCAGCACGCCCGGCGGTTTGCGCCGCAGCACGTAGCGCTGGCCATCGGCGGCGGTGAGCCGGAAGGTGGGGTTGGACTGCCCGCCCTTGAACTGTTCCACCTGCAACGGCCCCGCCGCCAGCGCCGGCATGTGGGCGTGCAGGTAGTCGGTCAGCCGGGCTTGGTCAAACGCATGCTGGGCCAGCACCGGGCGGGTGCCGCTGAACTCGGCATGCTGATCGGCCGGGGCCGGGTGGGCCGAGTGGGCCGGGGTGGCGGGGTTGGCTGAATGGGTGGGGTTGACAGTCGGTTCGTTCATGGTCGGTCTCCTGGAGAAATTGTCAGCGGCAGGCACATCCATCGAGCGGCGCGGGGGCCAGCCAGCCCAGCAACAGCGGCCGGGCGATCAGCACGGCCAGCGGCTGCCGGCCACCGGCCGCCACCCAGTGCCCGGCCTCGGCCAGGCTGTTGATCATGCCGCTGATCAACTGCGCCGCCACCGCCGCATCGAGCAGCCGGATCGAGCCATCGATCATGCCGCCGGTCACCAGCGCGGCGTAGCGCTCACCCAGCTGGTTCATCGTGCTGAATTTTTGCCAGCGCAGGCTGCCGGGCAGCTCGGTCCAGGCGGTGAGCCGCAGCAGCGGGCCCAGGCCGCAGGCCAGCGCCGGGTCTTGCACGTTGACCAGCGGCACGGTGGCCGCCAGCAGCCGCTGCCAGCCGTTGCCGGGCGCGGCCAGCGCGGCCAGTTGCACCCGGCGGATGAGCGCAAAACTGCGCTCGAAGCAGGCGTCGATCAGGCCGTGTTTGGTGTCGTGGTGGTGGTAGAACGAGCCTTTCGTCAAGGCCAGCTTGGCGGCGATGCGCTGCACCGACGCGCCGCCCACGCCGTGGTCATTGACCAGCCCGGTGGCCGTGCGCAGGTAGGCGTCGGCCAGATCGTCGGCGGCCGGGGTGGCGGACGGGGTTGCGGATGGGGTTGCGGACGGGGTTGCGGGCAACTCCGCCAACGCCGCCGCTGCCGGCCAGGCCTGGCCCGGCGCCGCCAGGCCATGCAGCAGGATGTCGGTGATGGCCGCGGCCACCCGCGGGTAGTCGCTGGGCTCGAAGCGCGCCAGCCAGGTGCGGGCCCACAGCATCTCGGCCAGCAGCAAATGGCTGCGGGCATTGAGGGCGCGGCGGGCGTCCAGGCCCAGCCGCGCAGCGCCCGGCAGGCCGGCGCGGAGCACGCCATCGTCGGGCAGGCCATCGTCGGGCAGGCCATCACCCTGAGCCGGCCGCAGCAGCCGGCGCAGGCTGCGGAACATCTCGACATAGGCCGCAAACACCGGCCCGGCCTGCGGCTGCGGCAGCGCCCGCATGTCGCCGAAAAAGATCAACTCGGGCCGGCGCTGCTCGGCCACGTCGGCCATCAGCGCGACAAAACCATGCACAAAAGCGGCCAGCCGGTCGGCCAGCGTCGGGGCCAGCGCCGCCGCGCTGATGACGCTGTTGATGGCCTCGATGCTGCGCGCCAGGCAGGCGCAGACCAGGTCTTCTTTCTTGCGGTGGTAATACGTCAGGCTGTTGGTGGCCAGGCCGACGCTGGCCGCCACCTCGGCCAATGTGCCGGCCTTGATGCCGCGGCGGTTGAACAGCCGCGCCGCGCCGTCCAGGATCAGCTCGCGCTTCTCGGCAAAGCGCGGCGTGGCTTGGGGCGCCGGGGGGGCCGGCGGTGCCGACATCACGCCGCCGGCACCAGGCCGGCCAGCAACGCGGCCAGGCCTTGGGGCTGGTCCACCATCAGGTGGTGGTCGGCATCGGGCAAGGCCAGCAGCCGGGTGCCGGGCGGCGCCAGCGCGAGGGCGTGGGCCATCATCTCGGCCGTGACCAGCCGCGACCGGCCACCGCGCACCAGCACCACCGGGCAACGGGCGCGCTTCAGATCGGCCTGCGGCCGACCAAAATCAAAATGGCGGAACAGAAACGGGTCGAAGCGCCAGACCCAGCCGGGCCGGCCATCGGGCCCGGCGATTTGCTTCAGCCCGCGACGCGCGATCACGTCGGCAATGCACGGCAGCGCGATGCCCTGCGCCGGCAAGAAGCGAAAGCGCAGCAGCGCATCGGCCACGCTGGCATAGACCCGGGACGAGCGCAGGTTGCTGGCCCGCCGGGCGCGCCGGGCGTGGCTGCCGACGGGCGGACGCAGCGGCGTGTCCATGATCACCGCTTGGGCCAGGCGCTCACCAAACCGGGCGGCGGCGCTGATCAGCGCAAAGCCGCCGAAGGAGTGTGCGGCGATGGTGGGCGCCACCGGTGCGGCAAACAGCCCCGTGGCCTGGCACACGGCCAGCGCCTCGTCGGCCCACTGCGCCACGCTGTACTGGGTGCGCCAGCCCGAGCCGCCCATGCCCGAAAAACTCATCGCCACCACCCGGCGCCCGGCTTTGAGCTGGGGCGCAACAAAGCTGAACCAGTCGGCATGCGCGCCGTTGCCGTGCAGCAGCAGCAAGCCCGGGTCACCAAACTGGCCCCAGGCCAGGGTCTCGATCGGTGCGCCTTGCACCGTCACGCTGAAGCGCTCGGGCCCATCGGCCATCGCGTCATTGAACCAGGCCGGCGCCTCGGGCACGGCGCCGCCAAAAGCCGCCAAGGGCGGGGGGAAGTGTGGCGGGTGCTTGTGCTGGGCCATGGATGGTGGGCGGTGGGCGGTGGGCGGTGGCGGCTCAGCGGCGCGCCGCCAGAGCCTGCGTCACCTCGTTGCCGCCCTGCGCGGCGCCGCTGCCGGGCACCTGCTCACCCTGGCGCTCACTCACCCGGGGCCAGGCAGCCGCAAGTTGTTCGGGCACGTCCGGCCCCACGCCCAGGTGCAGGCCGGTCGTCAGCGTGATGTGCGCGGCCTCGAAAGTGCCGGCGCCGGCACAGGCAATCGTCCGGTTGGGGGCATCGCTGCAGGCCAGCCACAGCATCGCCGGCACCACCGCCTCGGGCCGCAGGGCGGCCAGCACCTCGGGCGGCAGCAGGCCCTCGGTCATCGCGGTGGCGGCGGTGGGGGCCAGGCAGTTGACGCGGATGCCGCTCTTGGCGCCCTCGATCGACAGGGTCTGCATCAGGCCCACCAGGGCCATCTTGGCGGCGCCGTAATTGGCCTGGCCGAAGTTGCCGAACAGGCCCGAGGACGAGGTCGTCATCACGATGCGGCCGTATTGCTGCGCCGCCATGATCGGCCAGACCGCCTGGCTGCAGTGCACCGCGCCCATCAAATGCACTTCGATGACGAGCCGAAAATCGTCCATCGTCATCTTGGCAAAGCTCTTGTCGCGCAGGATGCCGGCGTTGTTGACCAGGATGTCCACCCGGCCCCAGGCGTCCATCACCTGCGCCACCATCGCCGCCACCGCCGCCGGGTCGGCCACCGAGCCGGCAAAGGCCAGGGCCTGGCCTCCGGCGGCGCTGATCTCGTCGGCCACCGCCTGCGCCGGGCCGGCGCCCAGGTCGTTGACCATCACCCTGGCGCCGCGCGCTGCCAAGGCCCGCGCATGGGCCCGGCCCAGGCCGCCACCGGCCCCGGTGACAATGGCGACGCGGTCGGTGAAGGTCAGGGTCATGGTGGGCCGGCCGGTTTGGAGTTTCGGGTATGGGGCGACTGCGGGTTATACCGTAAGTCCCAATGGCGGCCGGGCCACTTGTTTGGAAGACTCGGTACCTCATACCCGCGCCCCACCCCCGCACTTCACCCTAACCACTTCAAGGATTCCTCATGCGCTTGTTCGATCTTCAGGGCCAGGTTGCCGTGATCACCGGTTCGTCGCGCGGCATCGGCCAGGCGATTGCCGAGCGCATGGCCGAGCACGGCGCCAAGGTGGTGATCTCCTCGCGCAAGCAAGACGCCTGCGACGCGGTGGCCAATGCCATCAATGCCCGGCATGGCGCCGGCACCGCGCTGGCAGTGGCCGCCAACATCAGCAACAAAGACGCGCTGCAGAACCTGGTCGACCGCACGCTGGCCACCTACGGCCGCATCGACACCCTGGTCTGCAATGCCGCCAGCAACCCCTACTACGGGCCGATGGCGGGCATTGCCGACGAGCAGTTCCGCAAGATCCTGGACAACAACATCGTCGCCAACCACTGGCTGATCACGATGGCCGCGCCGCAGATGATCGCGCGCCGCGAGGGCTCGATCATCATCATCTCGTC
>JANLOP010000318.1:0-17244 GCA_031366635.1 Betaproteobacteria bacterium | reverse complement strand
CACGCCCAATCTGGGCCTAGAATTGTGGCAGTTCGGTAGTAGTTTCTGAAAACCAGCAAAACCGGCGTTCAGGACAGCATCAGCAGGGCCACTACAAACTTGGCAGGGTGGCGAAAAGTTTCAAAACATGCACTTTTCGGTTTGGTACTAGTTACATCTCGCAGCTACCGCAACCGGCTTGGCTTCAGCGGCCCAACGTCGAAGCTAACCGGCCCGGAACAGCAGGACGGTGTTTGGGCCAGCATGAAATGCAAGCCAAAATGCCGGCTTGCTGTGTAGATGTTGGGTTCCAACTGATAGTGATAACCCTTGACATTCGGGTTGTAAGGGCTGACGCGCAAGTCATCGTCCTTTCGTCGCAAGATATCCGCATCTGAGAGGCTGAGAGTTTTCGAAAGCGGCTGGATCCAACAACGGCCGAGCCTCTGAAATTGACCGATTTTCAGTATGACGCCGGCCTGCACGCGGCCGCCTTCATGATGGCGCAGAACTATTCCGGGCTGCTGATAGACGGCAAGCGTTGAAATCGTGGCCTAACTGTCACGCCCCGTGCTGCGTATTTCGGCCCAGCGTGCGGCCAAACAGGCTGAACAGCCGCTCCCAGTGCCGCTCGGCCGCCACTTGGTTGTAGATGCCGGCGCGTAGCGGAAAGGCAAAACCGTGCTCCACGCCCGGATACCACTCGATGCGGTGCGGCACGCCTGCGGCCACCAGCGTGGCTTGCAGGGCGGCGATGTCGGCTGGTGGTGCCCATTTGTCGATCTCAGCGCAGGCAAAGTAGCTTTCACAGCGGATTTGGCCGGCCACCCGGTGCGGTGAATCGGGCTGGTCGGTGGCCATGTTGGCGCCGTAGATCGACGCGATGCAGCGCAGCCGATCGGCAAACGCCGCCGCCGCCCACACCACAAACGGCCCGCTCATGCAGTAGCCCAGCGCGCCGATGCGGCTGGCATCGGCCTGCGGCAGACCATCCACATAGGCCAGCAGGGCCCGGGTGTCGCACTCGGTGGTGCGGGCATTGAGCGTGGCCATCAGCGCAAACATCTCGGCCATGGCCGGCTCGGTGCGCTCTTTCAGCCAGAAATCGGCGCTGCTGCGGTGGTAGAGATTGGGCAGCACCACACAGTAGCCTACGGCCGCGATGCGCCGCGCCATGGTGTGCAGCTCTTCGCGCTTGCCGGGGGCGTCCATGTAGAACAGCACCACCGGGTGCGGCCCGCCCTCCTCCGGGTGCACCACAAACGTCGTCATCGGGCCGTCATCGGTGGGCAGGTCGAGGTGGTGTTCGATCATGGTTCAGGCTTTCAGCGAGTTGTTTTTGGATCAGGTGATCGGTGCCTGCGGTCAGTGCAGACCGTGGGTGCAGCCGGTCAGTGCGGCCGGTCAGTGCGGCCGGTCAGTGCAGGCGGTCAGTGCAGGCGGTCAGTGCACCGCGCGGTCCAGCCCTTGCCAGAACCGGGCACGGATGGCTTTTTTGTCCAGCTTGCCCAGCCCGGTGGTGGGCAGGGCGTCGACAAAATCGATGGCTTTGGGACTGTAGACCGGGCCTTTGCGGGCCCGCACCAGCGCCATCAACTCATCGGCGCCCACCGCCGCACCCGGGCGCAGCACCACCAGCGCGCGCACCGCCTCGCCCCATTTCGCGTCGGGCACACCCACCACCGCCGCTGCGGCCACCGCCGGGTGCTGCGACAGCACGTCTTCCACCTCGCGGGGATAGACGTTGAAGCCGCCGCTGATGATCATGTCTTTTGAGCGGTCCACGATGTAGAGGTAGCCGTGCGCATCGCGGCGCGCCATGTCGCCGGTGTACAGCCAGCCGTGGCGCAAGGCCTGGGCGGTTTCTTCGGGCTTGTTCCAGTAGCCCTGCATCACCAGCGGGCCGCGCACGCAGATCTCACCCACCTCACCGTCGGCCACCTCCTGGCCGGCGTCGTCCAGCAAGCGCACCTGGTTGCCCACGCAAGGCGTGCCGCACGAGGCCAGGCGCTCGGGGTGGTGCACCGGGTCATGCTCATGTTGGTGCAGCACGGTGATGGTATTGGGCGCCTCGGATTGGGCGTAGAGCTGCATGAACACCGGGCCCAGCACCTGCATGCCCTCAATCAGCCGGGTGGGCGACATCGGCGATGCGCCGTAGATGATCAGCTTCAGGCTGGACAGGTCGGCGCTGCGGCGGGCCGGGTGGTCCAGCAGCCCGTAAATCATCGTCGGCACCAGAAAGGTGGCGGTGATGCGGTGGGCCTCGACCAGGCGGACAAATTTCTCGGCCGAAAAGCCCTGGGTCATCGCGTAAGTGCCGCTTTTGAGCAGCACCGGCATGATCATCGCGCCCGAGGCGTGGGTGATCGGGGTGAGCGCCAGAAAGCGGATCTCGGCCGGCCAATCCCAGTCGGCCATCTCTTGCAGGATCATCGTCACCTGCACCCGGTGGGTGTGCGCCACGCCTTTGGGTTGGCCGGTGGTGCCGCCGGTGTAGACCAGCACACAAACATCGTCGGCCTCGGCCTGTGGCAGCAGGCGCTGCGGCGTGAAGCGCGCCGCCTCGGCCATCAGATCATCGCCAAACCCGTCGTTGGGGCCGAAGCTGAGCAGGCACTGCACGCCCGGCACCCGCCGTGCCAGCACCCGGGCCCGCTCAGAGAAGCTGTCCGGATCGACAAACAGCGTGCGCACGCCCGAGTCTTCGAGGATGTAGGCATGGTCGTCTTCGGATGAGGTGGGGTTCATCCAGGTCACCCGCAAGCCCATCACATAGGCCGCTGCGGTAATCAAAAAGGCCTCGGGCCGGTTGGCTGACAGCGTGGCCACCGCATCGCCGCGCCGCAAGCCACGGGCAGTCAATGCCTGGATCACGGTGCTGACCAGCGCGCCCAACTGGCGGTAAGTCCAGCGGGTGTCGCCCGAGATGAAGGCGGTGCGCCCGCCGCCCCGGTGGATGGCGGTGACCACCAGCTCACCGACGCTGCAACCCTGGTACAGATCGTCCGTCATGGTGCGGCGTACACCGCTAGCGCCGCCGCCAGCCGCCGCTGCACCGCTTGGCGCAGGCTGTCGGGCGCCACCACCCGCACCTGCTCGCCCTGGCGCAGCAAGTCCATCACCAGCTCGGTCTCGTCCACATACGGCAGCACCAGCTCGTAGCCGCCGTCGGCCAGCAGCCGGCCGCGCTGCTCAGGGTGCCACTCTTCGCGGCTGATCCACGGCACGGCCTGGGCTGAAAAATGCAGCGTCGCCTGTTGCCGGGTGCCGCCGGCGTAAATGCCGTAGCCGCCGTCCATCTCGGCCTGCACCTGGCGCATCGGCAGGTCTTTGGCGCGGGCGTCCAGCAGGTGGGCCTGTTGCACCGCGTCCAGCGCAAAGCGCAGCAGGCGCTCGCGGCTGTGGCACCAGGCGTCCAGATACCAGGTGTTTTTGTAGTGCACCAGCCGCTGCGGTGAGACCTCACGCTCGCTCTGCTCGTTGCGCGCCCGGGTGAGGTAGCGCATCTGCAGCCGGCGGCGGCGCATCAGCGCCTCGCCCATGCGCTCAAAACACTCAGGCACCACCGGCCGGCGCAGCGCGCTGATGATTTTGATGCGCTTCATCAGCGCCTTGGCATCGGTCTGCCCGCCCGGGCCCAGCAGATCATGGATGCGGCCCAGCAGTGGCTGCAAATGGCGGCTGAGCAGGCCATTGCCGTCCAGCCCGGCCAGCAATTGGTGGGCCATCAGCAGCGAGTACAGCTCGCGCTCGCTGAACCACAGGCCGGGCAGCTCATGGCGCGGGCCGGCGCTGGCGGCGGCTGCGCTGGTGGCTGCGCTGGTGGCTGCGCTGTTGGCTGGATCGCTGGCCGGGTTGCGGGACGGGTTGCTTGGTCCACCCGCCGCGCCAGCCCGGCCGGTGGCAAACCGATAGCCGTTGCCGGCGCGGTCGTACTCGATGGGCGCGCCCATTTGGTCGCGCAGGTACTCCAGATCGCGCTTCAGCGTGGCCGGTGACACCTCCAGCGCCTCACGCATCTGGGCAAAGCTCACCGGGCTGCGGTGGCGGATCAGCATCTCGATCTTGTAGATGCGGGCGGTCTTGTTCATCAGCGCTCCGGGCTGGCACCGCGCAGCGGGCGGCGCCACAGTCTGCCACGGCACTGGCTCAAATACCGAGCCATCGGCGCAGTATTGGATGAAAATATTTGTTGTACCGCTGGCTCGGTATTTGAGCCAGTCAGGCCAGACACTTTGTGGGCCGGGGTTGTCCCGGTGCCCTTCGATGGAGTACCGCATGGCCCAAGCCGCCTTCGAGTTCAGCCCGCTGGTCCAGCATGCAACTCAGCCCGGCATCCCGCTCGGCCCTGCAAGCGCCCGTCGCCGGCCCGGCCCGGCAGCGGCCCCCGCGCCGGGCATCACCACCGGCCCCGCCGCCGCCACCGATCTGGACGCCACCGGCTTCGAGATCGGCTGGGACCATGCCCACCACCGGCTGACGCCGCCGCTGCGCCACCTGCATGACCACAACCCGGTGCGCCAGGGCTGGTCCGCCGGGCGCGCGGTATTTGGCAGCCGCACGCTCAAGCCAACCGTGGCCGTGCGCCAGTGGCTGGGGCTGCGCCTGCAGGCCTGGCAGCAGGGCGCGGTGTTCGAGGGCGTGCAGGTCAATCCGCACTTTCTGGCGTGCATCGATGGCGCTGAGTGCCCCGTCAGTCGCCAGCCGCTGACGCTGTGCGCCGGCCGGCCCGGCGACGCCTGCATCAGCCGGCTGAACCTGGCGGCGGCTTATGCCGCCGGCAACCTGGTGGTATTGAGCCAGCGCGTGGCCGATGTGCATCAAGGGCGGGATGCCTCGGGCCAAACCCAGCCCACCGAGCCAAACTGCCAGCCCGGCCAGCCCGTCCCCGGTGCGCTGAGCGCCGATGAATCAGCCCGGCTGGCGGTGCTGGCCAGTTTTGCCACGCCGCTGCCGCACGCCCAGGCCGCACTGCTGGCGCTGCGCGTGCTGCCGCCCAACCGGGCCCGGGTGATCAACCCGGTGCAGGCGCTGCAGGTGATGCTGACGCTGCAGTTCACCCAGTCCGGTTATGCGCGCCGGCTGCTGGCGCTGGCGGCGCTGATGCCCGGCAGCGAGGTGCGTCAGGCCTTCCAGATTTTTATGCACACGCTGCTGGCGCGGCGCTTGTCAGCCGGCCAGGCGCCCACGCCGCTAGCGCTGCGCCGGGCGATGGAGGACAGTTGGGCCGATGCGCTGGTCAACCGCCGCTGGCAGCGCCTGGCCAGCCGGCTGAGCGCGGCCGATTGTGAGCGGCTGCTGCAGCGCGCCGGCCAGCGCGGGCTGGCGGTGGGCGGCAGCCGCTGGCTGAGCAGCGACGGCGCCACCGACGGCTGGGCGCTGCCGGCCGGTCGAACGGGTCTGGTGGTTCCTGCCGTTCAGGCCGTTCAGACCGGCACGGCCGCCGCGGCCGGGCCGGTATCGGGCATCGTCAGCCCCGGCATCGCGCGCAGCCTGGGCTCACAAAAGCGCGCCAATTGAGCCGGGCTCACCTGCTGCGGCTCGTTCCAGTAATGCCGGGCCGCGCCGATGTGGCTGGCCAGGCACTCCAGCACCTCCGGGCTGGGGTCGAACTGGCACAGCAGGTTGGCGCCGCGCCACAGCACGGCGGTGATTTGCTGGCGCTGGCCGGCCACCGCCATGCCGGCGGCCAGGCATTGCAGCATCACGTCCACCCGCCAATGCTGCCGCCAGGTGTCGGGCGCATGCAGGCGGCCGTCACCGCCTTTGTAGCTCAGGCAGAGCAGGCCGTTGCCGTGCGCCAGCACCGCATCGGGCTGGGCCAGCAGGCCGGGCACGCGGTAGCTGGCGCGCTGCCCTTCTGGCACCAGCAGGTGGGCTGACGGGCCTGGCCCCTGGCGCCGGTTGGGCAAATTTGGCAGATGGCGGGCGACAAAATCAGCCTGCGCATTCACCGTGGCCGGGTCGAAGAAGAACGTCCGGACGCGCACGCCCAGCAACTCGGCCTGGTCATGCCAATCGAGGGCCTGGCTCATCGCCGCACCACCGTCATCAGCGGCACGGCCGAGGCCGGCCGCAGCGGCGCTGCCCGCTGCGGCGCGGGCATGTGGGGCACCGGCGCTGTGCGGGCAGGCCCGGCACGCTGCGCCAGCGGCCCCAGCCAGGCCTGCGCCAGCCACAGCGCGACGCCCAGCGCCAGGCTGATCACCAGCAGTTTGATCAAGCCGATTGGCCGTCCGGCCGGCGCCATCGGTGGTGGCGCAGCAGCCGGGCCGGCGCCCGCATCATCGGCCGACGGGATCAGGCGCTGGCCGCCTGGCGCTGCCACGCCCGGCCCATCGTCTGCCGGGTTGCTGTCAAGCAACACCCAGCGCACACCGTGCACGCCGGTGGTGGTGATCTGGCTGGCGATTTGCACGTGGATCATGTCGCGCTATTTGTGGATGGGGTTAACGGCTGCACAGCCAGCGGGCTCGACAGCCATCAGGCGCCAAACGCACTGCTGGCAAAGCGGCGGGCGTCGGCCGGCAGCGGATGGCGGGTTGGCGCCGGGGCAGCGGCCGGCGCTGGCGCCGACGCAACCCCCGCAGCCGCAGCCGGCAGGGCCGGGCGCCGGTCGGCCGCGTTGCCCGGCCGGGCCTGCAGTTCGCTGGCGGCGCTGGCGAGTGTGGTCCGCACCAGACGGGCCAGAGCCTGGGCGGGTAGCGCAGCGCCGTGCGGCGCCGGCCGGCCTTGAAACGCCCGTTGCAATGCCGCGCACAGTCCACCGGCCAGTGCACCCACGCTGCCAAATAGCGCCGCCGCCGCGCCGCTGGGGCCGTGCGCATACAGCGCCACGCCCAGCGCGGCGAATCCGCAGGCCATGCTGGCGATGGTCAGCATGGCCATCCACCAGGCCCTCAACATGACGGCCCCGCCAGGCCACTTGCAGCACTGCCAGCGCCCGTCCCGTGGTGCTGCCGAACCTGGCCGCTGCGGCTCGCCCCTTGGATGCTCGTGCGGATGCTCATGCCGCCATTTCGGCCACTGGCGCGCCGGCTTGAGCGGCGGCCGGCCGGCCAACGGCATCAACTCACGATGTAGGCCGCAGCGGCGGTGGCGATGAGCAGGCCGTCGTCGTTGTGCAGCCGCATCTGGGTGCTGCCCACCCGCCCGCCGAGCCGCAAGATCTCGGCGCTGGCAATGAAATACCGGCCCAGCCCGGGGCGCAAAAAATCCACCCGCAGGTCGATGGTGCCGATCTTCAAGAACCGGTGCATCACCTGCTCACAACTCTCGTGCGGGTGTTTTTCACCCAGACCCACCATCAGCGCGCCGCCGCCCAGCGCGTCCAGCACGGCCGAGATCACCCCGCCGTGCAGCCGGCCGTAGTGCGCGTGGCCCACCAGATCGGGCCGCATGTCAAAGCGCAGAACCAGGTGCGGCAACAACGCCTGCACGGCCAGCCCCAGCACCCGGTTGAAGGTGATGCGCTGCTCGATCAGGTCGGTCAGCGCGGCGTCGAGCCGGGCTTGTTCTTCGGCATGGCGGCGCGGCAACAGGGCGGTGGTCATGGGCGCAAGCATAGTGCCCGACCACTGGCGCCTGGCCGGGCAGCGCGCAATATCGAAGTGCGCCAATTTGCAGCACTTTTAAATATTGCTGGACGATTCCTCATTGTCCGCGCCGCTAACCGGTGCTAGCGTAAAAGTCCGACAACAGGAGACACTGATGAAGTTAAAAACCAACCCTTGCGCAATCGGCATACCCATTCTGCTTGCTGGCGCGGCCGCATTGGTCGCCGGCTGTGGTGGCAACGACAACTCGACCACCCAGTCCATCACCGCGCAACAAGCCTGCGATGCCTTGACCGGCAAAACGATTGCCGGGGCGACCGTCACGGCGGTTGCTGTTGCCGCCAGTGGGGCCGTACCCACTTATTGCATGGCGTCCGGAACAATTGCCCCCAGCCTTAACTTTCAATTGCGCTTGCCGCAAACCTGGAACGGCAAGCTTCACTACGGCGGCGGCGGCGGCTACAACGGCGCCATTCCCGGTCTGAACGGCAACAATCTGGCGGCGTTGAATCTCGGTTACGCCACTGTCAGCAGCGATTCAGGACACCAGGGCGGTAATGTATTCAGTGCGGCGTTTGCGCTCAATGACCCCTTCGCTGCGCAGTTGTTCGGCAGCCTGTCGGTGCCAACCGTGATGTCGTCAGCGCAAGAGTTGCTTAAAACCGCCTACGGCATGGCGCCCTCGCGGTCCTATTTTGAGGGCTGTTCCAACGGTGGCCGCGAGGGGCTGATGAACGTCCAGCGGTATCCGAATCTATTTGACGGCGTCATCGCCCGCGCCCCGGCTTACAACTGGGTTGGTTTGCTCGGGCATTTCAACCGCACGGCAAAGGCGCTGGCGGCGCCGGGTGGCGGGTTCCCCTTGGCCAAAACCCAATTGTTGGCCAAGGCGGTTCGGGATGCCTGCGACGGGCTTGACGGTATTGTCGATGGCGTCGTTGCCAATTCAGCCGCCTGCACATCAGCCGTCTTCGACCCTGCCAGTCTGCGTTGTGCCGGGGGCGCGGACACCGGCAATACCTGCCTGTCGGATGCCCAGTTGGCGGTTGTCACATCATG
This sequence comes from Betaproteobacteria bacterium, assembly GCA_031366635.1. Taxonomy (GTDB): domain Bacteria; phylum Pseudomonadota; class Gammaproteobacteria; order Burkholderiales; family Burkholderiaceae_C; genus Pseudaquabacterium. The sequence goes on along the minus strand of JANLOP010000318.1, from coordinate 8,647 downwards.
GACGACGGACGCGGCGTTTACCGGCAGCCCGAGTTATCGCAACGCGCGCTGGAATCTGACCGGGAATGAAGACGATGCTGGCGCCTGGCCGCTCTGGGAAACCGGCAATGGCACGCTGACGTCGGCATTGCAGTACCTGTTCCAGGACACCACCGTGAAGAACTATCTCGCGCGAGATCCGGCTGCAAATTCACTCGCCTACACACCCTGGGACCAGAACCAGAATGCCTTGTTTGCCCTGGCTTCACTCAACGATGCCACGATGGCCGATATTCGACCCTTCCGCGACAGCGGTGCCAAGTTGCTGTTGTGGCATGGCGCCAATGACGCGGCGCTGAGCTCGAATGCCACGATCGAGTATTTCAACAACGTCAAGACAGCGGTCGGCGCGGCCAGCGTCGATACCTTTGCCCGCCTGTACATCGCACCCGGCGTCAATCACTGCAGCGGCGGCCCCGGGGCCGACTCCGCTGATTTGCTGACGGCTTTGGACAATTGGGTGGTCAACGGCACAGCGCCTGGCACATTGACCGCGCAAAAGTTGAACGCCGCAACCGGGGCGACCGACTTCTCCAGGCCGTTATGCCAGTATCCCCAGTATCCCAAGTACACCGGGCCGGCGAACAACGCCGACGCCGCAAAGCTGGCGACCAACTACACCTGCTCGTCGTAGTTGCCCGGGCTGCGGTAACTGCATGGCCAGAGTGCCTGCGGTAGGATGCCGCGCTGTCGCGCCGCTGGCGTCAGGATCAGCGGCGCAGGCATTCCCAGGAGCCCCATGCAAATCGTCTGTCTCGACCTCGAAGGTGTGTTGGTCCCTGAAATCTGGATTGAGTTTGCCCACCGCACCGGCATCAGCGCGTTCAACCGCACCACCCGCGACGAGCCCGACTACGACAGGTTGATGCAATACCGGCTGGCGCTGTTGCAGCAGCATGGCCTGAGGCTGGCCGACATCCAGCGGGTGATCGGCGGCATGGCGCCGATGGCCGGTGCCAGGGATTTTCTCGACGAGCTGCGCAGCCGCTACCAGGTGATCATCCTGTCGGACACGTTTTATGAGTTTGCCGACCCGCTGATGCTGCAGCTTGGCCGGCCCACACTGTTTTGCCACAAGCTGATGACCGACGCCGCCGGTTTTGTGGTCGATTACCAATTGCGCCAGCCCGACCAGAAGCGCTGCGCGGTGAATGCGCTGAAAAGCCTGAATTACCAGGTGATTGCGGCCGGCGACTCGTACAACGACACCGGCATGCTGGCGGCGGCCGACGCCGGGTTTTTCATCCACCCGCCTGACGCCATCCTGGCGCAGTTTCCGCAGTACCCGGTGAACCGCAGCTACGCCGAGTTGAAGGCCAGCATCGACGGCGCGGCGGCGCGGCTGCTGGGCTGATCAGCCGGCGGTCTTCGCGACCTTCAACGCGCGGTCAACGCGCGATCAGCGTGCCAACTTGGGCGTGGCCAGCAGGCAGCGCTGGGCCTCGCAGACGGCACCTGGGTCGGACTGGACCTGGCAATTGCTGACGCTGCCGCCGCGCCGGTTGCGCTGGCGCGACAACGCGGTCAGCTCGGCGGCCCAGCCGGGCAATTGATCCGCCTGGGCGCTGGCCGTTGAAAAAGCCCACCAGGCCTCGGGCCCGCCACAGGCTTTTTCGCCCACCGCCAAGGTGCGGCATTGCGCATCGCTGCTGCAAACCGCATCGCCGATGGCGCTGCGCAGGCGGGCTTGCAGTGCCGCTTCGTCCACCGCGCCCAAGGCCGACGCACGGGGTTGGGCCTGGCAGGCGGTGAGCAGCAGCAGGCTGGCCAGCAGCGCGGCCACCCGCTCGGCTGTGCGCGCGGGTTTGTGCGCGGCCAGCGGCACCGGCAGCGGTGTGACCAACGGCGTGACGCGGCGGACATGGCGCATTCAACTCTCCTGCGGGTGGCCGCCCAGTGGGCAGCGGGCCGCCATCTTGCCGCAACACCGGGCGCTGGCGGCTGGCGAAGGGTGGCCGGCGCCAGGCCGGCCGCAAGACGCGATGCCGGCACGCCCGGGGCCGGGCGTTGCATGATTCGAGCCATGATCCCTTTGTCTGTGCTTGATCTTGCGCCCATCGTCGACGGCAGCGACGCCACCACCGCCCTACGCAACACCCTGGACCTGGCCCAACATGCCGAGCGCTGGGGCTACCACCGTTATTGGCTGGCCGAACACCACAATATGGACGGCGTGGCCTGCTCGGCCACCGCCGTGCTGATCGGCCATGTGGCCGGCGGCACCCACACCATCCGGGTGGGCTCGGGCGGGGTGATGCTGCCCAACCACGCACCGCTGGTGGTGGCCGAGCAATTTGGCACGCTGGCCACACTCTACCCGGGCCGCATCGACCTGGGTCTGGGCCGGGCACCGGGCACCGACCAACTCACCGCCCGGGCCCTGCGTCGGCACCTGGCCGGCGAGGCCGAAGACGATTTTCCGCAGGATGTGATCGAGTTGCAGGGTTATCTGGGCACGGCCGCACCCGGCCAGCCCGCCGCCGCCGTGCGGGCGATCCCCGGCGTCGGCACCCAAGTGCCGATCTGGCTGCTGGGCAGCAGCCTGTACAGCGCGCAACTGGCAGCCTACCTGGGCCTGCCGTTTGCGTTTGCGTCGCACTTTGCGCCCGATTTGCTGATGCAGGCGCTCGATATCTACCGCAGCAGCTTCCGGCCGTCCGCCGACTGGCCCGAGCCGCATGCGATGGTCGGCTGCAATGTGATCGTGGCCGACACCGATGACGAGGCGGCCCGGCTGTTCACCTCGATCCAGCAGCGCTTTCTGGGTATGCAGCGCGGTGAGCGCGGCCCCCTGCCCCGGCCGATCAGCCCGGCCGAGCTGGACGCGCTGTGGACGCCGCGTGAAAAAGCCGGTGTGGCGCGCATGTTGACGGCCAGCGCGGTGGGCTCGCCCAGCACGGTGCGCAGGCAAGTGGAGGCGCTGATCCAACGCACGGGTGCCGATGAGTTGATCGTGGCCGGGGCGGTGCATGCGCACGCGGCACGGTTGCGGTCTTACGAGCTGTTGGCGGGGCTGGCGGGCGGGCGCTGAGCGGCCGAGCCCAGACAGCCAAAATTTGACCTTGCCCACCAGCGCGGTTGCAGTGGCCAAATCAGCCGCAACAAGTCGAGAGCACAGACGCCCTGCCAGACACTGGTCCGCCGATACCTGACTGGCGGAGATAGCAGGCTACAACGGCAGCAGCGCGCCAATCGAAAAGCCCGCCGAGATCGTTTTGCCAAAACGGACTCTCGCGCTTCGGGAAGTAGTGGGCGGTATCCGCGCTATCAACCACCGCAGCAGTGACGGGCTGTAACGCTTTTCGGCTCAGGAAGCCAACGCCCACAACGTGATCCCTGTGGTTGGCGGCCAGGAATCGGCTGACCTTGATTGCCAGCAGCCTGGCCTTCACCCGAGACACCCAGCGTCGGTCAAACCTCAAAAAGTCCAGCGACGGTCTTCATCGGCAGAAACAGCCGGCGCGGCTGCTGGTGCAACGGCAGGAAGCTGAAATGCCGATAAAAGGCCTCCGCTGCGTCGTCCTTGGCATCGACCAGCACGGCCATTGCCGCAATGTTGGCGGCGGCGCCCAGGCTGCGGCGCAAGGCGTCCAGCAGCAGAAACTGCCCGATGCCCTTGCCTTTCATGCGGTGGTCAACGGCCAACCGACCGAGCAGCGTCACCGGCAGTTGCGGATAGCGCGGCAGTTTTTTGGCCAGGGCGTCGGGCAGTTCACCGGCGTTGACCAGCGACGCTGACAGCGTGTAGTAGCCCAGCACCTGCGGCGCGGGTGCCGCGGTCAGGACAAAGGGCGCGGCGACGTTTTTCTCGGCGTCCTGGCGGGCCTGCTGGTGCAGGTAGCGATCAAGCGCCGCGCTGCCGCAATTGAATGCGCTGCGGTCGTGGGTTTTGCCCAGCGCCTCAATCTGATAGGGCGCGGCGGGCGGGGGCAATCAAAACCCCATCTGTTTGCGGTAGGCCGCTGCGGCTTCGCGCAGTCGCGTATTGGGTGGGGGCGGGTTGAGCAGCGCGCTGACGAACTCAATCTGCTCGGCGCGGCTCAGGCGGATGGTCTCGTGGTCCTGAATCACGCGGTTGGCCGCTTCCTGGGCACTGGCGACCACGAATTCACTCAGGGTGCGCCCTGACAGGGCGGCCGCCTGCTGCAACACCGCCTTTTGTTCGGCGGAGATGCGGGCTTCGAGGCGTGCGCCCCGCGACTGGTCGGTGGCTTGTGGCGGGGTGGTTTGCATGGCGTGGCTCCGTTGGGGCGGTGCGGATTGATTCCCGGCACGATTTCAATGTACGCCGGATGTACGGACAAAGCAAGCCGTTTCTGGGCGTCTCCGCCTGAGCAACTGCCAGGGCCCGTCAGCCGCTGCGGGGCTGCGCTAACCGACCCAGCGCCGCGCATTGCCAAACATGCGCTGCCAGCCACTGCGCTGCAAGGCATCTCCCGCTGCCCAACTCATCTGCAGATTTCGCAGCACCCGCTCGGGGTGCGGCATCAGTGCGGTGAAGCGGCCGTCCGGTGTGGTCACCGCCGTCAAGCCGCCGGGGCTGCCGTTCGGGTTGAAGGGGTAGCCCTCAGCCGCCTGGCCAGCGTGGTCCACAAACCGCATCGCCCGCTGCACCTGGCTTGCGTCCCCGCGCTGCGAGAAATCCGCAAACCCCTCACCGTGCGCCACGGCAATCGGCAGCCGGCTGCCGGCCATGCCGGTGAAAAACAGCGACGGGCTGTGCAACACCTCCACCAGGCTGAAGCGAGACTCAAACTGCTCGCTCTTGTTGCGGGTGAAGCGCGGCCAGGCCTGGGTGCCGGGGATGATGGCTGAGAGTGCGGCCATCATCTGGCAGCCGTTGCACACGCCCAGCGCCAGCGTGTCGGGCCGGGAAAAAAAGGCCGCAAACTGATCCGTCAACGCCGGGTTGAACAGGATCGACCGGGCCCAGCCTTCGCCCGCGCCCAGGGTGTCGCCGTAGCTGAAGCCGCCGCAGGCCACCAGGCCCTGGAACTGGTCCAGGCGCGCCCGGCCCGCTTGCAAATCACTCATGTGCACATCAAAGGTGTCGAAGCCGGCCTGGGCCAGCGCATAGCTCATCTCGACATGCGAGTTGACACCCTGCTCACGCAGGATGGCCATTGCCGGGCGCTTGAGGTTGAGATAGGGCGCGGCGACATCCTCAGCGGCATCAAACGTCAGGTGCTGGTGCAGGCCGGGGTCAGCGCCGGCAGCACCCAAGCCCACGGCCGCATGCTCACTGTCGGCGCAAGCCGGGTGGTCACGCAGCCGGGCGATGCGCCAGCTCACCTCGTCCCAGGCTTGCTGCAAATCGCGCAGTGGCGCGCTGAACTGCGCTTTGGCGTCGCGCCAGACTTCGATCACGCCGCTGGCGTTGGTCGTGCCGATGACATGGCTGTGGCGGCTCAGGCCGTGGCTGCGCAGCACCGCCATCACCGCATCGCGCTCACTGCGCGGCACCTGGATCACGGCACCCAGCTCTTCATTGAAAAGTGCCTTGAGCGTCAGCCGGTTGCGCCGCTCGCCCACCTGGCTGGCCCAGTTCTTGGCGTCGCCGGTCTCAGCCCGGCTGTCGCTGATGCCGTCGCCCTCGGTCACCAGCAGATCGACATTCAGGCTCAGGCCGATCTGGCCGGCAAACGCCATCTCGCAGACGCAAGCCCACAGCCCGCCGTCGCTGCGGTCGTGGTAGGCCAGCAGCTTGGCCTCGCAGCGCAACTGGTTGATGGCGGCCACCAGCGCCTTGAGCTGGGCCGGGTCGTCCAGATCGGGCACCTGGTCTTGCGCTGCACAGCCAAACTGCCCCGTCACCTGGGCCAGCATCGACCCCGCCAAACGCATCCGGCCCTGGCCCAGGTCGATCAGGACCAGGCTGGTGTCGCCGGGTTGAAGCTGCGGTGTCAGCGTGCCGCGCACATCGTCGAGCGTGACAAACGCGGTGACGATCAGGCTGACCGGGGCGGTGACTTGCCGGTCGGCCCCGGCTGCGCCACCGGCCCCCGCATCCGCCCACTTCATGCGCATCGACAAGCTGTCCTTGCCCACCGGGATGCCGATGCCCAGCGCCGGGCACAAATCCATGGCCACGGCGCGCACCGTGTCGTAGAGCGCGGCGTCCTCGCCCGGCTCACCGCAGGCCGCCATCCAGTTGGCACTGAGCTTGACGCGCGACAGCGTGATCGGCGCGGCCAGCAGGTTGGTGATGGCCTCGCCCACCGCCATGCGGCCGGCGGCGGGCGCGTCCAGCGCGGCCAGCGGCGTGCGCTCACCGATGGCAAAAGCCTCACCCCGCAAGCCGACAAAATCGGCCAGCGTGACGGCGCAATCGGCCACCGGCACCTGCCACGGGCCGACCATCGGATCACGGTGGCTCAACCCGCCCACGCTGCGGTCACCAATCGTGATCAAAAACCGCTTGCTGGCCACCGTCGGGTGGCGCAGCACGCGCAACGCCACGTCAGCCAGCGGGATGCCGGTCAGATCGAGGGCCGGCTCGCTGCGCGCCACCCGCCGCACATCGCGCTGCATCCTGGGCGGTTTGCCCAGCAGCACCTGCATCGGCATGTCGATGACACGCTGCCCGCCGGGGCCGTCTTCCAGCACCAGCACGGGGTCGTCAGTGGCCACGCCGACCAGCGCAAACGGGCAGCGCTCACGTTGGCACATTTGTTCAAACAACGGCAGCAGATCGGGCTTGATCGCCAGCGTGTAGCGCTCCTGGCTTTCGTTGCACCAAATCTCTTTGGGTGCCAGGCCGGATTCTTCCAGCGGCACCTTGCGCAGATCAAAGCGCGCGCCTTTGCCGGCACCGTCCACCAGCTCGGGAAAGGCATTGCTGATGCCGCCGGCACCCACGTCGTGGATGGCCAGCACCGGGTTGGCGTCACCCAGGCTCCAGCAGTGGTTGATCACCTCTTGCGCCCGGCGCTGGATCTCCGGGTTGCCGCGCTGCACCGAGTCAAAATCCAGCGCCGCCGTGTTGCTGCCTGCTGCCATCGAGCTGGCCGCGCCGCCGCCCATGCCGATGCGCATGCCCGGCCCGCCCAACTGAACCAGCAGCGTGCCGGCGCCGAAAGGTAATTTGTGGGTCTGGCCGGCGCGGATGCTGCCCAGGCCGCCGGCCAGCATGATCGGCTTGTGGTAACCCCGCTGCACGCCGGCAACCCGCTGCTCAAAAACGCGGAAGTAGCCGGCCAGGCTGGGCCGGCCAAACTCGTTGTTGAAGGCCGCAGCGCCCAGCGGGCCGTCCAGCATGATTTGCAGCGCGCTGGCGATGTGGTCGGGCTTGCCGATGGGCTGCATCTCCCAGGGCTCGGGCGCGTGCGGCCCCGACAATCCGGGCAAGCCCGGCACGGCGGGCAAATGCAGGTTAGACACCGTGAACCCAGTCAGCCCGGCCTTGGGCCGGGAGCCCCGCCCGGTGGCGCCCTCGTCCCGGATCTCACCGCCCGCGCCGGTGCTGGCGCCCGGAAACGGTGAAATGGCGGTCGGGTGGTTGTGCGTCTCCACCTTCATCAGCACATGGCTGATCTCAGCGCCGGCGGCGTACAGCGGCGCGTTGCTGAAGCCGGCGATTGCCGGCGCCGGCGCCCAGCGCTGCACCGGGCCGCCCGCCATCACCGCGCTGTTGTCGCTGTAGGCGACGATGCTGTGCTGCGGCGCCAGTTGCTCGGTGTGGCGGATCATGCCGAACAGCGTCAGCGGCTGCTGCACGCCGTCGATGCTGAAGTCGGCGTTGAAGATTTTGTGCCGGCAGTGCTCGCTGTTGGCCTGGGCAAACATCATCAATTCCACATCGCTGGGGTTGCGGCCCAGCGTGCTGAAGGCGGCCACCAGGTAGTCGATCTCGTCGTCGCTGAGCGCCAGGCCGAATTCGCTGTTGGCGGCGACCAGGGCATGCCGGCCGGTGCCCAAGATGTCCACATGCGCCAGCGCGGGCGCCGGCTGCGCATCAAACAGATGGCGGGCGGCGTCGCGCTCAAACGCCACGCTCTCGGTCATGCGGTCATGCAGCAGACCGGCGCAGGCTTGCAGCTCAGGTGCCGTCAGCGGCTTGCCGGCGCTGCCAAACAGATCGCCCAGCAGGCCGGTCTTGAGCTGCAAGCGGTATTCGGTCACGCGCTCCACCCGGTGCAGCACCAGGCCGCAGTTGCGGGCGATGTCGGTGGCCTTGCTGGCCCACGGTGACACCGTGCCCAGCCGGGGCATCACCAGCACCAGCGGGCCGGGCCCAGCCGTGGGGCCGATGCAAGCGTCGCCGTAGTCCAGCAGGGCGCGCAGCTTGTCGGCGTCGGGTGCGCTGCCCGGCTCGGCCAGCACCCAGTGCACGTAGCGCGCCGCCAAGCCGGTGATATGCCCGTTCACCGCCTGCAAGGCCGGCAGCAGCGCCTGGGCGCGGAAGGCCGAAAGGGCATTGCCGCCCTCGAAATGCAGCAGGCTTTTGCGGTTGTTTGAGACGGCAGACGGCATGGCGGGCGGGGTATCAGGACAGGCCCGCAGGCCGACGGCGGGCGGGCGGTCATGCAGCGGGGCCATGCCGGTGGAAACCCGTAATTCTAGGAGGCTGTCGGGGGTTTGGTGGGGGCCCCACCCAAACCCCACAACC
>JANLOP010000281.1:0-2464 GCA_031366635.1 Betaproteobacteria bacterium | reverse complement strand
AGCGGCATCCCCGGCGCAGGCGCCCGCTTGTTCCAAGCCACACCGGCCACCTGCACACCTTCCAGCCAGTCGCGCAAAAACTGTTTGTCGTAACTGGGGGGGTTGCTGCCCTCAACATACGAGCCCAGCGGCCAGAACCGTGACGAGTCGGGGGTCAGGATTTCATCCATCAATACCAGGCTGCCGTCCCGGTCGAGGCCGAACTCGAATTTGGTGTCGGCGATGATGATGCCGCGCGTCAGGGCGTAGGCGGCGGCTTCCTGGTAAAGCTGGATCGATATATTCCGAATCTGGCTGGCCAGGCTGGTGCCGATCAACCCGGCCATTCGCTCAAATGAGATGTTTTCGTCATGATCGCCCATAGCGGCCTTGGTCGCCGGGGTGAAAATAGGCGCGGCCAGGCGGCTGGCATTTTTCAAACCCGGTGGCAGCGGCACACCGCATACCTGGCTGTTTTGCTGGTATTCCTTCCAACCCGAGCCGGCCAGATAACCGCGCACCACCGCTTCCACCGGTAGCGGGGTAAGCCGCTTGACCAGCATCGACCGGCCAGTTATCTGTGCCACCTCGTCAGCCGCCACCACGCTTTCCGGCGCCTCGCCGGTCAGGTGGTTGGGCACGATATGGCCCAGTTTGTTGAACCAGAACAAGGCCATTTGCGTCAGCAATGTGCCCTTGCCGGGTATCGGATCGGCCATCACCACATCAAAGGCCGAGATGCGGTCAGACGCCACCATCAGGATGCGGTCGGCACCCACCGCATAGTTGTCGCGCACCTTGCCGCGCGCCAGCAACGGCAGTGAATGCAGGTGAGTTTCAAAAAGGGCTGTGGGGCTCATGGTGGGCATCCGGGGTGGGCTGGAAATCGGCTGGAAATCAGCCTCACAACATTGTGCCCCGCGTGTTTTGCCGGCGCGCTGCCGGCGCATGCCGTTGGCGCGCACGGGACGGCTCGGAGACTGTCAGCGCGCCCAAAAAACGGCCTGAATGGGCTCGTGTGTGACGCAGCGCACGATTGCGCGCTCAAGTGGACGCCGTGGGTTGCCGATGAGCAAACCAGGCAGGCCGTCGGTGGCCGGCCGCAGGCAGGAACGGGGGCGGTATGGCGGCAGGGTCACAGCTTGGGTCGGGCGGGCAAGGGTTGGCGCGGTGGCAGTTGGCGCGCTGGCAGATCACGCGCTGGCAGGTCGCCCGTTGGCAGATCGCCCGTTGGCCCGCGGCGCGGTGGCGGATGGTGGCCGGTTTGGGCTTGCTGGCAGCGCTGGCGCTGCTGGCGCCCAGGCCCGCTGGCGCGCAGGCCCTGCCACCAATGCTGGCGGACGAAACGCGCACCGGATCGGCCACCTGGCTGGCCCGGCTGGACGCAGCGCCGCCGGCGCCACTGCGTGACGCGCTGCCGCCTGCCGAGCCCGCGCTGCGCCAGGCCGTGCTGCAAGCCATGTGGCCGGCCGATATCGTGCGCCTGGCCGATGCCTACCTCGGGCGATTTGAAGCGCAGGCTTGGGCCGCTGAGGCGCGCGCATTGCGTGAGCAAGCCCAGCCGGTGGCCCAGTTGTTGCGCCGCCCGGAGGTGCAACTGTTCAGGTCGGCGTTTGTCGATGCGTCAACCAGCGGTCTGGCCGCCGTGGATGTGCGCCTGGCCGCGCTGGGCGACACGGCCGCCGCGCTGCGCCTGGCACAGCCGTCGCCGCAGGTGCCGGCGGGGTCAAAGCGCCAGTTGGGCTGGCTGCAATTTGCCGCCGCGCTGGGCAGCGACCAGGCCGCTTACGCGCTGGCGCTGCACTACCGGCGTGAATCCCAGCCCTTGCTGGCCGCCCAGCACGAGGCCCTGGCGCTGACATTGGGCCATGTGCCCGCGCTGTCGCTGGACCACGTTCGCAAATAGCAGCGGCGGCGTGAAAAGGGGCCTTTCGGCCCCTGTCGCTGCATCCGCGCAATGGCGGGCCAGCGGTCTGGCCCGGGCCAACGGCCGGATCAGGCCACCACCTGGGCCAGCTCACCGCTGGCGTAGTGCTGGGCCACCGTGGCCAGCGGGATGGCCTTGATCTTGCTACCCTGGCCCTGGCAGCCAAACTGCACATAACGCTGCTGGCAGATTGCCTGGGCGGCGGCCCGCGCCGGCTTGAGGTAATCACGCGGATCAAAATGGCCCGGGTTGTGCGCCAGGTATTTGCGCACGGCGGCCGTCATGGCCAGCCGGATATCGGTATCGATATTGATTTTGCGCACGCCGTATTTAATGGCCTCTTGAATCTCTTCAACCGGCACGCCGTAGGTTTCTTTCATGTCGCCGCCATATTGGCGAATCTCGGCCAGCAGGTCTTGCGGCACGCTCGAGCTGCCGTGCATCACGAGGTGGGTGTTGGGGATGCGGGCGTGGATGTCCTTGATGCGGCTGATGGCCAGCGTCTCGCCCGTGGGCTTGCGGCTGAACTTGTAGGCGCCGTGGCTGGTGCCGATGGCG
>JANLOP010000273.1:0-7456 GCA_031366635.1 Betaproteobacteria bacterium | reverse complement strand
CTCGGCCGCCTCAATGATCCACCGCCCGGCCACCAATTGATGTGGCACGGCTACAGCCTGCTCCAGGCAATGTGTCAGGGCTATTCACTCAGACAATGACATTCGAACTGACATTTGTGGGGCAAGGGCAGGGCTAGCCGGCCGGACGCTGCAAATGCCCGGCCGCCGGGCCGGATCAGGCCCCGACCGCGTGCGCCAGAAGTCACGCGGCGGCTGCCGGCATCGGCCCCGCGTTGGCTTTGCCCCCTATTTAAGGGAAGCGCGCGCCGCCAAGCTGCCGAAAAATCAGTGTCACAAAGCCTGGGCATCATTTGCGGTGTTGCCGGGCCCAGCGGCCTGCCACCGTGCCGGGAGAGATCACCATGACCCAGACCTTCAACGTCGGATCGCGCTCGCGCTTTGTCACCATCACCGCCTGGGTATTTATCGTGCTGGGCCTGCTGTGCTCGGCCTCGGCCCTGGTGCAGAACGCGGTCGTGGCGTCGCTGCCCGGGCAGATTGCGCTGGTCGGTGCGCCGCTGCCGCAGCCGCTGCTCACCGGCTGGCTGCTGGCCTACCTGCCTTGGGTGGTGGGTGCCGGGCTGGTGGCCTCTGTCGCCATGCTGGCAGCGGCGGCGGGGCTGCTGATGCGCCATGAATGGGCGCGCCGCACCTTTATCGCGCTGCTGTGGGCGGCCATTGCCGTCAACCTGGGCGGGCTGTGGTTGCAGCAAGAGGTGATGCTGTCGCTGGTGGATGTCACCCTGCACCACGCGCCGATGCCGCCGCTGGTGGCCCATGTGTTTGGCGGGTTTGTGGTGGCGGCGCGCTCAATGGCGGTGCTGGTGACGCTGGCCGGCTGCGCGATGCTGGGCTGGATCGCCTGGCGGCTGAGCCTGCCGCCGATCCGGCAAGAATTTGGCTGAGGGCCTGATCTGCTGATCGCTCGATCGCCAAAGTGCCTGAGTGCCTGATCGCGTGACAGGGCGGCATCAGTCGGGCGTCTGCCCGTCGAGGTAAAACCAGCGCCCGCCGTCGTTCACAAAGCGGCTGATCTCATGCAGCCGCTGCGCCCGGCCGGCCTGCTTGCTGCGGGCCACAAACTCGACGATGGCGTGGCTGGCGCCCACCGGCCGGTGCTGGCGCACCTGCAAGCCCAGCCAGCGCTAGCCCGGCTCAAACTCGATCAACGCTGGCCGGGTGCTGGCGTGCCAGGTGGCCCGCAGGTAATCGGCCCGCGCCAGCGCAAACGCGCTGTAGCGCCACCGCATCAGCGCCAGTGCATCGGGCGCTTGCAGGTGGCCCGGGCCAGCCAGCCAGCGGCCGCAGCAATCGGCCAGGTTTAGCGGGTTGCCGCAAGGGCAGGGCAGAAGGTCGTTGGCCATTGCGTTGGATGATGCCGCAGCGCCCGCGCCAGCGCCTGCCCCACGGCGGGCGGCAGCGGGCACCGCCACAGCCGCCGCCCTTGCCGCCGCACCCGCCGCCGCACCCGCCGCCGCACCTGCCGCCGCACTTGCCAGCACCCCGCCACTACACTGGACTGGCCCCAATTCCACCGGCTGGCGGCTTGCCGCCCAGCCCCGCAGGAGACGCGATGCTCGACCCCCAAGCCCAGGCGCTGCTCGACCTGATGGTCGCCAAAGGCGTACCGCCCACCCACACGCTGACACCGCAGGACGCGCGGCGCTTCTATCTTGAGCGCCGGTCTGTCACCCAGCCACCGCCCCGGCCGGTGGCCGAGGTGCAAAACCTCAGCGCCAGCGGGCCGGGCTGCCCGGCGGCCGGCATCCCGCTGCGGCTGTACCGGCCCGACGGCGTGGCCGCGCCCGCGCCCACCCTGGTTTACTACCACGGCGGCGGCTGGACGATGGGCGATCTGGACACCCACGACTCGCTGTGCCGAGACCTGGCGGTGGCCGGCGCCTGCGTCGTCGTGTCGGTGGACTACCGGATGGGGCCTGAGCACCGCTTTCCGGCGGCGGTAGACGACGTGCTGGCCGCCACCCGCTGGCTGCAAGCCCAGGCTGGTGCGCTGGGCCTGGATGCCAGCCGGTTTGCGGTGGGCGGCGACAGTGCCGGTGGCAACCTGGCGGCGGTGGTGGCATTGGCCTGGCGCGATGCCGGCGAGGCCATCCCGCTGCGGTTCCAGTTGCTGATCTACCCCGCCACCGACATGCGCGCCGTGGCGCCGTCGCACACCCGCAACGGCCAGGGTTACATGCTGACGTCGGACTCGATCAACTACTTCCGGGGCCATTACGTTGATGCCGCGCAGTACAGCGATTGGCGCGTCTCGCCGCTGCTGCACGGCGACCTGTCCCGGCTGCCGCCGTCGCTGGTGATCACCGCCGGCTTTGACCCGCTGCGCGACGAGGGCCGGCAGTACGCCGATGCGCTGTCGGCGGCCGGCAGCAGCGCGCAGTACGTCTGCTTCGAGCGCCAGATCCACGGCTTCATCACGATGGGCCGGATGCTGGACGAGGCCAATACGGCGGTCGGTTTGTGTGGCGTGGCGCTGCGCCGGGCGTTGGGCTGAAGGCCGCGGTGCTGGCAAACGCGCTGCCTACAATGCCTGTGGCGGCATGTGCCGGCCAGTGGTTGATCTGGGGCTGATCTTGGGTTTGATCTGCTTTTGACCGCCGTTTTGACCATTCGCCGCAACGATGCGGGGGAACCTCAGCCCCGCCGCCCGACTCCCACCCCACCGATGCCGATGCAACGACGCCACTTCAGCGCGGCCCTGGCGGCTGCCACCCTGAGCCCCCTGGGGCCCACCGCCCGGGCGCAGTTCCGGGTTGAGATCACCGGCATCGGCGCCACCCAGTTGCCGCTTGCCGTCACCCGGTTTCGCGATGAAGACCGCAGTGGCCAGCCGATCTCGGCCATCGTGCGCAGTGATCTTGAGCGCAGTGGCGCCTTCCGCATCGTCGAGTCGAGCGGCGCGCTCGATGAGCGCAGCCAGCCCCAATACCCCGATTGGCGCGGCCGGGGGGCCGACGCGCTGGTGGCCGGCAGTGCCGCCCGGCTGGCCGACGGCCGGTTTGATGTGCGCTACAAGCTGTGGGACGTGGTCAAGGGCGACGAGCTAGCGGGCCAGGCGCTGGCCGTGCCGGCGGCCGATTTGCGGCTGGCGGCGCACCGCATCGCCGACGCGGTGCAAGAGCGGCTGACAGGGGAGCGCGGCGTCAACGCCACCCGCATCGCCTACGTCACCCGCGCCGCCAACCGCTACACCCTGCGCATCACCGACGCCGACGGCGAAGGCGGCCAGGTGGCGCTGGCCAGCCCGCAACCCATCATCTCGCCGGCCTGGTCGCCCGACGGCCGCAAGCTGGCTTACGTCTCGTTTGAGGCCGGCAAGGCGGTGGTGATGGTGCAGGACGTGACCACCGGCGACCGGCGCGCGGTGGCCAGCTTTAAAGGCAGCAACAGCGCGCCGGCCTGGTCACCCGACGGCCGGCGGCTGGCCGTCACCCTGTCGCGCGACGGCGTGGCCCAGCTTTACCTGCTCGACCTGGACGGCGACAGCCTGCGCCGCCTGACCACCAGCAACGCCATCGACACCGAGGCGGTTTTTTCGCCCGATGGCCAGAGCGTGTACTTTGTCAGCGACCGGGGCGGTGGCCCGCAGATCTACAAAGTGCCCAGCGGCGGCGGCACGGCCGAGCGCGTCACCTTTGCCGGCGCTTACAACATCAGCCCGGCGATCAGTCCGGACGGCCGCACGCTGGCCTTTGTCGCACGCGGCAGCGGCTTTCGGGTGATGGTGCAGCCGCTGGACGGCAGCGCACCGGCGCTGGCCGTCACCGACACCAATGACGACGAACACCCCAGTTTTGCGCCGAATGGCCGGCTGCTGATCTACGCCACCCGCAGCCAGGGCCGCGATGTGTTGATGACCAGCACGCTGGATGGCAAGATCCGCAGCCGCTTGCTGTCGTCGGGCATCGATGTGCGCGAGCCGGCCTGGGGGCCGTTCAGCCGATGAGCGCTGCGCCGCACCGGCCGATGGCTGCGCCGGGCCCGTCGTGCCGGCTTTTTACCTGCCGGCAGGTGGTCGGCGCCCCGGGTGGCCTGCGCGCCCCCGTTGATTTAGGAGTATGAAGATGATGCGACGCAACACCCGCCGCCTGGCCCCGCTGGCCATCCTGGTCTCATTCGTGCTGGCGGGCTGCGGCTCGGCCGTCAAGCTCGATGAAACGCCGGTCGAAACCCGCACGCCCACACCGGTGAGCGGCGGCATAGCCGGTGACGCGGCGGCCGGCGCAGCACGGCCCGGCAGCGGCACCGCAGCGCAATCGCAAGTGGCCACCGTCAACCTGGGCGCGGCCGGTGGCGCGGGCGGTGCAGCGGCTGGCGGCGCGCTGGGCCGGGTGGTGTATTTCGATTTCGACAGCTTTGTCGTCAATGACAGCGGCCGCAGCCTGATCGAAGGCCATGCCAAGGTGCTGGCCGCCAACCGCAGCAAGCGCCTGCTGGCCGAGGGCCACACCGACGAGCGCGGCGGGCGCGAGTACAACCTGGCGCTGGGCCAGAAGCGGGCCGAGGCGGTGGCCAAATCCCTGACCTTGCTGGGCGCGTCCGAAGCTCAGATCGAGGCCGTGAGCTTTGGCAAGGAGCGCCCCGCGTCCGAAGGCCATGACGAGGCTGCCTGGGCGCAGAACCGCCGCGTCGAGATCAAGGACCGCTGACCGTGATGCCAGCCATCTTGCGCCCGGGCATGGGCCCGGCGACCCGAACTGCCCAGGCCAGGGCCAGGCCGGCAGCACTGGCGCGGGCCGCGCTGGCGCTGCTTTTTGTGTTGTCAGCGCTTTGCACCCAGCCAGCGCGCGCCGGCATTTTTGACGACGAAGAGGCGCGCAAGGCCATCCTGGATATGCGCACCCGCATCCAGAGCACCGACGACAACAGCCGCGCCAAGCTGGGTGAGCTGGCGCAGGCGAATGCGGCCTTGCTGGAGCAAGTCACGCAACTGCGGCGCAGCCTGCTCGACCTGAACACCCAGCTTGAAGCCCAGCGCGCCGACAACGCCAAGCTGCGCGGCAGCCAAGAGCAGTTGATGCGCGACGTGGCCGAGCTGCAGCGTGGCGTCAAAGATGTGTCGAAAGGCGTGGACGACCGGCTGCGCGCGTTGGAGCCACAGAAAGTGGCGCTGGACGGCAAGGAGTTTTTGGCCGACCCGGAAGAAAAGCGCGCCCACGACCAGGCCATGATCGCGCTGCGCAGCGGTGATTTTGACAAGGCAGCCAGCGCGCTGACGGCGTTTTTGCAGCGCTACCCGGCCGGTGGTTACAGCGACTCGGCGCGCTTCTGGCTGGGCAATGCGCTGTACGGCCAGAAGAACTACAAAGAGGCGATCACGGTGTTTCGCGGGCTGATCACCGCATCGCCCAACCACCCGCGCGCGCCCGAGGCGATGCTGGCGCTGGCCAATTGCCAGATCGAGATGAAAGACAACCGATCGGCGCGCAAGACCATCGACGAGCTGGTCAAGGCCTACCCGGCCAGCGAGGCCGCCGCCGCCGGCAAAGAGCGGCTCGGCACCTTGAAGGGCTGAGAGGCTGAGAGTTTTTCGATCATGCCCGCTCACCACGCCAAAAGTCGCTCGCTCGTCGTTGCAAATGCGCGCCATAGCCCGGGCTATGGCGGTGCTTTGCGCCTAGGAGCCTGTCGGACTTGGGGAACGTCGGCTGTAAATTGACCGCAGCGGTCCATTTTTCGTCAGCTTCTTGGCCCATAGCTATGGCTATGCGCCGGCGAATCCGACAAAAACTGTCCTCGCTGGGGCCAAATTTCGCTTCGACGCCCCAAGCCCGACAGGCTCCTAGATCGACCGCCTTTTGCCGCGCTGCTCGGTCACGCTCGAAATCCTCTCGGCCTCTGAGTTTGATCCGGCGCACCCCCGCCCGATGACCGACGCCGGCCTGCTGGTTTTGCAGCACCAGGTGCTGTGGGCGGCGCTGGCGCTGGGCCTGGCCTTTGGCGCCATCGCCCAGCGCAGCCACTTTTGCACGATGGGTGCGGTGGCCGATGTGGTCAATATCGGCGACTGGCAGCGCGCCCGCATGTGGGCGCTGGCCATCGGCGTGTCGATGATCGGCTTCAACGCGATGGTGGCGCTGGGCTGGGTCAAAGCCGCCGATTCGATTTACGCCGCGCCGGCGCTGCGCTGGTTGTCGCAGGCGGTGGGCGGGTTGATGTTCGGCTTTGGCATGGTGCTGGCATCGGGCTGCGGCAGCAAGACGCTGGTGCGCATTGGCGGCGGAAACCTCAAATCGCTGGTGGTGTTTGGTGTGCTCGGGCTGTCGGCCTGGGCCACTTTGCGCGGCATCAGCGCTGTGCTGCGCGTCAACACCGTCGATCAGGTGGTTTTGCGCCTGCCGGCCGGCCAGGATCTGCCGTCGCTGGTGGCGGCGCTGGCCGGCGGCGGCGCTGCCAGCATCCCGCCGGGCGCCTGGGCGCTGGGCCTGGGCGGGCTGATCGGCGGCGCGCTGGTGGCCTGGGCGCTGGCCCGGCGCGAGGGCCGCAGCGCCGACGTGCTGCTGGGCGGCATCGGCATCGGCGCGCTGGTGGTCGGGCTGTGGTGGGTCTCTGGCGTGCTGGGCCACCTGGCCGAGCATCCGCAGACGCTGGAGAACGCCTTTTTGGCCACCAGCGCCAACCGGATGGAATCGTTCAGCTTTGTCGCGCCGCTGGCCCAGGTGCTGGACGGCCTGGTGTTTTTCAGCGACGCCAGCAAGCGCCTGACCCAGGGCATGGTGATCGTGCCGGGCGTGGTGCTGGGCAGCGCGGCGGCAGCGCTGGCCGCCGGCAGCTTCCGCTGGGAGGCGTTTCGCGGCGTTGAAGACACCGCCAACCACCTGGTGGGCGCGGCGTTGATGGGCGTGGGCGGCGTCACTGCGCTGGGCTGCACCATCGGCCAGGGGCTGTCGGGGCTGTCCACGCTGTCGCTGGGCAGCTTTATCGCGGTGGCGGCCATCATCGCCGGTGCCGTGCTGGCGCTGCGCTGGCAGGTCTGGCGGCTGGGGCGCAGCGCGTGAGTGCCGATGCAATGCCAGCCGTCGCTGATGCGACCGCGCCCGGCGCGGCCGACGCCGGCCTGCCCGACGCCGATCTGGCGCGGCGCTTTGGCGGCCTGCGCCGGCTGTTTGGCGACGCCGCTTACCAGCAGATTCGCCAGGCCCGCGTCGCGGTGGTGGGCCTGGGGGGCGTGGGCTCGTGGGCGGTGGAGGCGCTGGCGCGCAGCGGTGTCGCCCGGCTGGTGCTGATCGATCTCGACCAGGTGAGTGAATCCAACATCAACCGCCAGGTGCAGGCCCTGGGCAGCACCGTGGGTCTGGCCAAGACCGAGGCGCTGCGCCGGCGCATTGCCGACATCCACCCGGGCTGCGAGGTCTGGGCGGTGGAAGAGTTTGCCGGCGCCGACAACTGGCCCGGCCTGCTGCCAGCCGAGGTGGACGTGCTGATCGACGCCTGC
>JANLOP010000209.1:0-7053 GCA_031366635.1 Betaproteobacteria bacterium | reverse complement strand
CACCTTCTTCGAGGCGATGGTGCTGGGCCGGGCCATCGATCTGACCAGCCTGCCGTGGTCGGCATGCCGGCCGGCCTGGACCCGCCCCAGTGACTACAGCGCCACCCGGGCGCTGGCCGATGCGGCGCGAGGCCAACAGGTGCAGTGGATTCGCTACGAGTCGGTGCGTGACCCGGCGGGGCTTTGCGTGGCGGTGCTGGATGTTGAGGCGCTGAGCGTGCAGCAATTGATGCCGCAACAGACCTGGCACTGCAAGACGACACGCAGTGCGGTGCTGATGGTGCATGGCCAGGACCGCTTTGCCTGGGCGTTCTGAGAACGCCCGTACCCCGGGCAGCGCGGGCAGCGTCAGCCGTGTTCACGCACCGTGCGTTGCCTACACGCCTGGACTGGTCACCTGCCGGCCCAGCTTGCTTGTCCCTGCCCGCCCGCGCAATTTGCGGTCAAACCCCCAGCCCACGCCCAGCACCCCCAGCGCACCGGCAGCCAGCAGCCCCGCCGTGCCAACGCGGCCCACCAGCAGCCCGGCCAGGCCCACGCCCACCGACTGGCCGCCAAAAAAGCAGGCCGCAAAGGCCGCCACGGCAGCGCCACGGCGCTCCGGCGCCATCTGGGTGGCGTGGGTTTGCAGCGTGTTGTGCAGCATGTAAAAGCCCAGCCCGAGCAGTGCGCAGGCCGGCATGGCCCAGGCCCAGGCCGGGGCGGCGGCCAACAGCGCCAGCGCGCCGGCCATGAAGACCGCGCCGGTGCGCACCAGCACGCGCTCGCCCAGCCGCCGCACCAACCAGCGCGCGGCCAGCGCAAAGGCCAGGCCGCCCAGCGCAAACAGCATCACCAGCGCGCCCACGGTGGACAAGGGCAGACCAAAGCGCTGGTGAAGATGTGAAGCGATAAAGGCAAACGGCCCGTACACGGCTGCGCCCTCCAAAAACACCGTCAGCAGCACCACCCGCGCCCAGGGCCGGGCCAGCACCGCGCCAAACTCGGCCCGCATGCGCTGCAGCGGGTTGCCGGGCGCGGCGGCGCGCGGCGCCACAGCAGCCGCCGGCAGGCCGAGCCGCACCCAGTGCAGCACCCCGGCCACGGCCAGAAACAAGCCGGCAACGGCGTAGAACGGCGTGCGCCAGTCCAGGTGCTCGGCGGCAAAGCCGCCGGCCCACACGCCGATGGCAAAGCCGGTGATCTGGCCGATCAAAAAGCGCGCCAGCACCGGCTGGCGCCGCTCATAGGTCACCACGTCGCCGATCCAGGCCATCGACAGCGGGATGACGGCCGCCGCCGTGGCCCCCGCCAGCAGCCGCCCGGCCAGCAGCCCGGCATGGCTTTGTGCCAGCGCGCACAGCAGGGAGGTGACAGCCGATGCCGCGCAGGCCCAGCCGATGACGCGGTATTTGCCGTAGCGATCACCCAACGGGCCGAACAGCAGTTGCGACAGTCCGTAGGCCACGGCAAACGCGGTGATCACCTGCGACGCCTGGCCCAGCGATATCGAAAACTCACGCGCCAGGCGCGGCAGCAGCGCGTCAGCCAGCCGCAACGACACACCGCTGGCCAAGGCCGCCAACGACAGCCCGGCGATGGCCAGCACCGGTGGCGCGGCGGCGGCCGGGGTGGCGGCAGCGGCCGAAGTGGCAGCGGCGCTGGCGGGGCAAGGACTCAGGGACATCCCTTATTTTCAGGCGGCCGCGCTGCCCGCGCCGGGCTGGGGCGATGCGGGCCGCCGTGCGGGCGGTCGGCGGCTTGGCCGAACTGGGCCGGCGGGCAGACCGGTGGGTGGCCCGGTGGGTGGCCCGGTGGACAGGCCCGCCGCGCTCATGGCGCCAGCCCTTCAAGCAAGCTTTGCAGCAGTGCCGCCGTCTCGGCGTCGGGCTGGCCGTCAAACCGCGCCGGCCGGTACTTCATCTGAAAGGCGGCGATCACCCGGCGGATGCCGGCCTCGGCGGCGTCTGGGGTGGCTTGCGGCGCGCCGCTGGCCGGCACGCTGTAGCCGACGGTGGCCAGTGCCTGGGCAAACCAGGCCAGGCTGGGCAACGCCGCCTCAAAGCGCGGCCGCAGCCGCGCCACCCGGGCCGCATCGGGCCACGCCACCAGCCCGGCCGCTGCCAGCCGCTGCCACGGAAAGGCCGGGCCCGGGTCGACCTTGCGCTGCGGCGCGATGTCGCTGTGGCCCAGGATGCGGTCGCCCCGGATGCCGTGGCGCGCCATGATGGCCCGCATCAGCGGGATCAGCACATCGATCTGCGCGGCCGGGTAAGGCGCGAAGACGATGCTGCCATCGGCCTGCCGCAGCGGCCCGGGGTTGACGATCTCGATGCCGATCGAGCTGGCGTTGAGCGGGGTCTGGCCACGCCAGGCGCTGTCGCCGGCATGCCAGGCGCGGCGGTTTTCGTCCACCAACGGGTAGACCTGCGGCGGGGTTTCGTCGCTCAGCAGGTAGTGGGCGCTGACGGTGGGCCCGGTCAGCAGGCGCAGCGAGTCGGCCAGCGTCTCACCGGTGAAATGCAGCACCAGCCACTGCACCCGGCTGTCCTGCGCCTGCGCGCTGGCGTTTGCGCGGTCGGCGGTGTTGATCGCTGGCGCGGCGCAGCCGCAGAGCAGGGCCAGCAGCGCGCCCGTCGGCAGCGCCGCCCGCAGGCCCACCCGCAGACCTGCCCACAGACCCGCCCATAGACCCCCGCGCAGGCCCGAAACCCGCAGGCCCGATGCCCGCAGCGGGGCCCGGCCGGCGCGGCTGCGGATGGCCGCCGCCCGGACCGCACGGGCACCGGCAGCGGTCATGGCGGGTGGGTCAGGCGCGTTGGCATGGGCGGGGCGACGGGGCGGGCGTGATGGGGTGTGACGGGGCGTGATGGCGGCTGACGCCATCATCGCCGCTGCCCGATGCCGGGCCGGGCGGCGCAGCCCTTGGCCTGAAGGCCGCTGCCTAAAATCGAACGCCCAGCCGATCCGCCCTCAAGCTCAGCCAATGGCTTGCGACCTCGATCCACCCTTTCTTGCCGGGCTGGCCCCAAGCCGATTCACCGCCGCCCCATGGTGGCTTGTCTGCGCACTGGCCGCCAGCGGCGCGCTGGTCGCCCAGGCCGTCGATCCCGCACTGCTGCGTTGGCAGCCCGGGCTGGCCTGGCCCCAGCCCTGGCGCTTGATCACGGCCGCCTGGGTGCACCTGAGCCCGCTGCACCTGGCCGGCAACCTGCTGGGCACGGCACTGGTGGCCGCGCTTGGCACGGTGGCCGGCTGCGGCCGGCGCGCGGCCATCGCCTGGGCATTGGCCTGGCCGCTGACGCACGCGGCGCTGGCCCTGCAACCGGCGCTGTCGGCTTACGGCGGCCTGTCCGGCTTGCTGCACGCCGGCGTGGCGGTGGCGGTGTGCCAGCTCGTGCGGGGTGAGACCGGCCAGCGCCGGCTGATCGGCATCGGCCTGGCCATCGGGCTGGCCAGCAAGCTGCTGCTCGAAGCGCCGTGGCAGGGCCCGCTGCGCCAGGTGCCGGGCTGGGACATCGCCATCGCCCCGTTGGCGCACAGCAGCGGCGCGCTGGCCGGCCTGTTGTGCGCGCTGGTGTGCCGGGTGGGGGCGGGCGGGCCGCCAGCCGGCCGGCGCTGACGGCGCGGCAAACTTGGCTGTCGCCCGGCTGTCGCCCGGGTGGCGGCAGCCCGGCCGGCGCGCGGCCCATACTGCGCACCACCCACCCACCGGAGACACCCGATGCTCACCCTCTGCGGCTTTGCCGCGTCCAACTACTACAACAAGGTCAAGCTGGCCTTGCTTGAAAAAGGCATCCCGTTTGACGAAGCCCTGGTGCTCACCGGCAGCACCGACGAGGCGGTGCTGGCCCAGTCGCCACTGGCCAAAGTGCCGTTCATCCGCACCGAGCACGGCGCGCTGTGCGAGAGCCAGGCCATCAACGATTACCTGGAGTCGGCCTACCCGGCCGTGCCGCTCTTGCCGGCTGAGCCTTTTGCCGCTGCCAAGGTGCGTGAGCTGTGTCTCTTCATCGACCTGCACCTGGAGCTGGTGGCGCGTGAGCTGTACCCGCAGGCGTTTTTTGGCCGCGCGGTGAGCGACGCGGTGCAGGACCGGGTGCGCAAGCTGCTGGCAAAAAATATCGCCGGCTTCCAGCGCCTGGCCAAGTTCGGCCCGTATGTGGCTGGCGACGCCTACACGCTGGCCGACTGCGCGGCCTGGGCCAGCCTGCCGGTGGTGGCGATGGCCAGCAAAGCCGTGTTGGGGGACGATTTGCTGGCCGCTGCCGGCATCGACTGGAAGGGCTATGCGCGGCTGATCGGCCAGCGGCCGGCCACCCAGCGGGTGGCCGCCGACCGCAAGGCCGACCAGGCACGCCGGGAGGCGGCCAGCGCCGCGAACAAGATTTGACCGGTTCTTGATGGCCCACCGCCACCGACGGGCGGCGACTGGCTGGGCCACGGCCGGCAGGTCAGTGGGCCGTGGGCGGGGCTGGCGGCTTGGCGGGGGCACCTGTCGGGGCGTCGCCGCCCTCTTCGGCCATGCCGCCGCTGGGTGGCGGCAGCACGGCGTCAGCCACCCGCTCACCGCTTTTGCGGCCGGCAAACATCGTCCACCAGACGATGCCGACCAGCGCCAGCAACGCGCCCAAGGCTTCCAGCAAAATCATTCCCATGCGTCGATTATCCCGGTGTCTTCTGCTGCCTGGCAGTCCGGCGCAGGCGCTGCCGGCGCACTGCGCTGTCGGACTGGCACTGCCGGTGCACTGCGCTGTCGGACTGGCGCTGTTGGCGGCCTGCGCCTGCGGGCTGGCGCTGCTGGCCGGCTGCGCGGCAATACCCGCCGCCCGCGCGCCAGGCACGTTGCCGGTGGACGTGCCGGCCGAGCTGCCGGCCATCCTGGCGCCCGCCGAGCCCCTGCCCACCAGCGCCACCTTGCTGCGCCCGCACGCCCGCTGGGTGGCCGTGCCGTGGTCGGCCTTGCCCGGCTGGCAGGCCGACCGCAGCGCCGATCTGTGGCCGGCCCTGCTAGCGGGTTGCGCCCGGCCGGCGCCGGTCTGGGCGGCGCTGTGCGCCCGGGCGGCGGCTTTCTCGCCGCCGGATGACGAGTTTGCCCGCCAGTTCTTGCAGCGTGAATTGCAGCCCTACCGCGTCGAATCCCTGGCCGGCGACGCACAAGGCCTGGCCACCGGTTACTTTGAGCCGCTGTTGCTGGCCAGTCGCCGCGCCAGACCGGGCTTTGGCATCGCCGTGCACCGCCCGCCGGCCGACTTGGCCCAGCGCCGGCCGTACTGGACGCGCCAGCAGCTTGACAGCCTGCCGGCGGCCGGCGCCGGCCTGCGCGGCCAGGAGATCGCCTACCTGGCCAGCGCGCTGGATTTGCTGGTGCTGCAAATCCAGGGCTCGGGCCGGCTGCGCATCACGGAGCCCGACGGCAGCCAGACCACCGTGCGGCTGGCCTTTGCCGGGCACAACGACCAGCCCTACCGGTCGGTCGGCCGCTGGCTGATCGACCAGGGTGAGCTCAAAGCCGACGGCGCCAACTGGCCGGCGATCCGCGACTGGGCCCAGCGCGCCGCGCCTGAGCGCCAGCAGCAGATGCTGTGGGCCAACCCGCGGGTGGTGTTCTTCCGCGAAGAGGCGCTGGGCGATGACGCACTGGGCCCGCGCGGCGCGCAGGGTGTGGCGCTGAGCGCCGGCCGCTCGGTGGCGGTGGACCCGCTGGCCGTGCCCTACGGCACGCCGCTGTGGATCGACACCACCGAGCCGCTGTCGGCCACGCCGCTGCGCCGGCTGGTGATGGCGCAAGACACCGGCAGCGCCATCACCGGCGCGGTGCGGGTGGATTATTTTTGGGGGGCTGGCGAGGCTGCCGAGCAGCAGGCCGGCCGCATGAAACAAGGCCTGCGGCTGTGGGCGTTGTGGCCGCGCGGGGATTGAGCTTTTTGCGCTGCGGCGGCGCGGCCGGGTCAAGCGGGGTCGGCGCTGCGGCCGGCCGGCAACGTCGCTTTGAAACGGTTTTGCAAATGCCCGAGCGGCAGCGCCGCGCCGGCTTTCACTTCACCGAGTGAAAAGCTGGTGTGGATGTCTTTGACATTGGGCAGCTTGAACAGCGTGTCCAGCGCCCAGCGCGAGTAGGCGTCCAGGTCGGTGGTCAGCACCTGCAGCTCAAACGTGCCGGCGCCGCTGATGTAATGGCAGGCCACCACCTCGGGCAGGGCGCGGATGGCGTCTTCCAACGCGCGGGTGGCCTCAGCGTTGTTGCGCTCGGCGTCCACCCGCACAAAGGCCAGCGCACCCAGGCCGATGCGGCGGCGGTCGATCTCGGCGCGGTAGCCGGTGATGATGCCTTGCGACTCCAGCCACTTGACGCGCCGCCAGGTGGGCGCGGCCGACAGGCCGATGCGGCTGGCCAGCTCGGCATTGCTCAGCCGGGCGTCGCGCTGCAGCTCGTCCAGGATGGCCACGTCCCAGCGGTCCAGGCCGGCGCCATGGCTGTCGTCGGCCTCGGTGCTGGCCGTCAGCGTTTTCCCCAGCTTTGCGCTTTTGAGCGCGTTTCTTTCTCGGATCGGCATGTTCACCCCACAAACGTTGCGGGCAGTATCGTCAACGGGGCAAACAAAGAAAAGACTTCACCCGGGGTTTTTCCTACACTTTGGGCTTCACTTTGCCGAGCCTGCCGCCATGAACGCACCCCTGCCCGATGCCATCCGCCAGGCCATGGAACGCGCCACGCTCGACGACCGCCCGCTCGGCGGGCGACGGCGAAGCCACAGATACACCGCGGGCTGCGCAGCAGCACGCAGTGGATTTGGCGTCGAGCGTGTTTCTACGCAGGAGAAGTGACATGAACGCACCCCTGCCCGATGCCGTTCGCCAGGCCATGGAACGCGCCACGCTCGACGACAAATACACCTTGCCGGCCGGCCGCGCCTTCATGAGTGGCGTCCAGGCCCTGGTGCGGCTGCCGATGCTGCAGCGCCAGCGTGACGCTGCTGCCGGGCTGAACACCGCCGGCTTCATCAGCGGCTACCGGGGCAGCCCGCTGGGCGGCTATGACCAGTCGCTGTGGGCCGCCAAGAAGCATCTGGC
>JANLOP010000183.1:0-7219 GCA_031366635.1 Betaproteobacteria bacterium | reverse complement strand
GGCGGGCATGAAAGCAATCAACGCGGCCGCAACGGCGGTGATGGTCAGGCCGGTGACCACTTTGCGCTTCAAGCGAAACCATAAAAAAAGCCCCATCGCACTGATGGCCAGCAAGGCGCCGCGCGATTGCGTGCCGAGCGCCGCCAGCGCGCACAGCAACATCAACACCAGCAAGCCGTGGCGCACCGCCGGCCGTGTCGCCACGGCGCGCAGAAAATACATCATCGGGATGGTGATCACCAGCGCCACCGCCAATTCATTGTTGTCCTCGATAAAGGTGCCGGCGGGCCCCCAGACGCGCTCAGAGCCACCGGTCAGAATGGTGAAGATACCGCCTTTGAAACCAAAGTAGCCGATCGACAGGATATTGACCCAAATAAACCCTTCAAGTTGCTTTCGGGTCTGCAGTGCCGCCATCGCCACGACCACCATCAAATCGATCTTCAAAACCTTCAGCAATTGGTCCCAGGAGTCGACGGGGTCAATTGCAATCACGGTGGAGATGCACATCCACAGCACCAGCACCAGCAGCGCGATCACTGGCGGGTCCCAGGTCATCTTCAATTTGTCGCGCGTCAGCACCAGCGAGATCAGCGTGGCGCCGGCCGCGATCGCCGCAAACGGCGTGGCGGCGGCAAAGCCAAAGGCCAGCCGATGCGGGTTCATCAGGCTGACCCAGTTCCACAGCAGCACGCCGACCCAGGTATGGCGCACCGCAAACGGCAATACGCCCAAGAAGATCGTCAACAAAAGAATGTCACGCATCGGCCCGCTCCGCGTGCTGAAAAGCCCCTGCCGGCACGCGGCTGACGACATACCGAAACTTGCCCGATGCCTCGCTCTCGATGCCAGCCACTTGCTCGACCACGATGCGCACGCTGTCCCCCAGCCGGGCCTTGAAATCGCGCACGATGCGCTGCTGGCTGGCGGCGCTAAAGCCGGCATCGGCCACCACCTGCACGCGGGTCTCGTCCAGCGACACCTGCTCGATCCGGAAGCGCTGCACGCCGGGCAGGTCGCGCAAGGTGTAGATCAGCGCCAGGCCGTGCATCACCGTGCCGTCCCGGGCCACCACAAAGTCGGTGCTGCGGCCCTGCACCTCTTGCAGCACCGGCAGGCCGCGCCCGCAGGCGCAGCGCTGCTGGCC
Organism: Betaproteobacteria bacterium; assembly: GCA_031366635.1. Taxonomy (GTDB): domain Bacteria; phylum Pseudomonadota; class Gammaproteobacteria; order Burkholderiales; family Burkholderiaceae_C; genus Pseudaquabacterium. The sequence continues at coordinate 6,072 of JANLOP010000183.1, read as the reverse complement.
CAGGATGCCGACATCGCCAGTGCGGTAGCGCACCAGCGGAAAGTCGTCGGTGCCCAGGTGGGTGACGACGATCTCGCCCGCCTCGCCCGGGGCGGCGGGCGCGCCGTCGGGCCGCACGGTCTCGACCACGATGTCCTCGGCGCTGATGTGCAGGCTGCCCGACGGGCACTGATGGGCGATGAAACCGGCATCGCGAGCGCCGTAGCCGTTGGCCACCGGGCAGCCGAAGACGCGCGCCAGGGTGCTGCGCTGCTCGTCGTACAGCCGCTCGGACGTGACGAACACCACCCGGATGCCGAGGTCGTCGAGCCGGATGCCCAGGCGCTCAGCCTGGCTGGCGATCAGCGACAGGCTGGACGGATAGCCAAACAGCATGGCCGGCCGCTGCTGCCGGATGCTGGCAATAAAGCCGTCGATCTTGCCAGGCGACATCTCAAACGCCGGCAGCAAATGGCTGCGCAGCAGGCCGTCGCGCAGCCGCCGCACGCGGTCTTGCGAGCCGAGCTCGATCGGGCTGCCCCAGACCACCAGCTCTTTGTCGCCGATATCCACGCCCCACCACCGGGTGGCGCGCCACTTGGCCGCCACATCGTGGCTTTTGCGGGCCAGGCCCATGTAAAAGATCAACGGTTCACCCGACGATCCGCCGGTATTGCAGCGTGTCAGCGGGCCGTGCGGCTGGGCTTTGAACAGCTCGGGATTGGCCCGGATATCGGCCTTGGTCAGCAATGGCAGCGCCTGCAGGTCAGCGGCGCTGCGGCTGGCGGCCGGGTCGAAGCCCAGCGTTTTGAACAGGGTTTGGTAGTGCGGCACGCTGCGGCCGATGCGGCACAGAAAATCGCGCAAGCGGCGGTCTCGGTCAGCGGCAATTTGCTCGGGCGCCCACCACTGGCTGGTTTCCAGCCGTTGCCGCAATTCGACCGTGCGATGGCCTTTGGCCCGCTCGTGCAGCGGGAAAATGACATTTGCACAGAGCTGGGTGTAGAGGCTCACGCGCTGGCCCTGGCCAGTATTTTTAGAATACGGCCGGCACTTGACGGCAGAATGCAGCAGAGGGCGCTCATGGCTTTTGCAGCGTCACCAAAATCCAGCCGCGCAAACAGCGCAAGGCATTGAAGCGGCTCGTCAGTTTCTCAAAACACATGCCGATGAAAAACAGCGCACCGTTAAACATCAGGTAATTTGGGTACTGGCCCAAATACTCAAAACCCAGCACCTTCAAACCGGCCTGGCCGGCCAGCCGATCCACGTCGCTGCGGGTATTGGTGCGGTACTCGGTCGGAAAGGTATCCTCCTCGGCCCGGCCCTCCACCTTGCTGACAATGCGGGCATGAAAGCGATTGGGCACAATACGCGCCACCAGGGTGCCGTAATCCCACATATTGGCGGTGAGAAAGATGATCACCCCGCCCGGCCGCAACACCCGCGAGAACTCCTGATACACCGCCGCCGGATCCGCCAGATGCTCAAACACGCTGCGAGACATGATGATATCGACCACGCCGTCTGGCAACGGCAAGTGCGCCAGATCGGTGTTGTAGGTTTCAATGCCGGACGGCACGTCGGTAAATTCAACCAGCTCAACGCCAATCAGCCGCGCGGCGCGGCCCAGATACTGGCGCAGCACCGGCACCGTGCGGCCGCTGCCGGCGTCCAGCAGCACCGTGCGGGCGGAGAGCCGGGATTCAACCGCGCGCTCAAACAGTTTGTACGGGTGGATACTGCCGGTGTAATACTTTCGCAGCAGTTGGTCGGCCAGGGCGGTCATGGTCTGTGAATTTTGAGGGGTTGGATATTCATCGCGGCTGGCGTCAAGCCGCCGCCTGCGCGGGCTTGCCTGCCTTGAGATAGGCCGCCAGCCAAAGCCCGCGCACGCTGGACCAGGCAAACGCTGCCGCTGCCGCCAGGCCCGCTGCGCGCAACCGGGCCGCCAGCAGCGGATCACCCAACACCCGGCACACCGCCTGCGCCAACGCCGCGTCGTCGCCCACCGGCGCCAGCAGGCCCGAGACGCCGTCGGCAACGAGGTCGGGGATGCCGCCGGCGGCGGTGCTGACCATCGGCACGCCGCTGGCAAAGGCCTCCAGCACCGAGATCGGCATGTTGTCCACCGTGCTGGTGTTCAGCGCGCAATCAGCGGCAAGGTAGAGGGCGGGCATCGCGGTATTGTCGATGCGCCCGGCAAACTCAACCGCCCCGGCCAGGCCCAGGCTGGCCACCAGCGCGCGCAGGCTGGCCAATTCGGGCCCGCTGCCGGCCACTGTCAAATGGGCGGCGGCATAACGTTGGCGCACCCCGGCAAAGGTGCGGATGGCGGTGGCGATGTCGTAGATCGGCTCCAGGTTGCGCGCCACCAGCAGGCGCGGTGCGTCGCCAAAATCACGCACGGCCGCTGGCGTGAAGCGCGCCAGATCGATGATGTTGGGGATGACCTCGGCGGCCAGGCCGTGGCGCGAAAACACCCGCTGCAAAAACGGTGACGGCGTGACGCGCAGTGCGGCCCGGCGCAGTGAGGCCAGCACATGGCCGGGGGCGCGTGCAAAAAAGGCCTCGGCCTGGCCGCCGCGGTAGTTGACGATCACCGGCGTGCCGCGCAGCCGGGCCAGCCACAGTGCCGGCGCAGCCGCCAGATGCCAGGCCCAGCCCGAGTTGGCCAACACATGAATCACCTGCACCTGGCCCGCCGCCCGCCACAACTGCCAGAGGTAGGGCAGCAGCCGGAACCCGGCCCGCAGCACCGGCAACCGGGCCGCCCAGGCCGGCCGGTACGGCGCGTTGGTGCGCACCACCTGCACCTCAGCGCCCTCGCTGCGCAGCAGGCGCAGCAATTGCTCACACTGGTTGGCCATGCCACCGGCCGGGGGCGGCAATGGGCCGACCAGGCCGATGCGCAGGCCACTGAAACCGGTCACAAGCGCTCCGACGGCACCAGGCGCTGGTAGGGCGCAGCGTAGTGCGCCACCGACGCCGCCCAGTTGCGCTCGGTTTCAACAAATTGCCGGCCGGCGGCACGCAGCAGCGGCCAGCGCTGGCGCTGGCTCAACAGCTCGGCCAGGCTGCTGGCCAGTGAGGGTGCGCTGCCGGCCTGGAACAGCAAGCCGGTGTGGCCGTGGCAGATCAACTCTTTGTGACCACCCACGTCGGACGCCACCAGCACCCGGCCCTGGGCCATCGCCTCCAGCGGCTTGAGCGGCGTCACCAGCTCGGTCAGGCGCATCGAATGGCGGGGATAGGCCAGCACGTCGATTAAGTCGTAGTAGCGCTGCACCTCGGCATGCGGCACCCGACCGGTGAAGACCACCCGATGCGCCAGCCCGAGCCGCTGCGCCTGGGCTTTGAGCGCCGCTTCTTGCGGCCCGCCGCCCACCAGCAGCAGCCGCACCTCGGGTTGCAGCGCCAGCAGGGCCGGCAGCGCGTCCAGCAACAGGTCGAGCCCCTCGTAGGCGTAGAACGAGCCGATGAAGCCGACCACCGGCGCAGCGCCCAGCCCGAGCCGGGACTTGAGCGCCAGGTCGGGCTGGCCGCCGGCCTCAAACGCCTCGATATCGACGGCGTTGGGGATCACCGTCACCTTCTCGTCGGCAATGCCGCGCGCCACGATGTCGCGCCGCAAGCCGTCGCAGATCGTGAACACATGCTGGGCCTGGCGCAGCGCGCGGGTCTCGAGCCAGCGCGTCAACCGGTAGCGGGCGCTGCCTTCGCGGGTGCTGCCGTGGTCCACCGCCGCGTCCTCCCAGAACGCCCGCACTTCGTAGACCACCGGAATACCCAACGCCCGGCCGACGCGCAGCGCCGGCAGCGCATTGAGCACCGGCGAGTGCGCATGCAGCACATGCGGCCGGGTCTGGCGGGCCACCGCCAGCAGGCGCTGCTGCAACTGGCGCATCAGCGCCCACTCACCCAGCCCGGGCAAGGCCAGCGCGGGCCGGGCCAGCCCGGCTGCGGCCGCTGGCGTGCGGTAGAAGTGCCAGCCCTCCACCTGCTCTTCGTCCAGCGTGTTGCCGGTCTGCTTGGGGCTGGTGAGGTGAAAGGTTTGCCAGCCGCGTTTGCGCTGCTCACGCAGCAGCGACAGTGTGCGAAAGGTGTAGCCACTGTGCAGCGGGATCGAATGGTCCAGCACATGAAGCACCCGCAAGGCCATCAGGCGGCCACCGTCTCATCGGCCTCGGCCGGCAGCGCCGCGGCCGCGCCATCGACCACGGTGCGCAAAAACGCCTCAAACATCAGCAGCGTCCACAGTGGCGCGCTGTAGTCGCTGGCACCCGACTGGTGGGCCTCGACCAGGTGGCTGAGGGTGGCCCGGTCAAACCAGCCGGTCTCGGCCAGCCGGGGCCCCAGCACGGCGTCGCGCACCCGTTGCCGCAGCGGGCCGCGGAACCAGCGCGCCAGCGGCACCGAGAAACCCATTTTCGGCCGGTACAGGATGTCGTCCGGCAGCAGCGGCTGCATCGCCTTCTTGAGCAGGTATTTGCCTTCCTGGCCGCGCACCTTCAGCGACGACGGCAGCGTGGCCAGCCACTCGACCAGCTCATGGTCCATCAGCGGCTCACGCACTTCGAGCGAGTGCGCCATGCTGGCCCGATCCACCTTGGTGTTGATGTCGCCGACCAGGTAGGTCTTGAGATCCAGGTACTGGATCAGCGCCAGTGGATCGTCGGTGCCAGCCCGGGCGGCATGGTCATCAAACACCTGCTGCGCGCTGTAGCCGGCCAGCGCCTGCTTGAACTGCGCGCTGAACAGCGCGCTGCGCATCGGGCCGCGCAGGATGGACACCGAATGAAAATAAGCCTCGACCGCATTGCGCGCCATACCCTCGAAGGTGGTTTTGGCGCGCAACACGCGCGGCGCCCAGTCGGCTTTGGGATAGACCTTGCCGAGCAGGCCAAACAGCGGCCGGCGCAGCCCGGACGGCAGCGCGGCGCGCATGCGCTCTTCCATCAGGTGCAGGCGGTAGCGGCGGTAGCCGCCAAAGGTCTCATCACCGCCGTCACCCGACAGCGCCACCGTCACCCGTTTGCGCGCCAACTGGCACACCCGGTAGGTGGGGATGGCCGAGCTGTCGGCAAAAGGCTCGTCATAAAGCCGGGCCAGGGTGTCGATCAGGTCGAAGTCATCGCTTTTGACGGTTTCGACAAAATGCCGGGTCTGGTATTGATCCGCCACGGCCTGGGCAAATGCCGACTCGTTGAAAGCCGGGTCGTCAAAGCCAATCGAGCAGGTGTTGACCGGCTGATCCGACAAGCCCGCCATCGTCGCCACCACCGCGCTGGAATCGACACCGCCGGACAAAAACGCGCCCAGCGGCACCTCGGCAATCATGCGCAAGCGCACCGATTCTTCAAGCCGGTGGCGCAACTCGGCGCAGGCCTCGTCAGCGCCGATGGGGTTGTCGAGGCTGAAGCGCACATCCCAGAACGCCTTGGGTTGCGGCGCCGCAGCACCGCGCCGCCAGCACAGGGTGTGCGCCGGCGCCAGCTTGCGCGCCTGTTTGAAGATGGTGCGCGGCTCGGCCACATAGCCGAGCGCAAAATACTCCTCCACTGCCAGCGGGTCGATCTCGCGCTTCAGCCCGCCGTGCGCCAGCAGGGATTTCAACTCCGAGCCAAACAACAACCAGCCGTTATCAAGCAGCGCGTAATACATCGGTTTGACCGCCAGCCGGTCGCGCGCCAGAAACAAGGTCTGCCGGTTGGCGTCCCACAGCGCAAAGGCAAACATGCCGCGAAATCGCTTGACGCAATCCTCACCCCAGGCCTCCCAGGCATGGACGATGACCTCGGTGTCGCTCTTGGTGCGGAAGACATGGCCCAGCGCCTGCAGCTCCGGGATCAGCGACTGGTAGTTGTAGATCTCGCCGTTGAAGATCACCACCACCGAGCCGTCCTCGTTGAACAGCGGCTGCTGGCCGGTGGCGATGTCGATGATCGACAAGCGGCGATGGCCCAGCCCGATGCCGGGCGCCATGTGCAGGCTGCCCTCGTCCGGGCCACGGTGCTGCTGCGAATCGTTCATGCGCTGCAACACCGTGCGGTCGATGGGGCGCAAGCCCCGCGTGTCAAAGAGTCCGGTGAT
>JANLOP010000159.1:0-3057 GCA_031366635.1 Betaproteobacteria bacterium | reverse complement strand
TGATAAGCCGGCAGCGCCACCGCCGCCAAAATGCCGATGATCGCGACGACGATCATCAATTCGATGAGGGTAAAACCTTTTTGCAAACGCTTCATGGGGTCTCTCCTGGAGAAGTGGGGTGAGGGTGACGGGGGCCGGGATAGCAGTCAAATACAGCAGATCGCGTGCCAGGCTGTTTTTGCCGCCGCTCAACCATCCTAACGGGCATAAGTCACGTCCTGGCCGTGCAGCCGGCCAATTTTTGTCACTTGCGCCGCGCAGCAGGTGACCATTCTTGTCACCGGCGACCGATCACGTCACTGCCCGGCCCCGGCGCAGGGTGGGCCCTGGCGGCCGGCTCACCGGTTTTGCGCAGCGTCGTAGGCGGCCTTGGCGGCCCGCATCAGCGACGGATGCAAGCACCCCATTCTGGGGGTCTGGCCGTGCGGTGCCCTGGGCGCCAGCTTGAAAAAGGCGTCGGTCCAGGGCAGATTCAGCCCGCTTTTGAAGTCGAATTTGGTGTCGAAGGACAGCCCGGCCAGCGCAAACGCACTTGGGTTGCTCGCCTTCAAAATGGCAAACTCACCGGCCCTCAGGCGGTCAACCCGTTGCGACGTGCCGTACACCGCCTGCACCATGACCCCGTCGGTGCGTGCCACCACGGCCGTCACCAGCGCGGGCCGTGGTTTTGGGCCTGGCGCCGAGTCGGGCCACTCAGGAAACCAGCACCAGACCAGATCGCCGGGCGCGGGCGGCGCCCAGGTGCCCGGCATCAGAACAGGCTTTGCTTGTCCAGCACCTCGCCCTGCGGCAACTGGGCGTTGGCCCGGGTCTGGACGCTGGCCCGTTGGCCGGGCGTCAACGGGCCATCATCGGCGGCGTAGGCCGGCAGCATCTCTTCGGCCAACTTCGACAGCGCCAGGTGCACCACCTGGGTTTCGGTTGTGTCCAGCTCGCTGGCAAGCGCTTTGACAGTGGCCCGCGTGACGCCAAAGCGGGTGTCTTTGGCGCGGAACTTCAACAACAGCGAATCAGCGACTGCGGGCATGCGAATCTCCATAATATATGTCCAGTATATATGAATCGCGCCAAAATCGCTTCTGCGCGGGCGAAGACCCATCCCGCTCACAGCACCGCCATCACCACCCCGGCCACCAGCGCCTGCACCCGGTGGCGGTGGTCTAGCGCGGCAATCTCGGCCATCACCGCGCTCAGCTCACCGGGTTTGATGTGGGTGATGTGCACCGCAGTGCCTTGCGCCAGGTGTTGCAACTCACGCCCCAGCGCGGCCGGATGCAGGTGGCGGCTGACGGCGGCCAGCGCGTGTTCATCGTCTCGAAAGGCGGTCTCGATCACCAGGTGGCTGACCTTCAAACTGCGCAGCCGCTGCCACAGCGCCGGGTTGGGCGCCGTATCGCCGGTGAACACCCAGGCGCCCGCGCCGTCGTCAGTGCCCAGCAGCGCAAAGCCGACCGCCGGCACGGTGTGCAGCGCGGGCAGCACCTCGATGCGCCGGCTGCCGAATTGCAGCACATCGCCGGTGGCAAAGGGTTGCAGCGCCAGGATCGGCTGCCCGGGCGTGGGCAGGCGGGTGAAATCGGGCCAGATCGCGCCGTTGAAGACGTGCTGGTGCAGCGCGGCCAGCGTGGCCGGCAGGCCGTGCACCTGGATCGGCGCGCGGCCCACGCGGCGCCGCATCACGCTGTCGGCCAGCAGCGGCACGCCCAGCACATGGTCGAGGTGGGAGTGGCTGAGCAGGATGTGGTCGATGCGGGCCAGCTCGTCGAGCGTGAGATCACCGACGCCGGTGCCGGCGTCGATCAGCACGTCGTCATCGAGCAAAAAAGCGGTGGTGCGACAACCGGCAGCGATGGAGCCGGAACAGCCGAGAACGCGGATTTGCATGGCGGGAGGGGTGGCGGCCCTGGCGGGGCTGTGCGGTGGTGGGTGCGGCGGGGTTTGCGGCGGCTTTTGCAGCGATTCTTGCGAACGGTCGGGCTTGCGGTCGGGCGTGGGCAATGCCGGTGGTTGCCGGCCCTGCGCGCCAGATCGGGCCGGGCGGCGGGCCCGGATCAAGCGCAGACGCTGCTTCAAAAACGCATGGTGCCGGGCGCTGCCATCAAGTGCAAGCCGCCGGCCCGCCATTTCTGCACGCTACGGGCGGCGCATCAGCCGGGCCGGGCCTGCGCCGTGCAGTCGGTCACGCCGGGTGGCGCACGGCGCCGGGGCAGCGCATCAACTGTGCACAAACTGCATTTGCGTGCCGGCCAGCTCGATCAGGTCACCGTTGTGCAGCGGGGCGGTCTCGGTGGTCAGCGGCACGCCGTTGATGCTGGGCCGCTGGGCGCCCTCGACATGGGCCAGCACGTAGCCGGTGGGCCGGCGGGTGATCGACGCCACCTGCACGCCGGGCTTGCCGACGGTGGTGACCACCTTGGTCAAGGTGACCGCGCGGCCAGCCGCCGCGCCGCTGAGCACCTTGATCGACGCCGCCTGGCCGGCCAAAGCCTGCAGGGCCGGCGCCAGGCTGGGCAGCGGCGAGGTGTGGTTGTACGGGGTGTGCGGCACGCCGGCGCTGCCGGGCCGCATGATCATCGTCTGCTCGAAGTTGCCGGCCTCTTCGACCAGGTACTTGATCTTGTACTTGCCGATCTCGACCGTGTCGTTGTGGGCAAGCATCTGCTTTTTGATCGCCTTGCCGTTGATGTAGGTGCCGTTGGTGCTGTTCAAGTCTTCGATGAAGACATCATTGCCCAGCATCTGCAAAACGGCATGCTCACCGCTGACCGCCAGGTTGTCGATCACGATGTCGTTGTACGGGCGGCGGCCCAGGGTGGTCTTGTCCTTGGTGATCTGGACATCCTTGATCACCACGCCGTCGAGAGACACTACCAGCTTGCCCATGCTTGCCCTTTTGTCTGTCTGACCGTCCCTGGGGTACGGCTACGGTGTGCCGGCCGGTGGGGCGCTAGCAGCCTGATTCAGCGTCCGAACTTCCACCAGGGCCGCGTGGCCCCCGAGGGGCCTCCTGCCACGCGCACCAGGATCACGGCGATATTATCCTTACCGCCGGCCTCG
>JANLOP010000100.1:0-11909 GCA_031366635.1 Betaproteobacteria bacterium | reverse complement strand
GGGGGACGATTCCCGGGCTTCGGGCCGCTGGGTAATCTGGTTGGCCATCGGGTGTGCAGTGGGCCGCCTGGGATGTTCAACCTGACTCGAAGGAAATCTCATGAACAAGGATCAAGTCAAGGGCGCTGTCAAGGACGCCGCCGGCAAAGTGCAAGCCAAAGCCGGCGAGGTGATCGGCAGCACCGAGCAGCAAGTGAAGGGCCTGGCCAAGCAAGTGGAAGGCAAGGCGCAAAAGCAGGTCGGCGATGCCAAGGAAGTGCTGAAGGATGCCCGCAAGTAAGCGCGGCCAGCCTGAAGAATTCTTTGCAACACAAGGACAAATCATGACGACAAACTACCAGACGCGCGACCAGTACGGCATGTACGCGGCTGACAGCGGCGGCCCGGGCCCGGCCTTGATGGGCGCCGACACCCTGCTCGGCAACGACGTGTACAACAAGGACGGCGAAGACCTGGGCGACATCAAAGAGTTCATGATCGACATGCGCTCGGGCCGGGTGGTGTACGCCGTGCTGTCGTTTGGCGGCGTGCTCGGCCTGGGCGACAAGCTGTTTGCCGTGCCGTGGTCGGCGCTGGTGCTCGACACCCTCAACAAGCGTTTCACGCTGGACGTGCTGAAGACCGCGCTCGAAAAGGCGCCGGGCTTCGACAAAGACCAATGGCCGTCGATGGCCGACAAGACCTGGGCCAGCGGCGTGCATGAGTTTTACGGCACGCCTTTCCGCGCCGACTGATTGACACTGTCGGCTGGCCCTGCGCCGGTCGCCAGACCCTGAACGCCCGGCCTAGAACCGGGCGTTTCATCGTCTGGCCGAGACCGGGCTGCAGGCACGACAAAGGCCGAAAAGCGGCCCCAATTCCGGCTTTCGTGAGACCGCGCTGACCCTAGCATCTGGGCGCTGACATGCCGCCGCCGCTGCGGTGGTTGCCGCAGCCGCCTTTGCCAGGAATCCGCCATGTCCGACATGTCCTCGCCGCCGTTGACGCTGGTGCCCCTGGGCCAGGACGGCGGCATGCCCCTGCCCGCCGCGCCCCGCGCTTCATCCGCGACACCGGCCGGGCCCTTTGCCGCGACACCGGCCGGGCCATTTGTCGGACCTCCGGCCGGGTCATCCGTCGGGCTGTCCGCCGGGCCCTTCGCCTGGCCCACCCCGACCACGCCAGGCTACCCGGCGCCAGTCTGCCAGACCGTTCCCGAGCCGTGCGAAATCGAAGGCCCGAACGGCAAGATCAGCAGCGGCCGGCTGGCTTTTTTTGATGCCGAGGCCGGCCAGGTGATGCTGCAGATACCGCCGTCACGCGGCACGCTGACGCTCAAGCTCACACAATTCCGCCGCCTCACCCTCAGCCGTCCGCTGCTGCCAGTGGCCGGCCCGGCCAGCGGCGCTTTTGATGTCACCACGCCGCTGCTGCCGCAGCGCGCCGTGGCCCGTTGGCGGCTGCGCTTCAAAGATGGCCAGCAGGTGGAGATCGACAGCCTGGGCCTGATGGACAACGCGCTGGGCGTCTTCACCTTTGCCCCGCTGGACGCCACCGGCGCGGTGCTGCGCAGCTTTTACCCGCGGGCCATGCTGGCGCCGGCCGAGCCGGGCGGCTGCAATCCCAGCCCGCTGGACGGTGCTGCGGCGCCCGCCATTGCGCCCGGCCCGTCCCACCTTGCGCATCTTGCGCAGCCACCCCATCGCCGGATCGGTGAGGTGCTGGTCGAGCAACTCGCCACCACCCCGGTGCGGGTGGAAGAGGCCGCCGCTGAGCAGCAACTGCTGCGCGCGCGCAAGCTGGGGGACATCCTGCTGCTGCAGCAGATCGTCACCCCCGAGCAATTGCTGGCCGCCATCGACCAGCAGGCCCGCATGCCGATGGTGCGCATCGGCGAGGCGCTGTTGGCGCTGGGCTACCTGAGCGAGGCCAAGCTGGCCGAAGCGCTGGCGCTGCAGGCGCGCGACCGCAGCCTGCCGCTGGGTGAGCTGCTGGTGCGCCGGGGCGATGTCACGCGGGCCGACCTGCAAACCGCGCTGGCCCGCAAGATGGGCTACCCGATTGTTGATGTGCAGGTGTTTCCGGTCGAGCCCGAGGGCGCGCTGCGGCTGCCGCTGTCGGCCGCACGCCGGCTGCTGGCCCTGCCGCTGATGATGCGCGGCGGCCGGCTGGTGGTGGCGCTGGAAGACCCGTCGGCGCGCAACGCCATCGACGAGATCGAGTTCTCAGCCCAATGCAAGGTGCTGCCGGTGCTGGCGCGGGCCGGCTCTCTGGCGAACGCCATCGAGCGGGTTTATTCGCGCCTGGGCAAAGGCGGGATCGAGCCCGGGGGGGCGCTGATCGGCGCCTTCAACGTGGTCGACTTTGACCAGGTGGACAACGCCGACAAGCTGCTGGCCAACCTGGAGCAACAGCACGGCAGCGACAGCCGCGACGACGACAACCCGATCGAGCAAAGCGACAACTCGCTGGTCCGGCTGATCAACACCATGATTCTGGAGGCGCGCCAGCAGGGCGTGTCCGACATCCACATCGAATGCCAGCCCGACCGGGAGAAGGTGCAGGTGCGCTTCCGCCGCGACGGCGTGCTGCGGCCCTACATCGAGCTGCCGTCCAGCTACCGCTCGGCAGTGGTGGCGCGAATCAAGATCATGTGCGATCTGGACATCTCCGAGCGCCGCAAGCCGCAGGACGGCAAGATCAACTTTGGCCGCTGGGTACAGGGCCAGCGGCTGGAGCTGCGGGTGGCCACCATCCCCACCGCCAACGGACTGGAGGACGTGGTGATGCGGCTGCTGGCATCGGCCCGCACCCTGCCGCTGGACGCGATGGGCCTGCAAGCCGACACCCTCGCCCAACTCAAGGCGGTGATCAGCCGGCCCTACGGCATGGTGCTGTGCGTCGGGCCCACCGGCAGCGGCAAGACCACCACGCTGCATGCCGCGCTCGGCCACATCAACACCCCCGAGCGCAAGATCTGGACCGCCGAAGACCCGGTGGAAATCACCCAGCCCGGCCTGCGCCAGGTCCAGATCAACCCGAAGATCGACTGGACTTTTGCCAAGGCCTTGCGGGCCTTTTTGCGCGCCGACCCGGATGTGGTGATGGTGGGCGAGATCCGCGACGGCGAGACCGCGCAGATGGCCATCGAGGCATCGCTCACCGGCCACCTGGTGCTCAGCACCCTGCACACCAACAGCGCGCCCGAGACCGTGACGCGGCTGCTCGACATGGGCATGGACCCGTTCAGCTTTGCCGACAGCCTGCTGGCCGTGCTGGCGCAGCGGCTGGTGCGGCGCTGGTGCAAGCACTGCGTCGGCGCCGCACCGGCCAGCGCAGAGACCACCGAAGTCTTGCTGGACGAATACCTCTACGCCTACCCTGACCCGGCCCAGCGCCCCGAGCGCGAGACGCTGCGCGCCGAGTGGACCAGCCGCTACGGCGTGGCCGGCGTGCTGCAACACCACCACGCACCCGGCTGCGGCCAGTGCGACCAGAGCGGTTTTGCCGGCCGGCTGGGCCTGCATGAGCTGCTGGTGGTGAGCCGCGAGCTGCGCCGCCTGGTGCAGACCAATGCCCGCGCCGCTGAGCTGCAGCGCGTGGCGATGGGCGAAGGCATGCGCACCCTGCGCCAGGACGGCATCCACAAGGTGCTGGCCGGCCTGACGTCGATCGAAGAAGTTCGCGCCACCAGCAACGGCTGATTGCAGGCGCCGGGCGTCAATCCCCATTTGGGGTGAGGCGCGACAAACTAGGGGGTGGCAATCGCCCCTGACGAAGCGCTTAATAAAGTTAACGCTTTGTAAACAAAGGCCCACCCACCGGGCCGAAGTCGAGGCGCTCAAGCAGGCCCCTGCCGCGCTTGCAGCCTGTCGTTTGCGCTTGCTGCTTTTTGCCACCCGCCCTGTCGGGTGGCCCGCAAGGCGCACTGAGTTGCCACTGGCATCGGCCAGGGTGGCGCCATGAACACCAAGCCCGGGCACCGGGTTGAATTCTTGCCAGTGGGCAGCCGCCAGGCGGCTGCAAATCGAGTCTCAGGCAACAACCCACAACGGTTTTGCGTGAGCGGGAGATAACCATGCTGCATGGGATTGTTTCTTCGAGCTTGCGCCTGCAGGCCATCGTGCTGGCGCTGGCCGCCGCGCTGCTGTTTGGCGGGCTGTGGCGCATGCGCACCTTGTCGCTGGACGTGGTGCCCGAGTTCTCACCGCTGTCGCTTGAAGTGCACACCGAGGCGCTGGGCCTGTCGGCCTCCGAGGTCGAATCACTGATCACCGTGCCGCTGGAGGCCGACCTGCTGAACGGCGTGCCCTGGCTGCAATCGATCGAATCCGAATCGATCACCGGCCTGTCGGCGATCGAGATGTTTTTTGCCCCCGGCACCAACCTGATGCAGGCCCGCCAGATGGTGCAAGAGCGCCTGACCCAGGCCCACGCGCTGCCCAATGTGTCGAGCCCGCCGGTGCTGCTGCAGCCGGTCTCGTCGGCCAGCCGCATCATGAACATCGGCCTCAGCTCCAAGACGGTGTCGCTGATCGAGCTGTCAGTGCAGGCGCGCTGGAACATCGTGCCGCGCCTGGTGGGCGTGCCGGGCGTGGCCAATGTCTCGGTCTGGGGCCAGCGCAACCGGCAGGTGCAGGTGCAGGTAGACCCGGCCACGCTCAAGGCCAAGGGCGTGACGCTGGACCAAGTGGTCAAGACCGCCGGTGAGGCGGTGTGGGCGTCACCGTTGACCTACCTCAACTCGTCCACACCGGGTGCCGGCGGCTTTATCGACACGCCCAATCAGCGCCTGGGTGTGCGCCACATCTCGCCGATGTCCAGCCCCGAGACGTTTGCCGAGGTGCCGGTGCACGGCACGTCCATCCCGCTGCGCGAGGTGGCCACCGTGGTCGAGGACAGCCAGCCGCTGATCGGTGATGCGCTGCTCAAAGACGGCCCCGGGTTGATGCTGGTGGTCGAGAAGTTCCCCGGCGCCAACACGTCGGACGTGACCCGCGGTGTCGAAGCCGCGCTGCATGAGCTGACGCCCGGCATGAAGGGCATCGAGATCGACTCCACCATCTACCGGCCGGCCGGCTTTATTGAGCGCGCCAGCAAGAACCTGTTGATCGGGGTGGTGGCCGCCTATTTGCTGGTGGTGCTGGCGCTGCTGGCGGTGATGGCCAACTGGCGCGCTGCGCTGGTGGCGGCCATCGCCATCCCCACCTCGCTGATCGCCGCCACCTGGGTGTTCCACCTGCGGGGCGACAACATCGACATGATGATCATCGCCGGCCTGATGCTGGCGGTGTCGGTGATCGTGGACGACGCCATCGGCGACGCCGGCCAGATCGCCCGCCACCTGCGCCTGGCGCGCCAGCAGGGCAGCACCCAACCCGCGCTGGCGCTGGTCGTGCAGGCGTCGCTGGCCGTGCGCGGGCCGATGCTGTATGCCACGCTGATCGTGCTGCTGGCGGTGCTGCCGGTGCTGTTCATGCAGGGGCCGGGGGCGGCGTTTTTTCAACCGCTGATCTGGGCCTACATGCTGGCAGTGCTGGCGTCACTGGCCGTTGCGCTCACGCTGACACCGGTGCTGGGCCTGCTGCTGTTGGCGCCGGGTGCCGCAGCCGGCCGCGTTGATGTGCCGCTGGTGTCGCCGCTGGTGCCGCCGCTGATGGCCCGCCTGCACCGCCGCTGTGACCGCCTGCTGGCGGCGGCGCTGCGCTCGTGGGTGCCGGCCGCCGGCCTGGCCGCAGTGGGCCTGGTGGTGGGGGTGCTGGTGTGGACCACCGCCGAGCGCGAATGGATCCCCAGCTTCAAAGAGACCGATGTGGTGGTGGAGTGGCGCGCCGCGCCGGGTGCATCCCTGCCGGCGATGAACCGCGTCACCGCAGCGGTGATGAAAGACCTGCTGGCCATCAAGGGCGTGCGCAACGCCGCCGCCCAGGTGGGCCGGGCGGTGCTGGCGCAAGAAGCGTCAGACGTCAACAGTGCGGAGGTGTGGGTCAGCATTGACCCCAAAGCCGACTACGAAGCCACCTTGAAGGCCATGCGTGAAGCGATCAGCACCTACCCGGGCATCAGCGCCGAGGTCAACACCTTCCTGACCAAGAAGATGCGTGAAACCCTGACCGGCGGTGAAGAGACGGTGAGCGTGCGGGTGTACGGCCATGACCAGGCCATCATCCAGGGCAAGGCGGTTGAGATCCGTGACCTGCTGGCCAAGATCGACGGCATCGCCAACCCGCAGGTTGAGTTCCAGGCCGAGAAGACCACGATCGAGGTCAAGGTCGATCTCGACAAAGCCCGGGTGCACGGCCTCAAACCCGGTGACGTGCGCCGCGCTGCGTCGTCGCTGGTGTCGGGCATCACGGTGGGCGCGCTGTTTCAGGACCAGAAAGTTTTTGATGTGGTCGTGCTGGGCAGCCCGGCGGTGCGCAGCAACCTGAGTGACATGCGCGACCTGCTGATCGACACGCCCACCGGCGGCCAGGTGCGGCTGGCCGACATTGCCGACGTGCGCACCATCGCCTCACCCGGCGTGATCCGGCGCCAGGGCGTGTCGCGCCGCATCGACGTGGAGGCCGATGTGATCGGCGGCAATGTCGGGTCGGTGTCGCGCGAGGTGGCCCGGCGTATCAAGGACGTGGTGTTCCCGTTCGAATACCACGCCCAGGTGGTGGGTGAGCACTTTGCGCGGCGCGACGCGCTGCGCTCGCTGTACAGCTACCTGGTAGCGGCGGCGCTGGTCAGCTTTCTGGTGCTGCAAGCCGCGCTCGGCAGTTGGCGGCTGGCGCTGATCGCCCTGGCCGGCATCCCGATTGCGCTGCTGGGCGGTTTTGTGGCGATGCAGATGGGCGGCGGGGTGATGCTGCTCGGCTCGCTGCTGGGTTTTGTCACGCTGCTGGGCCTGGCGGTGCGCAACGGCATCGGCCTGGTACGGCACTTCCAGGCACTTGAACAGCAGGGTGAGCCGTTTGGCGAGGCCTTGCTGCGGCGCGGCCTGGCTGAGCGCTTTCCGGCCCTGGCCGGCAGCGCCATCACCACTGCGGTGCTGGTGCTGCCGTTTGTTGTGATGGGCAATGTCGCCGGGCTGGAGATCGTGCACGCCACTGCCGTGGTGGTGCTGGGCGGTCTGGTCACCGTCTCGCTGCTGAACCTGGTTTGCATCCCGGCCATGTACCTGCGCTTTGGCGCTGGCACAGCGCAAGACCGCCTTGACCTGGCCGCCCTGCCAGCCCCTGCCCTGCCATGATCAGTGAGGTTCAAGCCATGCGCACGCTCAATCCCGTCAATCCCGCCACCGTGTTGCTGATGCTGGCACTGGGCGCGACGCCCATGCTCATCAGTTGGGCCGCCGACGCCCCCAAAACCAAGGGCGCGTCGCATGTCGAGACGATCACCGGCAGCAGCCTGAAACGGGTGGTGCTGACGCAAAAGGCCGCCGAGCGGCTGGACATCAAGACCGGCCCCGTCACCGTGGATTCAGCCGGCGTCTTGAGCACGCCGTATGCGTCGGTGCTGTATGACGTGAAGGGCAACACCTGGGTCTACACCAACCCCGAGCCACTGGTGTATGTGCGCCACGCCATCACGGTGCTGTCGGTCAAGGGCCCGCTGGCGCTGCTCAAGACCGGCCCTGCGGCGGGCACGGCGGTGGTGGTGGTAGGCGCGTCCGAGCTGTACGGCGCTGAGAGCGGCGTCGGGCACTAGCCTGCTCAGCCGCCCGCACTGAACCCACCGGAGGGCCCGCGCCATGATGCGATGGATTGTCAATACCAGTCTGCGCTTTCGCTTTTTGGTGATCGCCACCGGCGTGTGCCTGATGTACTTCGGCTTCTTGCGCCTGCGCGAGATGCCGGTCGATGTGTTCCCTGAATTTGCGCCGGCCAAGGTGGAAATCCAGACGATTGCGCTCGGCCTGTCGCCGAGCGAGGTTGAATCGCTGGTCACGCTGCCGCTGGAGAAAGCGCTGGCCGGCGTGCCCGGCGTGGCCGAGTTGCGCTCCAAGTCAGTGCCGCAGTTGTCGTCGGTGGTGGTGCTGTTCCGCAAGGGCGTGGATGAGTTGCGCACCCGCCAACTGGTGACCGAGCGGGTGGCCATTGCCACGCCCAACCTGCCGCGCTGGGCGGCGCCGCCTTTCATGATGCCGCCGCTGTCGTCCACCAGCCGGGTGATGAAGATCGGCATCACCTCGGCAAGCCGGCCGGTGATGGATTTGTCGATGCTGGCCTACTGGACGATCCGCGCCCGGCTGCTGGGCGTGCCCGGCGTGGCCAACATCGCGATCTGGGGCGAGCAGTTGAAGATGCTGCAAGTCGAGGTCGATCCTGACCGCCTGGCCACCCTGGGCCTGACGCTGGACGAAGTGTCAGAGACGGTGTCCGACGCGCTGGACGTGGGCCTGCTGCGCTACTCCAAAGGCGCGCACATCGGCACCGGCGGCTTTATCGAGACCCCCAACCAGCGGTTGGAGGTGCTGCACACGTCGGCCGGCCAGACGCCTGAAACCCTGGCCCAGGTGCCGGTGGGCACCAAAAACGGCAAGCCGCTGCTGCTGGGCGACGTGGCCAATATCCGCTTCGGGCCGCAGGGCATGATTGGCGACGCGGTGATCAACGACGGCCCGGGGCTGATGTTGATCGTCGAGAAATTCCCGTGGGGCAATACGCTGCAGGTCACCCGCGGGGTTGAGGCGGCGCTGGAGGCGATGAAGCCCGGCCTGCCCGATGTGCAGATCGACACCAAGATTTTCCGCCCGGCCACCTTCATTGAAGACTCGCTGAAGAACCTGACCCACGCGCTGCTGATTGGCTGCGTGCTGGTGGTGCTGGTGATGATTGCGTTCTTGTACGAGTGGCGCGCTGCGCTGATCGGGACGGTGGCCATCCCGCTGTCGCTGCTGGCCGCAGGCCTGGTGCTGTATGCCAGCGGCGCGTCGATGAACACGATGGTGCTGGCCGGCTTTGTCATCGCCATCGGCGCGGTGGTGGACGACGCCATCATCGACATCGAGAACATCATGCGCCGCCTGCGGCTGGAGCGCGCCGCTGGCGGCCAGCGCTCGGTGGCCCGCATCATTCTTGAAGCCTCGCTTGAGGTGCGCCGGCCGATTGTTTACGCCACGCTGATCGTCGTGATGGCGGTGCTGCCGGTGTTGTTTCTTGAGGGCCTGTCGGGCGCCTTCTTCAAGCCGCTGGTGCTGGCTTATGTGCTGGCCATCCTGGCGTCGATGGCGGTGGCCGTCACCGTCACACCCGCGCTGGGCCTGATCCTGCTGCGCGGCGCGCCGTTGCGCGGCAAGGGCTCACCGTTGGTGGGCTGGCTGTCGGGCGGCTATTCAAGGCTGCTGGCCAAGACCACCCACAACCGGCGCACCACTTACCTCACGGTGGCGCTGGTCACGGTGTGCGGCATCGGCATCTGGCCGTTTCTGGGCCATTCACTGCTGCCGGATTTCAAAGAGCGTGATTTCTTGATGCACTGGGTCACCAAGCCCGACACGTCGCACCCGGAGATGGTGCGCATCACCACCCGGGCCAGCAAAGAGCTGCGCGCCATCCCGGGGGTTCGCAACTTTGGCGCCCACATCGGCCAGGCCTTTGCCGCCGATGAGGTGGTGGGCGTCAACTTTGGTGAAAACTGGATCAGCATCTCGCCCACAGCCGACTACACCAAGGCCGTCGCCGATGTCAATGAGATGGTCAACGGCTATCCCGGCCTGTACCGCGATCTGCAAACCTACCTCAAAGAGCGCATGCGCGAGGTGCTCACCGGCTCGGGGGAGGCCATCGTGGTGCGCATCTTTGGCGATGACCTGGCCGTGCTGCGCCAAAAATCAGAAGAGGTGCGCGCCGCGATGGCCGACATCGACGGCATCGTGCGCCTGCACAAAGAGCTGCTGGTCGAGGTGCCCGAGGTGCAGATCGAGCTCAAGCTCGATGCCGCCCAGCGCTACGGCCTCAAACCCGGTGACTTGCGGCGCACCTCGGCCACGCTGGTGGCCGGCGAGGAGGTGGGCGACATCTTCAACTCGGGCCGCACTTATGACGTGCAGGTGTGGACAGCGCCCGAGTGGCGGCACAGCCTCACGTCGCTGCAGCGCATGCTGATCGACACCCCCACCGGCGACCGGGTGCGCTTGTCTGACGTGGCCGACATCACCATCCGGCCCAGCCCGAACGTGATCCGGCGCGAGGGCGGCTCGCGCCGCATGGACGTGCAGGCGAATGTGGCCCAGCGCGATCTTGAGTCGGTGGCCCAGGATGTGCAGGCCCGGCTTGACAAGATCACCTTCCCGCTCGGCTACCGCGCCGTGCTGCAAGGCGAGTACACCGAGCTGAAGGCGGCGCGCGCCCGCATCCTGCTGGGCACGGGGCTGGCGCTGGTGGCCATTCTGCTGCTGCTTCAGTTGACGTTCCGCAGCTGGCCGCTGGCGCTGATCACCTTCCTCACCCTGCCCTTTGCACTGGCCGGCGGTGTGCTGGCGGCGTTTGCGGCCGGCGGTGTGGTCTCGCTCGGCTCGCTGGTGGGCTTTCTCACGGTGCTGGGCATTGCGGCACGCAACGGCATCATGATGATCTGCCACTTTCAGCACCTGGAAGCCGAAGAGGGTGAGCGCTTTGGCCTGGCCCTGGTGATGCGCGGCGCGCGGGAGCGTCTGTCGCCCATCCTGATGACGGCCGGCGCGGCCGGCCTGGCCATCCTGCCGCTTGTGGTCTACGGCGATCTGCCCGGCCAGGAGATCGAGTACCCGATGGCGGTGGTGATCCTGGGCGGCCTGGTCACGTCCACCCTGCTCAACCTGTTGGTGGTGCCGGCGCTGTACCTGCGGTTTGGTGCCGGCAGCGCCCAGCGCGCCGGGCTGGGGCGGGCGGCACCGGTGCTGGCGGCCCCATGACCATCGGCCCCCCCGCGCCGCGCGCCGCAGCCGCCCCCAACCCGCCCCCAACCCGCCCCCACCCGCCCCCGACCCGCCGCCCACCCGAGAACGCCATGATCCGCACCCTCATCGCACTGGCGCTCGGCGCCGCCGCCCTGGCAGCGCAGGCCGACGAGGGGTTTGAGCGGGTCAAGGTATTTCTCGAGCGCAACCTGCTGGACAAAGACGCCGAGGTGAAATTTGAGATCACCGGCGGCAAGGCCGGCCTGGCCGCGCTGAAGGTGGTGGCGCCCGACGGCCGCACCGTGATCGACTTCAAGGCGCCTGACTCCAAACTGGGCCTGCGCCACCTGGCGCTTGAATCGCCCGAGCCGGCCAATGACGGCCGGGTGCAGGCTGATTTTCCGGCCGGGGTGTACACGTTCACCGGGCGCGGCACCGACGGCGCCGCGCTGGCCGGCAAGGCCACGCTCAGCCATGCCTTCCCAGAGGCTACGGCTTTCGTTCGGCCGCGGGCCGACGCCACCGGCGTGCCGCACCAGGGCCTGCAAATCGCCTGGTCGGCCGTCAAGGGCCTGGACGCGTTTGTGGTGGTGATCGTCAATGAGAAATCGGGCCGCGAGGTGCGGGCCAGATTGGCCGCCAGCAACACGACTTTTGCCGTGCCAGCGGGTTTTTTGCAGCCGGCCACCGAATACAAGCTTGAAATCGGCAGCGTGGCCAAAGACGGCAACGCCACCTTCATCGAAACCGCCTTCACCACCGCCGGCAAGTGAGCCGGACAACCCCAACCACCCGGCCAGATCAGGAGCACACCCATGCCAACCACGCTGTTTCATCGCTCGCCGACCCGCCGGTTTGCCTGCGCGCTGCTGGGCGCGTGCGCGCTGCTCGGGCCCGCCGGGCCGGCCGCCGCGCAGCCGGCGTCGGCGGCGGCCGGCGGCATCACCGAAGAGCAGGCCAAAACCGCCGCACTGAAGACCATGCCCGGCAAGGTGACCGGCGTGACGGTGGAGAAAAAGCGCGGCAAGATGGTTTACGTGGTTGAAATCATGACCGCGACCCA
>JANLOP010000069.1:0-2606 GCA_031366635.1 Betaproteobacteria bacterium | reverse complement strand
GCGCTCGGCACGCAATCGCGCGGCGCCTTGCTGGCCATCAGTGCGATGGGGCTTTTTTTATGGTTTCGCTTGAAGCGCAAAGTGGTCACCGGCCTGACCATCACCGCCGTTGCGGCCGCGTTGATTGCTTTCATGCCCGCCAGTTGGGACGAGCGCATGGGCACGATCCAGACTTTTGAGCAGGACGCATCAGCCAGTGCACGGCTGTTATCTTGGCAGATGACCATTAATCTGGCGCGCGACCGGCCCTGGGGTGGCGGGTTTGCGATCTACACCCGTGAAATCTACGACAAATACTTACCAGAATCTACCCACAACCAGGTGGCGCACAGTATTTACTTTTCCATGCTGGGTGAACACGGTTACTTTGGCCTGTTTATCTATGTGCTGATGCTGGGCTTGAGTTTCAGCCTGGCGGGCAAAATCAGACGCACGGCCCTGCTGGACCCGGCCACGGCCTGGGTGCACCTGCTGGCGGGCATGTGCCAGGTATCGATCCTGGGTTTTGCGGTGGGCGGGGCCTTTCTCAGCCTGGCTTACTTCGATCTGCCGTACAACATCCTGGTGATGCTGGTCGTCGTCAACCGCTGGATGACTGAAAAACGCTGGCTGCAAGAGCCCACCGGTGTCTTTGGGTCGGCCTCGCCAGACGCCCACCGGGCAACCGAGACCATGATGCTGCCGGGGCGCGCGTGATGCTGCCCAGCCTGCT
Organism: Betaproteobacteria bacterium; assembly: GCA_031366635.1. Taxonomy (GTDB): domain Bacteria; phylum Pseudomonadota; class Gammaproteobacteria; order Burkholderiales; family Burkholderiaceae_C; genus Pseudaquabacterium. The sequence continues at coordinate 1,894 of JANLOP010000069.1, read as the reverse complement.
CGGCCTGCTGTCGCCATCCGGGCCGAGCGGCCGGCTGTCCGTCCTGATCCTGCACCGGGTGCGGCCGGCCATCGATCCGTTGTTCCCCGACGAAGTGCATGCCGACCGCTTCGACCGCCTTTGCGCCTGGGTCAGCGGCTGGTTCAATGTGTTGCCACTTGATCAAGCGGTTGAGCGCTTGCGCGGCGGCACGCTGCCGGCGCGGGCACTGGCCATTACTTTCGACGATGGTTATGCCGACAACCATGACACCGCGCTGCCCATCCTGCAACGCCACGGCCTGTGCGCCACCGTCTTCATCGCCACCGGGTTTATCGGCGGCGGCCGGATGTGGAACGACACAGTCATCGAGTCGGTGCGCCGCTCACCACTGCCCGTGCTAGACCTGCAGGGCACGGCGGCCGCTGCGCTGGGTTGCCTGGCGCTGGGCTCGATGGCGCAACGGCGCACGGCCATCGCGCAAATTATCGGCGACATCAAATACCTGCCCGCTGCCGAGCGCGATGCCTGGGTGCAAGCCGTGGCTGAGCGCTCGTCGGCGGCGCTACCCGACAACCTGATGATGAGCGCCCCACAAATCCAGGCGCTGCACCGGGCCGGCATGCAGATCGGCGCGCACACCGTGACGCATCCCATTCTGGCGCGGCTGCCGCAGGCCGCCGCCGAGCGCGAAATTGCTGACAGCAAACAAGCGCTGGAGGCGCTGCTGGGCGAGCCGGTGCCGTTGTTTGCCTACCCGAACGGCAGGCCGGCAGACGACTACACCGACGACAGCGTGGACATCGTGCGGCGCGTTGGCTTTCGTGCGGCGGTGACCACGGCGCGGGGCGCGGCACATGCCTGCACAGATTTGCTGCAAATCCCGCGTTTTTGCCCCTGGGATCAACGGCCGCTGGCCTTTGCCACGCGCATGGCGAGCAATCTGTGGACGAGCCGGCCATGACAGCGGCAGGTCATCTTGCCCCGGTGCCCGGCGTGCCGATGGCGGAGCGGCGCCGATGAAAACCCGGGTGTTCATCACCATCGACACCGAGTTCAGCATCGGTGGCGCTTTTGCTGCGCCGCAAACGCTGGCGCCCATCGGGGCGCAGAACGTGTTGTGCGAGGTGGCCGGGCGATCTGAGGGGCTGGCGTTCATGTTGGAGACGTTTGCGGCCGCCGGCGTGCGCGCCACCTTTTTTGTCGACGCGCTGCAGACAGCGTACTTCGGCGACCAGCCGATGGGCCAGATCACGCAGCGCATCGCCGCTGCCGGGCACGACATGCAGCTTCACCTGCACCCGGTGTGGACTTATTTTGACCATCCGCAGTGGCAGGACCAACTCGCGCTGGTGCGGCCCACCGACAACATGCATGGCCGGCCGGTCGGGCAATTGGTGGCCTGGATGCGCCGCGGCATAGACACCTTTGGCCGCTGGGGTTTGCCGGCGCCGGTGGCGCTGCGCACCGGCAATCTGATGGTGGACCGACAGGTTTACCGGGCCATGGCCCAGGTCGGGTTGACGGTGGCGTCCAACGTCGGGCGGGCCGTCTTCGAGCCGCAAGAGCCCGAGCTGCAACTCAACGCCGGCATCCACTTCATCGACGGCATCGCCGAGTTGCCGGTGTTGACCTACGCCGACCTGCGTCTGGGGCGGCGCACCCACCGCAAGGTGCTGACGATCACCGGCACATCATTCGGCGAGGCAAAGTGCCTGCTTGAGCGGGCCCATGCGGCGGGCATGCCGTCGGTGGTGCTGCTCACGCATTGCCATGAGTTTGTCAAGGGCGACATGCGCTCGGCTGCGCGTGCCGACCGCATCAATCAGCGGCGCTTGACCGCGCTGTGCCGGTTCTTGCAGCAAAACGCCGACCGCTTCGAGGTCAGCACGATGGACAGCATGGCCATGCTGCC
>JANLOP010000063.1:0-11801 GCA_031366635.1 Betaproteobacteria bacterium | reverse complement strand
CCCACGCCCGTGGGGAACGCGACGGGTTGCAGATCATCCGGCCGACGCGCAACGGTTCATCCCCACGCCCGTGGGGAACGCCCGGCCTGGCTGTCAGCGCCGGCATCACCACACGGTTCATCCCCACGCCCGTGGGGAACGCGCTGATCTCGACTCCCTTGTTCTCGCGCCAGTCGGTTCATCCCCACGCCCGTGGGGAACGCGTCATTCATCAGCCGGTTCGTGAAATCGCAGCCGGTTCATCCCCACGCCCGTGGGGAACGCATCTCGGTGGGCGAGTACATCCAGTCCACCGGCGGTTCATCCCCACGCCCGTGGGGAACGCTTGAGCAGCGGCTGCACCGGGTCGGCATCACTGCGGTTCATCCCCACGCCCGTGGGGAACGCACCCGAGGCGATGAAGTTAAATCCGCTAAGGTCGGTTCATCCCCACGCCCGTGGGGAACGCATCGGTACCGGGGCGCTGGCCGGCGCAACTGCCCGGTTCATCCCCACGCCCGTGGGGAACGCATGGCAGCGAAGAGTCGCTGCTAAATAAGTCACGGTTCATCCCCACGCCCGTGGGGAACGCAGCATCACCGTCATGCCAGGCTGCCTCGTCGGCGGTTCATCCCCACGCCCGTGGGGAACGCACGGCACCCGGCACGCCCTACAAGACCGTGCGCGGTTCATCCCCACGCCCGTGGGGAACGCCCCAACCCTGAAACGAGAGGAGACGACATGGCCGGTTCATCCCCACGCCCGTGGGGAACGCGTAACCGTGCAGCACCTTCACTCGGCGCCCAACGGTTCATCCCCACGCCCGTGGGGAACGCATCTACGCCACAGTCGCCGACCTGGTGTCCCGCGGTTCATCCCCACGCCCGTGGGGAACGCGACGGGCTGCAGATCATCCGGCCGACGCGAAACGGTTCATCCCCACGCCCGTGGGGAACGCGCCCACTGCTGGCTGGGCGTTTGCGAGTCGATCGGTTCATCCCCACGCCCGTGGGGAACGCCAGGGCCAACGCAAGCGCGTTCGACAGAACGCCGGTTCATCCCCACGCCCGTGGGGAACGCCATTTGCAGCGCATCGCTCACGTCGCCGAAGTCGGTTCATCCCCACGCCCGTGGGGAACGCGGGGGCCCAGGTTGCGAACTCGCTGGTGCGATCGGTTCATCCCCACGCCCGTGGGGAACGCGGGCCGTCTGATGCTGCTGGCCGCCTGGAGTGACGGTTCATCCCCACGCCCGTGGGGAACGCATCTCGGCCGGCAACAACGGCGCGGTCCGATTCGGTTCATCCCCACGCCCGTGGGGAACGCCAGTGCCGTCTGCTGGCGCAGGATCGTCACAGCGGTTCATCCCCACGCCCGTGGGGAACGCACTTCCTTCAACCCGTTGATTTCAAAGCAGAAAAACGGCACACCGAAATCTACCGATCAAATCTCCCGTCCCCGCGTGCTGTCAAGGGTCTCCGTCATTGCCCGGCTCTGGATGAAAACTCACCAGTTGCACCCCATCAAAATCGGCCGGCATGCGCCGGTTCTTGCTCAGCGTCTTGAAATCGAACCCGGCCTCGGCCAGGCTGCGCCACATCATCACCGCGTTGCCGTCCTCCAGCCCTTCTTCCACCTGCCCCCAGATGTGCTCACGCAGCCGTTTGCTGTAGTTGCCCACGTAGACCCCGGCCCGCACCTCCAGCAGCCATACCGCCAGCCGGCCGCGCAGCCGGGGCGGCGCGTTTTCAAGCACGATGACCAGCATCGCCGATGTTCTCCGCGTTGGGCAGCGCCGGGCCCACTGAATCGGCCGGCGCTTCGGGGCGCGGCACTTCACCGGCCGCCAGGATGTCTTCGATGTCCGGGATGATCCGGTCCAGCAGCTTGCTCTGCCTGAAGATGTCGCGGCAGGCCAGCCGAACCGCTCGCTCGGGGTTGCCGGCTGGCCGGGACGCCGCCACCTTGAAGGCCACCGGCACCACGGTCTCGAACTTGTAGATATCAGCAATGTCGTAGACGAAGGACAGTGGCTTGCCGGTGTGGATGAAGCCCACCGCCGGCGCATAACCCGCCGCCAGTACCGCCGCTTCGGTCACGCCATAAAGGCAGGACGTGGCGGCCGACAGGCAGCGGTTGGGCAGGTCGGCAGCGTCCCAGCTTTGGGCGTCGTAGTTGCGGCCGGCCCAGGCCACGCCAAACTGGCGCGCCAGCAACTGGTAGGTTTGGCGCACGCGCACGCCTTCGATGCCGCGCAATTGCTCCACGCTGCGGCGCGCGGGCGGCTCTTCGCCAAAGCGGATGGCGTACATCTTGCGCACCACTTTCAGCCGCAGGTTGTCGTCCAGCGCCAGCTTGGCCTGGTACAGCAGCCGGTCAGACCGCGCGCCGCCGGGCTGGCCGGCGGAGTACAGCCGCACACCCGCCTCGCCCACCCATACCAGCAAGGTGCCCACCCGTGCGGCCAGCGCCGCCGCGCTGTGCGACAGCCGGGTGCCGGGCTCCAGCATGATGCAGGCCACACCGCCCACGGGGATGTGGGTGCGGATGCCGGTGACATCGACCACCACAAAGGCGCCGTCGCGCACGTCGATCTCGCCGCGCTCGACAAAGATCACCGAGACCCGCTCTTTGATCGGGATCGGTTTGAGGGGGGGCAGCAGGCCGGTCAAATCGGTGGCTCCCCGGCGGCAGCCAGCGCTGCGGCCACCGCCGCATGACTCAAACGTTGGCCACCGGCGCGCAGGCGCTCGATCAGCGGCGCAATGCTTTCCAGCCGCCCGGACCGCTTGGCCATGGCCAGCACACCCAGCGTGCCGATCACCGCCAGGCCCTGGCTCAGCGCATAGCGGCGAGCAGCAAAGTCGTCGGCCAGCAAGCCGGCGCCGATCTCCAGTGCACGCCCGATGGCCGCGCGCTCGCCAAGGCCCAATTCCGCTGGCCCAAGATCAGGCACCGTTTCGCAAACCTGAATCCAGCCGGCGCCCAGCGCCGCCCTGACGCGGCGGGGATCGGCCTGCTCGGGCCTGACCAGGCATTCATCCAGCACCTGTTGCGGCACCTGAACCTTGGCAAACAGGGCGGGCAGCAGCGACAGCAGATCCAGCCGCCCCAACGAGATCAGCGGCCCGGCATCGCTGACAACGATGTCAACGCTCGAAAGCAGCAAGCTCGCGCTCCAGATCGCCGGGCTGCAGGCGGATGGTGGCGATGCCGCGCCGGCCCAACTCGTTGATCATGTCGCTGTAGCACAGGCCGGCGATGCGTGCGGCCAGCCCCAGGCTGATCTGGTCGCGGTCATACAGGCTGGCGGCGATGTCCAGGCGCACTTCGCGCGATGCGTCGCCCGGCCCCAGCGGCACGGCCAGCATGACGGGCTCACCCGCCCGGGTGACGATGCTGGTCTGGCCACGCTGCGCATCGTCAAGCAGGCGCTGGGGCTCACGCGCCAGGTCTTCGGTGGTGAGGGTGTGCATGGGCAATCTCCAGCCGTTGTGCAGTGCCATTACAGCTTAGCCGATGGGGCGGATCAGCAGCAGGCCGCAGCCGAAGGCTTTGGCGTGGCCAACGCCGGCCACCAGCGCCTGGCGCAGCGCATCCGGGTCCACCACCCGCAGGCTGCCGCTGAAATCAATTGTTGAGAAACGCAGCGCATCGTTTTTGCCCCGGTGCTGCGCATAGCCTTCAACGCGCAGCGTGGGCTCATCCAGCGCGATGCCCAACTGCTGGCAGCGCGCCTGCAACCATTGGCTGCAAGTGCGCTGCACCAGGTTGGGCAGGGCGGGCCGGTCGGGTGTCTGCCAGTCGGCCCAGCGGGCGAGTTGCTTGCCCTTCAGCAGCCGGGCTTTCTCCTGCATCACCACGTCGTGCCGGGCTGCTTTGCCGGCGGCGTTGCGGATGGTGACCACCGGGTTGGCGCGCAACTCAAAAGCCACGCGGTCGCCTGCCGCCAGCGCGGGTGTGTAGGGCTTGCTTTGCACCTGCCAGTGGGGCGACGGTGCGACCGGTGCGCGGTCAGAGACGACATAAAACCGGGGCAAGCCGTCCACATCACGGCGGCGGAACAGGAAGCTGCGCGGCGTGCCGGGCGGCGCCGGCAAAAACTGCCACAGCCATTGGTGTTCAACGTAAGCGCTGCGGGTCCACTCGTGCGCGGCATCGCGCTCATGGCCGGGGGTGGGGGTGATCAGGCTGAAGTGCATGCTCAGTCGTCCTCGGCCAGCAGGGCCAGGTGTTCGGTGCGGTCGCCAAAATGCCAGCCCTGGCGGCGGATCAGCCGGTCTTTACGCGCTGCGCTCAGATGGGCTGGCACGCCGGCGGGCATGCCGTCGGGCCAAGCCAGGCAGCGCAGCGTGGCCGGTGGGTCGGTGGCGGCCAGGTAGGCGGTGATCGCGGCATGGGCCGATTCGGCATCAGCCACCAGCGGCGCCAGCGGTGCGGCGGGTGGGCAGCATTTGCGGCCCAGGTACAGCACAAAGCGGGGTTCGCGCAGCGCCTGTGCCAGCGCGGCCAGCGTGTGCGGCGCATCCGGCAGCGCGTGCACCGCCACAGCGCAAGCGGTGTTCTGGCGGTAGTCGCGGGTGGACAGGATGGTGTGCAGGTCGTGCTTGGGCAGGGCCAGTTCGTCGCGCCGGGTGTGGTGCGGCCGACCTTTGAGCGCCGTGCGGCCGGGCACCTGGGCGGTGTGGTAATCGCGCAGCAAGGGGCCGGCAGCCACCACGCCGACTGCGAAGCGGTAGCCGTCGCGCAACGCGGCATGGGCGGCTTCATCTTCGCGCCGCACACCCAGCGCCGCACCCAGCAGGCCGATCAAGGCCGACTCACCCGGGTGATCGCGGCTGCCACGGGTTTCACCCACTGCCACATCGCCCCAGGCGGCCAGGGCGGCTTGCAACTGGAAGACCAGGAACTGCATGGTCTACCCCTTGACGAAGGCCACCACTTCGGCCAGGGAGCCCTCGGCCGCCTCGACATCGAAATGGCAGCGGCTGTCGGCACAGGCGCCGTAGACCTTGTCGAAGTTGTCGCAGCGCTGGGTGAGCGCGGCCACTGCCAGCGCCAGCATGTCGCGGTCGCCATAGGGTTTGACGGGCTTCAGGAAGGCCTGCACCAGTGAGCGCGGTTGCTGCTTGCCTTTTTCGGCCAGCAGGTAGCTGGCATGTGCACGCGAGGCAAAACTGTTTTGCATGCCGGTGGGCGAGACCTGGGTGACGGCGTGCAGCAGTGCTTCCAGGGCCTGGGCGGTGAGGGCTTGGTCGCCGCCCAGGTTCTCCAGCAGCAGTTCGCGGTTGATGCAGATGTAGAGGTAGAACAAGCCGGCGCCGTAGCCACGCTCGCCAATATGGCCAGCGCCTTTGTCTTCCAGGCCTTGGTTCAGATCGTCCACGGCACTGAAAAAGTCGTCTTCGACGGCGGATTTGTGGACTGTGATGGCGTGGGCTACTTGCACGGCGGCTTCCATATTGAAGGCGGGTGTGTCGGCCAGCATGCGGCCGAACATCGCGATATCCACCGCCGCACGGGGCTTGCGCAGCAGCTTCAGTTCGTCAGCGCCAGGCTCGCTGTTACGCGCCTCGCAGGCCTGGGCCAGCGCATCGATGCTGGCCAACTCTTCGGGGCTGAGGTGGGCCAGCTGCTCGATGTGCAGGTCGTCATTGGTCTCGCTCTTTTTGTCGGCTTTCAGCTTGCCAAACTGACCGGCGATGGTGCGCGCCCATTCACGCGCCGGCTTGTCGGCGATGCCGGCGCCGGTCAGCGTCTTGAACACCTCGACACCGATCATCTTGGTGCGTGTGCCCAGTTGCTGACCGACGGCGGCCTCGAACACATCCGACGTGCGCCAAGCGCGCTTCAAACTCTGCGACGACACGCGCAGCCGCAGCGCATCGCCGACCAGCGCGGTCTTGGGCCGGCCGGTGTCGTCGCGGTTCAGGTTGGACGGCGGGTAGGCGGTGAGCACATGCAGTTGAATGAAGCGCGACATGGTGGGTTCTCCCTGGGGTGTTGGTGACCGTGATGGATAAATTGGATTGGCATCGAGCGATATGTCAGCCACTGGCCTTGTCGGGCCAGTCGTAGCCATAGGCCCAGCGCTTTTTGACGGCGTCGCCCCAATTGACCACGTCGGTGGCCAGGGCCAGCACATCGGCCTGGTGTTGCAGCAGCGGCAGTGCGCGCCGCAAGCCTGTGAACAGCGCATCGATGTCGGGTGACTCCAGCAGGCGGGTAAAGCGCAACGGGCTGACGCGCGGCTTGTCGCCGTCGCGCTGGCTCATCGCCACCGGCAGCGCCTGCGGCTGGTGTTGCCTGACATGGGCCAGCAGGCCGGCCGCTGCGGCCAGGTGGTCGTTGCGCCAGGTGTTTGCCGGCCAGCCGGCGGCCAGCAAGCGGCGGTGCAGCTGCTGAAAGGCCGGCAGCATCACCACGGCGGTGATGTCGGGCGCACGGCGCAGCGCGGCGCGGCCGCCCCGGTCGTTGTCCAGGCCTTGCCACCAGCGCAGCAGCAGATCGCCCCAGGCTTGGTCTGGACGGAAGTTGAGCGGGTTCATGCGGACTCCTTGGGTGGGGGTTTTGCAGTGCTCTTTGCGGTTTTGCGCGGGGGTTTGGGCCCGGGATCGTCGGTGGCCAGGCCCAGCGCCATGCGCAGCTTGGGGCCGTGCAGGTTGCGGCCCAGTTGCTTGTGGGCCAGCGCAGTGCGGCGCGGGTTCTGGCGCTCGACGGCGCCGGTGCCGACAAAGGTTTGGTCGAAAAGCCGCAGCGCGGTGCTTACCAGTTTGGCGTGCCAAGCTTGGCGCACGGCCAGGGCTGGGTGCTCGACGCCATTGCGTGCGGCGTCAATCAAGGCTTGCAGGTGACGGTAGAACGGGGCTTCCGTGGTGGTCCAGAAAGCTGCTTTGGTGTGCCCAAGCTTCTTGCCGATCTCCGCTTTTTTCTTGGGGATGTCGGAAAACCAAGCATCTCTGACGGACCAGAGCAAACAGTCCGATGCCAAGTCGGCGGCGTTGATCCAACGTCCTACTTCGGCTTGCACAGCGGCACGCGCTTTGGGTTGGCAGTCCGCCAATCCATACAGCGGCAGACTGGCGTCGTACCAGCAGCGCGCTTTCATGTTGTCCATGTCATAGCCAAACACCCATAAGCGAAGGGCGCCACCGGTCTGACGATGCGATAGCGTCAACGCACGATCTACAACTTGGGCGACCTGAGTTGACGCCCCTTTGCTCGCTGTGCCCAGCACCCAACCCAGCCAGTGGCAGTAGCCCACACCATCAGGCTGTGGATGCACTGGGAGCCAGTCGCCTTTCATTTCGTAGTACGGCGAAAGCGGATGTGTCCAGGTGCCCTTGTAGTTCAGGCCGTAGTTCTTGGTCAGGTAGCGGCTTGTTAGTCGAGCACTCACCCGACCACAAATACCGCAGTTGCCGGGCGTGCTTTGGCCGAAGTCCAGTTTGATCCGGCGCGGCATGCCCCAAAAGACGTGTGATGGCGTTACCTGCACAGGCTGAAGGCGTGGTTTCTCCTCTTCTGTTGGTTTCGGCCCGCCTTTTGGCCCTTCGAACTGGAGGGTCGAGATACCACCAGGCTGCAGAAAACGAAGACTGGCGAGCCAAGGAAATGTGAACCGCTGGTCAGTCTCATCCGGGCGTCCTGGCCGGCTATCGAACTGGGCTCGGTCCATCACGTTGAACCAAAGGTCGTGCCAGAGTGTGCGTTCAACCGCTGATCGAACCAGCGTTGTGAGTGGACCGCCGCCCCGAATCGAAACCAAATAGCCTCGTCCGCCGCCAGGTGCATTCGCTTGCAGCGTATACAAAGCGATTGCGCAGCAGCCTTCGCAAAGGCCGTAGTCTGCTTTTTTCCGTTTGATGAAGAGATCGGTGTTGTTGTCGGCTTTTTCGCCCTCACCGGCGCAATCGATCAGGAGCTGTTGGATGCTCTCGAGTCCGCCGGAGTCTTCGTCGCGTTGTTTAGACGCTGATGGTTTGAGGTGCCGGTCCTGCATAAACCTCGGCCCATCACCATCCAGCTCAAACGCCGCTGCCACCGGCTCAAACCACTGCCGCAGCAGGTCCGCCGTGGGTGCCGTATTGAACAAGCCACGCCACTCAATGCTGTTGCCCACCGGCGTGGTGGTTTGCAGCAGGCCAATCGCAAACTGCGCCAGCGCACCGTTGAAATCAGGCCGATCAGCATCGAAAGCCAGCCACTGCGGATCGCTGAGTTGATCGGGTGTGATCCAGTGGCGCTGGCCGGCGGCGTCGCGCACCGGCATCCAGGGGTCGTGCAGCAAGTTCATGCCTCGGGGTCCTCCTTGGTGGGTGGGTCAGTGGCCGCGTCGTCCAGCAAACGCAGCCCCATTTGTGCGTCGTAGCACCAGCGCAAGCGGCGTGGCGACTGGCCTTGGCGCGGTGCGGCCAGGGCCTCGCCCACCCAGCCTTGCGGCGTCAGCGACAGCGGCAACAACACCGTCCAGCGGCCCTGCGCGGGCAGTTCGGCCAACGTGGCGTCCAGCGCCGCTTGTTGCCGCGCATCGCTTGCCGGTGCGGTGGCGGCGATCAGCCGCTCTGCCAGGCGCAAGCTGCTGTAAGCCCAGCCGTTGGGGCCATCCACCCAGGGCCGCAGGCGGCCGTCCACCCAGCGCGCCAAGGTCACGGTGCTGCTGGCTTCGCCCAGGCGGGATGGGGTCTTGGCGTCAGCCCACCAGTCGATGCCACCACGCTGGTAGCCCTGTGACAAGGTCAAGCTGTTCATCTGCGCCTGGCCGAGGTTTGCGAAGGCCTGTCCCTGGGCCGCCAGGGCATTGGCGTCCAGGCCGGGCGGGATCTCGGCGTCGGCGCCAAACACACTCTCGATCAAACGGCGGGCATCGTCGGGCATCGTGAAGCCGCCATCGGCGCCACCGTCATCGCCGCGCAGCGCTTGTGCGGTCAACCAGTTCTGGCCGTGGTGGGCATACACCGCCGCCGCCTTGGGGAAGGCAGCCTTGAACCAGCGGGCGTCGGGCGTGTCGGTCCACGGCGGTGTCAGCACCCACAGCCAGGGCTCGCCGCGCTGATCGGCGGCTGCCGGGTCTATCAAAGGTGTGCCATCGGCTGCACGCCGGTGCCGGCGCAACCGGCCGGCGCGCTGGATGATGCGGTCGATGGGTGCCAGATCGGTCACCAGCAGGTCGAAATCGACATCCAGCGATTGCTCCACCACCTGGGTGGCGATCAGCAGCCGACCGGCACGTTGGTGGGCCATGCTGTCCTTGCCAAAGCAGGCCAGCACCTGCGCTTCCATGTCCAGCCGGTCGCGCAGCGCAAAGCGGGCGTGGAACAGCAGCAACTTGTCTGGCGCCAACTGCGGCTGAAATTGCGCATACGCGGCCAGCGCATCGGCCACCGTGTTGCGCACCCAGCAGACGCATTGGCCGGCTGCCAGGGCTTGCATGACGGCGGCCACCACCTCGGCGGTGTCGCAGCTGCTGTGCACATTGACCCGGCGCTGCACATCCGGGCGGGTGTTGATCGGGCACTGCACCAGCGGTTCTGCGGCGCCCGCCGACCAGGACGTGATCAGCGGATAGCCCACGTGGGCAGCTTCGGGCGCACGTTGACCTGCGCCTCGGGCAAACGCCGCCAGCAAGCCCTGCTTCATGCGTTGCGGCAAGGTGGCTGACAGCAGAACAGCACTGCCGCCGGCCCGGGCATGGAAGGCCAACAGCACCTCCAGCACGCCCTGCATGTAGACGTCGCAGGCATGCACTTCGTCGATCACCAGCACCTTGCGAACAAGGCCCAGCAGGCGCAGTGACTGGTGTTTGCTGTGCAGCACCGCCAGCAGCACCTGGTCGATGGTGCCCACCCCGGCCGGCGACAGCAGCGCGCGTTTGTTGTGGTCGGCCAGCCAGGCGGTGCAACGGGCGGACGCGGTGTCGTCCAACTGCCGGGCGTCGTGCTCGTCCTGCCCGGCCGGCAGCACGGTGGCCGCAAAGTCGTCCACCAAGCGGCGTTGGCCATGGGCCAGTACCAGGCTGGCGTCGCCCGAAAACAGCTTGGCGTAGGCATCGGCGACGCGGCCGTACATCGCATTGGCGGTGGCCATGGTGGGCAGCGCGATGAAAAAGCCGTCGGCACAGCCGGTGGCCATCAAACGGTGCGTCAGCATCAGCGCTGCTTCGGTCTTGCCGGCGCCGGTCACGTCCTCCAGCAAGTGGATTTGCGGGCCACCGTGCAGTGGTGTCAACGTGGCCCATTGCTGCAGAGGCGAGGGCTTGCTGATGTGCGCAAACAAGCCGGCAAACGGCATTTCGCGGGCGCTGGGCGGCGGCAGCACCCCGCTGGCGCCCAGCGCTTGGGCGGCTTGGCGCTCGGCCTGCTGCCAGTAGTCAGCCAGTGGCAGGGCTTGGTCCTGGTACGGGAAGTACAAGGTGTTCGACCCCAGCCAGTCGGCCAGCACCGCCAGCCCGGCCAGCCACCACGACAGCTCCGCGCTGGCCGCCAGGAAGGCCGATGGGTCGAGCTTGGCAATCGCATCGGCCAATTCGGCGCTGATGAATTGCTGGCGCATCGCATCGACAAAGGCCAGCGCGGCGGCCCGGTCTTGCTGCGGGTCGAAATGCTGGCGCCAGTGGTCACCCTCAGTCGGCGGCTGGCCGTGGTGGCCGGTGCTGGCGCGGGCCCACCAGTCCAGGCCATCGGCCAGATCTTCTGATTGCGGGCCAAACCAGGCCTGGTCGATGACCTGGTCGCGCAGCACGTCCTTCCAGAAGAGCATGCCCAGGCTGTCATGGCGCAGGGTGTAGGGTTTGGCAGGGTTGGGTGGCCGGCCGCGCTGCCACTCGAAGACATCGGGGCACTGGCTTTGAAACGACTCGGCAAACTTGCCCAAGTCGTGCAGTGCCAGCCAGAAAGCGATCCAGGGCTCGATCAAGTGGTCAGGCAATGCCAGCCGGCGGGTGAACAGCGCACGCAGCCCGGGTAGGCGCTGCAGCGCGGCCATGCCCACCGCCGCCACATCCATGCTGTGGTAGGCCAGCAAGTGGCAGTGCGCCGTGGCCTGGCCGGGGCGCGCCTTGCCCCAGTAAAGGCCCAAGCCAGTCAGGCTGTCGGGTGCCATGTTTTCCCCCTGTCGATTTGTCTTTGCGTCGATTCTGACCGCTACTTGGCGCCAATAACGAGCCAGTGCCGCGACAATTTGGGGATGCGCGAGTGGTTTGACGACAGCCAGTGGGCCCTGCCTACTCAGGCCAGGATCAGGCCATGCAAACGGTGTGGCCTGGTTGGCGATGCCGGCGCTGAAGTGGCGCCTCAACCCCCTGCGGGTGCCGAGATCGCGCCGCACTGTGTGGCGGCGGTGCGCGGGCCGGTGCGCGATGCACTGACTTTGTTCGACGCAAGCGGCGCGTTGCTGCAGGGCCAGCCGCCGCTTTTACAAGCCGTGCACGGCGCGACTGGCCGACCCCGTTCATCATCCATCGGGCGCGTTGGGCCGAGGCGCGGCTTTGAGACCGGGCAACGCAGCCGGCAAGCGCCGCGCTCAGGCCGGCAAGAATCCTTCAATCGACAGGTAGCGCTCCCCAGTGTCGTAGTTGAAGCCCAGCACCCGGGCGCCGGCCGGCAGCTTGGGCAGCTGCTGGGCGATGGCCGCCAGCGTGGCGCCGCTGGAGATGCCCACCAGCATGCCTTCTTCGCGCGCGGCGCGGCGGGCCATCTCGCGGGCGGCTTCGGCCTCGACCTGGATCACGCCGTCCAGCAGGCCGGTGTGCAGGTTGTCGGGGATGAAGCCGGCGCCGATGCCCTGGATCGGGTGCGGGCTGGGTGCGCCGCCGCTGATCACCGG
>JANLOP010000050.1:0-2844 GCA_031366635.1 Betaproteobacteria bacterium | reverse complement strand
GGCGCCCACCGGGCTGTGGTTCTCGTGCTTGAGCCACAGCTCGGTGCCGTCGCCGGGTTCGCCTTGCAGCGCCGCTTCGAGCAGCGGCCAGCGGTACTGCGGCGTGGCCGGCATGACGGCGTGCACGGTGCGCGCGGCGTCGCGCAGGTTGGCCAGGGCGTCATGGGCGTCATGGGCGACTTGGGTATCCGGGGCGTCCTGGGCGCCGGACCTCATGGCGCGGCCTCGGGCATGGCGTCCAGATGCCCGCGCAGCACGCGGCCGAGCGTGGCCACGGCGTCATCGATCTCCGCGATCGACAGGGTGACGAACGACAGGCGCAGCGTGCGCGGATCAGCCGCATGGGCGTAGAAGGCGCCTCCGGGGACAAAGGCGATGCCGGCCGCCACCGCCTGCGGCAGCAGGGCCAGCGCGTCGCAGCCGGGCGGCAGGCGGATCCAGAAGAACATGCCGCCGTGCGGCGTTTGCCATTCGCTGCCCTCGGGCAGGTGGCGCACCAGGGCCGCCGCCATGGCATCGCGCTGGCGTCGATAACGCTCGCGGATGGTAGGCACATGTTGGTCGAGAAAGCCGCTGCGGATGACCTCGAACAGCACGCGCTGGTTGAAGCCCGGGGTGTGCAGGTCGGCGGCCTGTTTGGCTTGCAGCAGCTTGGGGCACAGCTCCTGGGGCGCCACGATGTAGCCCAGCCGAAAGCCGGGCGACAGCACCTTGGAGAACGAGCCCAGGTAGACGGTGCCCTCGGGCCACAGCGCGGCCAGCGGCGGCGGCGGTGCCTCGTCGAACCACAAGTCTCCGTACGGATTGTCTTCGACCAGCGGCACGCGCGCGGCCTGGGCGGCGGCCACCAACGCGGCGCGGCGCGCCTCGGGCATCACCCGGCCGGTGGGGTTTTGAAAGTTCGGCAGCAGGTAGGCAAAGCGCGTGCCCGGGGCGTCGTGCGGCAAGGCCGCCAGCGCGGCGGGCAGCGGGCCATCGGCGTCACCGGCCAGGCTGGTGTAGATCGGCTCGTAGGGGTTGAAGGCTTGCAGCGCGCCCAGGTAGGTGGGTGTCTCCACGGCCACCGGCGCGCCGGCGTCCACCATCACCTTGCCCACCAGATCAAGCCCCTGCTGTGAGCCGGTGGTGACCAGCACCTGCGCTGAGGTGAGCACCTGGCCCTGCGCCGCCAGGTGCTGGGCCACCCACTCGCGCAGCGGCGCAAAACCCTCACTGGTGGCGTATTGCAGCGCGGCGCGTGGGGTGTCGGTGAGCACCTTGTTGCAGGCGTCGCGGATGGCCTCGACCGGAAAGGTGTCGGCCGACGGCAGGCCACCGGCCAGCGACAGCACGCCGGGCTGCTCAGTGACCTTGAGGATTTCGCGGATGATCGACGGGTTCATGCGGGCGCTGCGACGCGCCTGGGTCCAGAGGCTCATGGCCTGTCTCCTGAAAAAATCAACGGGATGAGAACGCGGCCGACCTGGCGCTTGATGTCGCAGCGGGCCGCGCTGCCGACACCGCCATGCGCCGCGACAAGAACACCGTGGCCATCACCGCCAATGAAAAGCCCACCGTCGCCGGGCGCAGTGTTTCACCCAACACCGGCACGGCCAGCACCATCGACAAAAATGGCTGCAACAACTGGATCTGGCTGACGCGCAGCATGCCACCCAGCGCCAGGCCGCAGTACCAGGCAAAAAAGCCCAGCCACATCGAAAACACCGAGACATACAAAAACCCGCCCCAGGCCGCCGCCCGCACCGGCGCGGTGGGCCAGGTGGCCAGCAACCAGCCCGCCGCCAGCAGCCCGGCCCGGCCGATGGCCACAAACACCGCAGGCAATTGCGGCGCGGCCAGGCTGCCCGACGCCAGCCGTGTCATCGGGATCGACAGCGCAACAATGAGCACCCCCAGGCCGCCCAGCAGCCAGCCCAGGGTCTGCGGCGACAGGCGCTGCGCCCGGCGCGCCAGCCCGTGCGGTGCGGGGGTGGTCGAGGTTGGGGTTGCGGTGGGGCTGGCAGCGCGCATCAGCGGGGCAGAGGGTGTGCGCAGCATCGCGCCAGTCTAGGGCCGAAAACAGCACACGAGCGGTACACTCAGCAGCACAGTTTGCCAGTCTGTACCGCCAAGACTGACGGTACACGCGCGGCGGCATTCAGCGCTGACGCTGCGGCGCTGCATGCCGCGCAAGCCTTGTCGCGCCAGTCTCGCGGCTTGTCTTGCCGACCTGCCGGCCGGTCCCCCTTGTTGGCCCAAGCCCTGCGATGAACGCCCCTTCTGATCAGCCCGCCATCACCCCCCCGCTGCAACGCCGGGGCCCACAAACCCTGGGTGAGCAACTGGCCGCCCGGCTGGCCGAGCGCATCCAGACCCGCGCGCTGGCGCCCGGCGCGCGATTGCCGTCGGTGCGCGACGGCGCGCGCCAGCACGGCGTGAGCCCCAGCACCGTGGTCGCGGCCTACGACCAACTGCAAGCCCAGGGCCTGGTGGAAGCGCGCCGGCAACGCGGCTTTTTTGTGCGTGAGCCGCAGGCCGCGCAGCGCGCTGCCGGCACGGCAGCCGCCCAACCGTGCAGCGCAGGCGGGCTGCCCGGCGCAGGCGGCGCCCGGCTGGCCGCGCCGGTGCACGCCACCGCGCTGATCCGCGGCATGTTTGCCCAGGGCTCGGCGCCCGGCGGCCCCGGCATGGGCACGCTGCCCGAAGCCTGGCTCGACCAGCGCCTGCTGGACCGCGCCTTGCGCCGCACGCTGAGCCAGGCGCCCGAGGCCCTGCGCTACGGCGACCCGGCCGGTGACGAGGGCCTGCGCCAGGCGTTGGCGCGCCGGCTGGGCGGTGAGCTGGGCATCGCTGCCGGCGCGCAGC
>JANLOP010000371.1:0-5671 GCA_031366635.1 Betaproteobacteria bacterium | reverse complement strand
CAGCCAGCCAGCCAGCGGCCCCAGGCCGGGCGCGGCCAGATCGGGCGCAATCTCCAGCAAGGGCTGCAAGACAAAAGCGCGCTGCTGCAGGCGCGGGTGCGGCAGTGTGAGCGCAGGGGTTTGCAGCAGGGCATGGCCGTGCAGCAGCAGGTCGAGATCGAGGGTGCGCGGCGCGTTCGGGTAGGGCCGCTGGCGGCCAAATTGCAACTCGATGGCTTGCAGCGCAGCCAGCAGCGCCAGCGGCGCCAACGTGGTGTCGAGCGCGGCCACGGCGTTGATGAAATCCGGCCCGCTGGCGTTGACGGGCGCCGAGCGGTAGCTGGCCGATGCCTTGACGAGCCAACACCCGGGCAAGGCGGCCAGGGCCGTCAGCGCAGCAGCCACGGTGGCCCGGGCGTCACCCAGGTTGGCGCCGATGCCGACGTAGGCGCGCTGGGCCGGTTGATCAGGCATGGCGCGCAGCGCCCGGTCACGCCTCGCCGGCGGCTGGCGCGTCCGGCACTGGCGTGTCGCCCGCCGCTGGCTTGCGGCGGCGCCGGCGCCGTTTGCGGGCGGGTGCATCGCCAGCGGGCGTGGCGTCGCCGTCTTCGGCGCCATCGGGCGCGGCATCCGCAGCGCCCTCGCCTTGCTCGGCTCCCTCGGTTTGCGGCAGCGCTGCGGCCACCTCCGCCGGCTTGGTGGCGTGCGGCGTGGCAGTTTTGCGCGGTGCGTGGCGCGGGGCGCTGCGCTGCGCCTCGCGCACCGCCACCAGCAAGGCCTCGCGCTCGTCGTCGCTGCCGAGTGAAAAATCCTCCCACCACTCGGCCAGCTCCACCGGCGCCTCACCCGCATCGGCGCGCAGCCGCAAAAAGTCAAAGCCGGCACGAAAGCGCGCCTGCTCGATCATCGACAGCGCGGTGTTGGCTTGCCGGCGCTCAAAACGCGGCTGCATCATCCAGATCTCGCGCATGTCAGCGCCCAGCTTGCCGCGGCCCGAAATGTCGCCGATGCGGGCATCGAACACCGCGTCCACCGCTTGTTGCAGCGCCGGCACCGCATGCTCACCGTCGGCCTGGCGCTGCTGCCAGCCGGCCAGCACGTCGTGCCACAGCAGGCAGGCCAGCAAGAAGCTGGGCGCCACCGGCTTGCCGTCGGCCACCCTTTGGTCGGTGTCGGCCAGCGCCTGGCGGATGAACTCTTGCTTTTGCGCATGCGCTTGCGGCGTGCCGCGCGAGCTGTCAAACACCGCGTCCAGCACCGGAAAGATGCTGCGGTGCAGGTCCAGCCGCTTGAGCACCTGCACACTGGCCAGCGCGTGGCCGGTTTGCAGCAGCTTGATCATCTCGTCAAACAGCCGCGAGATCGGCACATTGGCCAGCAGCGGCGCGGTCTCGGCAATCGGCGCGCCGGTGGCCGGCTCAAAGTCGAAGCCCAGCTTGGCGGCGAAGCGCACCGCCCGGATGATGCGCACCGGGTCTTCGCGGTACCGGGTGGCCGGGTCACCGATCAGCCGCAGCACGCGGGCCTTCACATCCGCCAGGCCGCCGTGGTAATCGACCACGGTTTCGGTTTCGGGGTCGTAGTACATCGCGTTGACGGTGAAGTCGCGGCGCGCCGCGTCCTCGATCTGCGGGCCCCAGACGTTGTCGCGCAGCACCCGGCCGCTGGCGTCCACCGCATGGGCCGAGCCGGCCAACGCGGCCTTGCTGGTCTTCTCGTTGCCACTGACTTGCGTGGCCTCGCTGTTGTCCATGATGGCGCGGAAGGTGGACACCTCGATCACCTCATGGTCGCGGCCCCGGCCGTGGATGACATGCACGATGCGAAAGCGCCGGCCGATGATGAAGGCGCGGCGGAACAGTGATTTCACCTGCTCGGGCGTGGCGTCGGTGGCCACATCAAAATCCTTCGGCCGCAGGCCCACCAGCAAGTCACGCACCGCGCCGCCCACCACATAAGCCTGGTAGCCGGCTTGCTGCAAGGTGCGCACCACCTTGACGGCACGCTCGTCCACCCGCGTGGCGTCGATGTGGTGCTCAGAGACCGGCACCTCCACCCGCTGGCCGAGCGCGATGCCCGGCGCGGCTGGCACCGCCGGCAAGGCCGGGGCGGTGATGGACGGCGCCGCCTCGGCCGGGGCGGCCGCTGTGCCCGCCCCGGGGGCGGCTTTGCCCAGCAGGCGGTGGATGAATTTCTTGATCATGCAAACAACCTCAAAATGCGCCAGCCGCGCGCTTGGGCGATGGCCTCAAGCGCCGGGCTGGGATTGGTGGCCACCGGCTCGCTCACGGCGTCGAGCAGCGGCAGGTCGTTGGTGGAATCGCTGTAGAACACGCTGCTCTCAAAATCGGCCAACCGGTGGCCCAGGCCGGCCAGCCAGGCGTGCACCCGGGTGATCTTGCCCTCGCGGAACGACGGCACGCCGTCAATTTGACCGGTCATGCCGCCGGTGACCCCGCCATCGGCGTGCCGCGCCAGCCGCACCGCGATCAGGTGCGCAACGCCCAGCGCGTCGGCAATCGGCCGGGTGACGAACTCATTGGTGGCGGTGACGATGGCCATCAGATCGCCCGCCGCCCGGTGCCGGGCAAGCAACTGGCGGGCCGGCGCCAGCAGTTGCGGGGCCATCACCTCGACCATGAAGCGCTGGGTGGCGGCCTGCTGCTCGGCCGGGCTGCGCTGGCGCCAGGCCCGGGTGGTGAAATCGATGTATTCGGCAATATCGAGGCTGCCGTCCTGGTACTGGCGGTAGAACGCATCGTTGCGGCGCCGGTGGGTCGGCCCGTCCACCCAGCCCAGGGCCACCATGAACTCACCAAACGCATGGTCGGAGTCGCCGGGGATCAATGTGCCGTCCAGGTCAAACAGCGCCAGCCTCATGCGGCGCTGCCCAACAGTGTGGGGCCCGGCAGCGGCGCGGCTTCTTCGGCCAGCATTGTCTTGAGCAACGGCACCGTCACCGGCCGCTGCCGGGCCAGCGCAAAACCGTCCAGCCGGGCCAGCAAGCCCAGCAGGTGGTGCAGGTCACGCCGCAGGTGGGTCAACAGGTAGTCCATCACGTCGTCTGACAAGAAAATGCCGCGCCGGTCGGCCTCGCGGCGCAGCGCGGCCCGGGTTTGCGCGTCGGCCAGCGCATGAAGCGCAAACACCTGGCCCCAGCCCAGCCGGCTGCGCAAATCGTCGCGCAGCGGCAAATCCACCGGCGGCAACCGGCCGGCCGCCGCCCACTGCACGCCGTGTGCCTCGGCCTCGACAAACAGGCTGAAAGCGGCATGCTGGTGCGCCGCGTCGAGCGCATCGCAGCCGTCCACCAGCACCAGGCGCCAGCGCTCGTCCAGCGCCCAGGGCAGCGCATCGGCAGCGTCAAACCAGCCCACCCGGTCGCCGTCGGCCTGGCATTGGCTGGCCAGCGCCCGCAGCAGCCGGGTTTTGCCGCTGCCTGCGCCACCCCACAAATACACCGGCGCGGCCGCCCCGAGCGCCAGCCCCAGGCTGCGCAGATGCTGCACTGCAGCGCCGTTGCTGCCCACCACCAGGCTGTCGAACCCGTCGGCCGGCAGCGGCAGCAGCGCAAGCGGCATCTGCTTCATGACAGGCCCGGTGCCGGCGGGCGGGCGCAGTCGGGCTCGGCGTTTGGCATGGGGCAGGTCGGGCTGGCCGGCATTCTAAGAGGGCACCGGCGGCTCAATGCAGGCGCGGCGCGCTGCCGCGCCGCAACTCGGCCAGGCGCTCGCGCAGCGCCGGGGCGTCGTCGGCACCGGGCCGCGCCAGCAGGTAGGCGGTCAGGTCATCGGCGGCCTCGGCCGGCCGGCCCAGCTCGGCCCAGACCAGGCCCCGGTCGCGCCGCTCATCAAACGCCTGCGGCAGCAGCAGCACCAGGCGCTGCTGCACCGCCAGCAGGCGCGACCAGTCCTCCGCACTGCGGTGAATCTCTTTCAAATTGAACAGCAGCCGGGCCAGCACATCACGCGGCGGCGCGGCTTGCAGATACAAGCCCAACGGCGCCTCGAAATCCCCCTCCAGGCCCTGGCGGTTGCGGTACGGGCCCAGCCGCTCATCCAGCGCGTCGCGCGACAGCGACCGGCCGTTCACCGGGTCGATCACCACCTCGCCCTGCGGCAGCCGCAGCTTGATCAAAAAATGCCCGGGGAACGACACGCCGCGTGCACTGAGCCCCAACTGGCTGGCCAGCTCACAGTACAGCAGGGCCAGCGTGATGGGGATGCCGCGCCGGCTGGCCAGCACCTCGTGCAGATGGCTGTTGCGCCGGTCGTAGTAGTTGTTGACATTGCCGGCAAAGCCCAGCTCGGCAAAAAAATACTGGTTCAGCGCCTGCAAGCGGCGCAGCGCCGGGGCGTCGGCGGGCAGTCGGGCTTTCAGGCGGCCGGCCAGGCGGTCGATCTCGGCCAGCACCACTTGCGCATCGAGCTGTGGGTGGTCGTCATGGGCCACGCAGATGGCGGCCTCCAGCAGCGCAAAGCCTTCGTCCTCGGCCACCAGCGCGGCAAAGTAGGCCAGCAAGGTGGGCGGGACGAATGTCAGGTGTTTGATCATGGCGGGACTCGAACCACTAAGTCTGGCGCATGAAATCGCGCCGCCGCAGGCCCAGCAGCGCCAGCAGGCTGAAGTACAACCCGGCCGACGCCGTCAGCGCCAGCGCCATCGCGCCGGCGCGCAGCGCCTCGTGCCGGCCCAGCGCCAGCCAGTCGATCTGGCGCTGGGCTGCGGCCATCAGCCCGCCCATCGCCGCGCTGGCCAGCAGCACCCGCCAGGCCAGCGCCGGCCAGCCAGGCGCCGGCAGGTACTGGCCGCTGCGCTTCAAGCGCCACAGCAGCAACAGCGCGTTGGCATTGGCGGCCAGGCCGATCGACAGCGCGAGTGCGGCCACGCCCATGCCCAGACCGAGGATCAACCCGGCGTTGAGCAACTGGGTGAACAGCAGTGCGACGATGGCCACCTGCATCGGCGTGCGCATGTCTTGCTGGGCAAAAAAGGCCGGCGCCAGCACCTTGATGGCGACCAGGCCCAGCACCCCCGCGCCCCAGCCCATCACCGCCGGCGTGGTCATGGCCACCGCCGCGCCGTCAAACGCGCCCCGGTGGAACAAGGTGGCCACCATCGGCTGGGCAAACACCCCCAGCGCCACCGCGCACGGCAGCGCCAGCAGCAGCACCAGGCGCAGGCCCCAGTCGAGCAGGCCGGAGTAAGCCGCGTCATCGCCGCGCGCCTGGGCGGCTGAGAAAGCCGGCGTCAGCACCACACCCAGCGCCACACCCAGCAGCGCGATCGGCAGCTCCATCAGCCGGTCGGCATAGACCAGGGTGGACACCGCGCCCACGCCCAGGTGGCTGGCGATCTGCGACAGGCCCATCCGCGATATCTGCGCCCCCGACACCCCCCGCAGCGCGGGCGCCATCTGGGCCAGGATGCGCCGCACGCCGGGGTGGGCCCAGGCGCTGCGCAGCCGGGCCAGCGTCGCGCCCAGGCGCGGCAGCATGCCGATGGCGGCCAGCGCCGGCCACTGGACGGCAAGCTGCACCACGCCGCCCACCATCACCCCGATGGCCAACGCATAAACCGGCTCGATGCCGTGGGCGCGCAGCAGCGGCACGCCCAGCAGCGCGGCGCCGATGACGCTCAAATTGAGCAACACCGGTGTGAAGGCCGGCACCGCAAAACGCCGCCAGGTGTT
>JANLOP010000362.1:0-1927 GCA_031366635.1 Betaproteobacteria bacterium | reverse complement strand
CATGCTGCTGGCCGTGCTGCACCGCCATGCCGGGGTGGACAGCGCCGACCAGGATGTGTTTGTCAATGCCGTGGGCGGTGTGCGCATCAGTGAGCCGGCGGCTGATCTGGCGGTGCTGCTGGCGATCCAGGGCAGCCTGCGTGGCAAGGCGCTGCCGAGCGGGTTTTTTGCGTTTGGTGAGGTCGGCCTGGCCGGCGAGGTGCGGCCCGCACCGCGTGGCCAAGAGCGGCTGCGCGAGGCCGCCAAGCTGGGTTTCTCGATCGCCGTGGTGCCCAAGGCCAATGCGCCCAAGAAGCCCATCGAAGGGCTGACGGTGCACGCGGTGGAGCGCATTGAAGAGGCGATTGGGGTGGTGCGGGGGCTGTGAGGGCCTCTACGGATCAGTTGCCTGCCCGAACTTGATCTCGGTTTTGGCCGCTGCGGCCAGCCGATGAAACCTGGCGTGGCGGGCTGGCTGCTGCGGCGTCTCACTTCTTTCCAGTCTGGCGTTGTCGGAGGCCGGCAGACAGGGCGCACACCCGCCAGCCTGCGGACAAGCAAGCGCATTTGCCCACAGATACGGTGGCAACGATGCGGTACTGCCCAGCCGCAACGCCGGCCCAGCCCACCGCCAGCCGTCAACGCCGCGCTGCGGCCCGCTGGCGCGCGCCCCGGCCCAAACCCACGACCAGCCCGGCCAGCCACAGCGCCCAGGTGGCCGGCTCGGGTACGGCCACAACCGTCAAGGTCACGTCGTGCAAGTTGTACTGCGCCGTCAGCAGAACGCCGCCGGCACCCTGCCAGGTCACCCGGTCGAAGGTGGAAGCGGCCAGCCGCTGGTTGAAGGTCAGCACCGTGAAGTGCTCACCCACCTTGGGCACATAACCTGCCAGACCATGCACCGCAACTGCGCCGCGCAGCGTGACAGCGTCGGTCACGCTGAGGGTGTCGAAGCTGCTCAGGCTGGCCAGGTCCACATCCAGAACACCGACGCCGCCCATCGTCAAATCACCGTCCAGGCCCAGCGCGCCCACCTGCAGCCGCGCGCCTGCGGCCAGGACGCCGTTGTTCAGCAGTGCCCCGTTGGCGGCGGTGCGCAACAGGCCATTGCCTTGCAGGATGCCGGTGTTGACAAACGATGCACTGGCCACCGCCAACGTGGCGCCGGCCGCCAGGTCGATCAACCCCCGGTTATTGAAAGCCGGCTGCAGCAACAGCGTGCCAGCCGCGACGCGCGTGCTGCCGGTGTTGTTGAACGCCACGCCGAGGGTTGTCACGCTGCTGCCGGTCTTGGTGTAACTACCGGCGTTATTGAAGACGTTGCTACCGCTGTAGTCTCGGGCATAGGTGTTGAAAGCATTGGCGTCGGTGAAGGCGCCGGTGTTGTTCAACGTGCCGCCGTAGAAGAACAGGTAATTCGCGCCCGCAGCGGTGTTGCCGCCCCAGGTGGTGGGGCCCGCCAATTGCAGCTCCCGCCCGTCGCTCAGGGATTTGCCGGCATTGCCGGTGATGCTGGTCGCGCCCTCGAAGCGGTGCGTGCCGGCGCCGGTGATGGCGCCGCCGGCCCAGGTCACCGGGCCGGTGAAGGTGGCGCCGGTGCCTTGCAGGTTGCCGCCGCTGACCAGCAGCCGGGCGCTGTGCATGCCGCCGTTGACGTTGACAAAGCTGTACGACGTTGACCCGCTGATCTCCAGCGTGCCGGCGCCGCTGGTGGCCAGGTTGTTCAGGTTTTGCGTGCCGGAGGTCAAGTCCACCACCGCGCCGCTGGCGATGGCAAAACTGCCCGTGCTGGTGCCCCCGCCCGAGAGTTCAAGCCGTCCGGCGTTTACCGCCACGCTGCCGGTGTTGTTGAACGCCACGCCGAGGGTTGTCACGCTGCTGCCGGTCTTGGTGTAACTACCGGCGTTATTGAAGACGTTGCTACCGCTGTAGTCCCGGGCGTAGGTGT
>JANLOP010000347.1:0-2623 GCA_031366635.1 Betaproteobacteria bacterium | reverse complement strand
AAGATCCGCGCCGAACTCGACAGGGGCCAGTACCCGACAGGTATCAAAATCACAGACGCAGAAATGGCCTCGCTCAATCTCAAGCTGGACAACTTTCATGGCGACTGGAACTACACGGTCCTGCCGACTCGTAAGAAAAGTTAGTCATGTTATTTTTGCGCGATGCCTCAGTGATGTCGGGCAGCGCCAGAAGTCACCAGCACCTGCTGCAAGCCGAGTGCGGCCAGGCGGGCTGCAGGGGATTTCTCGTCCACCGGATGCACGGTTGTCGGGGTCATGGACTTCTTCGGGTTTCGGGTTGGGGGCGGGTCGCGCACTGCTGTGCAGGGTGGGGTCAGTTCAGCGCCGCGCCGCGCTCAAACCAGCGCTGCAGCAGCGCCCGTTCGTCGTCGGTGATCTGGGTGGCGTTGCTCATCGGCATCACCTTGAGCACCACCGCCTGCTGGTAGATCTGCTGGGCATGCTGGCCGATCAGCGCGGGCGTGTGCAGCGCCACGTTTTTGCTGGCCAGTTGGGCGTTGTGGCACAGCACGCAGCGCTGGTTGATCACCGCCTGCACCTGGGCAAATGCCACCGGCTGGGCGGCCGCCAGCCGGGCCTGGGCCGACGGCGGCGGCGCGGGTGGTGCCAGCCAGATCGCCAGGGCCAGCAACAGCAGCGTGCCCACCGCAGCGTGCTGCCAGGGCACGCGCCGGCCGTGCACCAGGGCCTGATGGCGTGCCACAAAGCTGTGGCGGATCAATGCACCGGCCAGCATCAACAGCACCAGCACCGCCCAGTTGTGGCGGCCCTGGTACAGCCAGCCGTGGTGGTTGGACAGCATGGCCACCAGCACCGGCAGCGTGAAGTAGGTGTTGTGCACACTGCGCTGCTTGGCCCGCCAGCCGTGCACCGGGTCAACGGCCAGGCCGGCCTTGAGCTGGGCCACCACCTTGCGCTGGCCGGGGATGATCCAGAAAAACACGTTGACGCTCATCGACGTGGCCAGCATTGCACCCACCAGCAAAAACGCCGCCCGGCCGGCAAACAGTTGGCAGGCCAGCCACGATGCCAGCACCACAAAGGCCAGCACGCCGGCACCAACGATCAAATCCCCGTGCTTTTTTTGGCCAAAAGCGCGGCAGATGGTGTCGTAGACGATCCAGCACACCACCAGAAAGCCCAGCGACGCGCCGATGGCCGCGCCCGGCGACCAATCCAGCACGCGCTTGTCCACCAAAAACGTGCCGGCGTTGACCAGGTAGAGCACGGTGAACAGCGCAAACCCGGTGAGCCAGGTGCTGTAGCTCTCCCAGTAGAACCAGTGCAGGTGGGCCGGCATCGTCTGCGGCGCGACGGCGTATTTCTGCGGCTGGTAAAAGCCGCCGCCGTGCACCGCCCACAGCGCCCCGGTCACGCCCTTGGCTTGCAGCGCGGGGTCGTCAGGCGGGGTGAGGCTGTTGTCGAGAAAAACGAAATAGAACGAAGAGCCGATCCAGGCAATCGCCACGATGACATGGGCCCAGCGCAACAGCAGGTTGGCCCAATCGAGCAGGTAGGCGTGCATCAACTTCCCAGCGCTGACAGCGTGAGCCCGTGCGGGATCACCACCTTCTCACCACAGCGGGCTCTGTGAGAAGCAAACGTCGCAACCAGGCGGGGTATCCCGGAGGGCCAACCGCCAGGCGCCGCAGCGACGTGGAAAAAGTGTATACAAATCAATCACCATCGGCGCGCCGCCCCGGTAGGGCACAGCGTCATCTGGATTTTCAGCATGCCCTTGGCCAGCGCGCCGACGATGTGGCTGGACGAGCCCGGCGCGTCGCTGGCCCGGGCTTGTCGTCCAAAATCTCCGACCGGTCCCGGGCGTTGGCCAGCAATTCGGAAATGGTGCGCGCAAAGATGTCGCTGGCAGCGCCGGCCGCAAAGGGGACGACGATGCGGACCGGCTTGTCGGCCAGGCCCAGGCGGGTGCGGCAGCCCCGGCCATCAGGGTCTGGGCAACAACAAGAAAAGGCCGACTCAGGATCATCGGGGGCTCGTGGTGGGAGGTCGAGGCAGGCTAGTGTAGTGCGCCATAAATAACGGCACGTATATTGCTAGGTGATCTCCAGCTATCCTGGGGATCAATGCCATGCGAGTTGCCAAGCCAGTTCAGTTGAGTGCCGACGACGACGGGCGTCTTCAAGCTCTTTCCAAGCGCAAGCGTATCGAAGCGCGCTTTCAGATGCGCGCGCGCATCGTGCTGTTGGCGGCTGCCGGCATGTCGGGCAAGGACATCGCGCAGTTGTTGCTGACCGATCGCCGTGTTGCGGCACGCTGGCGAGCGCGCTTTCTGGCCGCCGGCGTGGACGGTTTGTTGCAGGACGCCACGCGCCCAGGGCGCCCGCGCACGACTCGGGAAGCCGGCAACGTCGAAGAGGTCGTGCGCATCACGTTGGAGGAGACCCCCGCGGGGGCGACTCACTGGAGCACCCGCACCTTGGCCGAGTACCAGCTTCATCGTAAGCGTCTGGCCCCGGCATCTTGAATCTGCGCTCCCGGCATAGGACGCTTGTGTCCACGTAACTTCATCGTGGACACATGGACACTTCGGTTGTTGTTGAGTCGCCGGGACGGCGAACACACAGGCGCTGCGGCGCCG
>JANLOP010000286.1:0-16134 GCA_031366635.1 Betaproteobacteria bacterium | reverse complement strand
GCGATTGCGGGCGGCGCGGTGAACCAAGAGGCTTTCAAGTTCAAGAGCGTGATGGACAACGCCAAGGTGCCGGCCGACATGCTGGTCAAAGACCTGGGCGCACTGGTCACTGCGGTGGATCTGTACAACGATTTCAAGTCGAGCCGCAGCACCGCAAATACGCGCAGCCGGGGCGATACCGACCGGGTGACCAAAGGCGCGTTGTCGGCGGCGGACGCCTCGTTGCCCGTGGGCTGCGGGCTGTATGTGGCCAACACCGGGTCGGGCGCGCTGGCCACCGTCGGCGGCACGGTCGGCTCGATCGGTTGCAGCGCGCGCTACTACATCACCAGCAGTGGCGCCGGCGTCAACTTCGTCAGCACGACCTGGCGCCACGGCTTTGTCATCGTGCCCGACGCCAGCGGCGGCTACAACTACCAGTCGCGGGCACGGCGCAGCGGCACCACCTGCAGCGGGTTACCGCTGCGCTGCTCGCAGACCAGCAACGACAACCTGCTGGCTGACGCCAGCAATGCCGACCCCACTTTTGACGGCAGCTTCACGCCGGTGTTGAGTGCGGCGTTTGGCGACATCCAGTCCTTCACCCTCGCTGGCAAGCTGCCGCCGGCCTTCACGCCGGGTGGCACCACGCTGGTCGGCCGCAGCAACACCGTCAGCATGACCGGCACCCAGACCGTGGCGGCGGTGGGTGATGTGCTGTCCACGCTGCAAGCCAGCCTGCTGACCCAGGACGGCAACGGTGCCACCCTGTCAACCCTCACCGTCAAGCCCGGCAGCAGCCTGGCCAGCAGCCCCGTCAGCGTGGACGCCAACGGCCATGACGTGGCGCCCGGCTCAGCCACGGCGGTGCGCACGGCCGGCGGCCACCTGAGCGCGTTGACGCTGGATTTGGTGTTTGGCGTGCCGACGGCCGAGTTTGAAGGCCTGCTGTCGATGACCGACGCGGTGTGGGACAAGTCGGGCACCTCGTTCTCGCCCACCAAGGCCAGCTTGAGCGGCGCGCTGCGCAATACCCGTACCAGCGGCGCCAGCAGCACGGAGTTCCTCAAAGGCGTTTTCACCGCCACGGCGACGGGCTATGGCGCTTTTGATGCCACCCAGCCCCGCACGGTGGCAAACAGCTTCCAGCTCAGCGCCAGCTTTGTCGGCACCCTGACGGCCAGCAACCGGCCGGCGCTGGAGTTCACGCTGGCCAGCACCGCCAACGCCGCCGACCTTGAGGCCAAGGCGGCCAAGCAATTGACCTTGCAGTACCGCACGCTGGTGGCGGGCGTGCCCCGCACGGTGGTGGCGTTGACGGCGGATTTGCTGGCCAATGGCGACTACGCCGTCAAGCTGACCGAAGCCACGTCCAAGCTGTCGCTGGCCTGGACCGGCAACCCCGCCACGGTGGACCTGCTGGTCAATGACAGCAGCAAAATCGGCAGCCTGGCCACCGGCAACGGGCTGCTCACCTTCATCGACGGCAGCTTCATGTCGCTGGACATCGGCTTGTGACTCTGCGCTGGCGGGCGGTGGCGCTGGCCAGCGCTGCCGCGCTGCCGCTGGCGGTGCTGGGCGCTGGCACTGGCGCCGGCACTGGCGATGACGCAAGCGTTGGCACAAGCGCTGGCGACCGTGCTGGCGACAATCCCGCCGTGTGGCGGCTGTCGCTGCGCAGCGAGCGGCACAACGACGCGCTGCCGTTGTCGGTGCCGGGCGACGACACCTGGCGCCGACTGCTGCCCCGCAGTGGCCGCAATCTGGCCTACCAGGACGACGAAGTGCGCTTGTCGCGCAGCGCGGGCCAAGCGCCGGGCCAGTGGATTTGGGCGCTGCTGGCGCGCAACCATGCCACGCTGGTGGCCAGCCAGCAGGCCCTGGCCTTGGCCGCGCGGGTGGCCAACAGCCGGCGGCCGGCGGCCGATGCGCAGTGGCAGGCCGGTGTGCGCTTGCGCGCCTTTGCCGGTGCCGGCATCGCCATCGGCCGCACCCAGCCGCTGGCGCCCGGCTGGTCGGCGCATTGGGAGGCCCAGACGCTGGCGCTGAGCCGCTGGCGCGCGCGTGATCTGGGCGGCGCGGTGCAGTACGGCGCGGCATCGCGGCAATACAGCTTCGACCTGCAATCGCAGGAGATTGACAACCGGCTTGCAACGCCCTTCCGGCAAGACTTTGCCGCGCGCGGTGTCGGCCTGCTGCTGGCCGGCGGGCTGGACTGGGCCGGCAGCAGCACCTGGGCCCGTGTCGCCTTGCGCGACGGCGGTTGGCTGCGCTGGCGCGGCGTGCCGCAGCAGCGGGCCAGCCTGAACACCGCCACCGAGGCGGTCGATGCCGATGGCTTTCTGCTCTACAAACCGCTGGTCACTGGCCGCAACAGCCAAAGTGGCGCGCAGCGCTGGCTGCCCTGGCGCAGCCAGGTGGCCGCCGGCCTGGCGCTGGCCGATGGCCAGCGGTGGGGGCTGCAAATCGATGCACTGCCGGGCTTTGGCGCCCTGCCGGCGCTGCTCTGGCAGCGCCCGGCGCCGGCACCCGACGGCCTGGCACTGGGCGCCGAGTGGCAGGTGCATGAGCGCCGGCTGACGCTGTCGTCGGCCTGGCAGGGGCTGTCGCTGCGCATCGGCGCCGACCGCCTGGGCAGCGCAGCCCGGTCGCGCGTGCTGGTGCTGGGCTACGGCCGCGCCTTCTGACGCGCTGGCACGTGCCGTGGCCGCCCTGGGTGGGCTGCGACAATTGCCGCCATGCGCCAGTTTGAAGTTCTCAGCACCGAGGCCCAGGCCCGCCGGGGCCGCCTGACGCTGCGCCACGGGGTGGTCGAGACGCCGGTCTTCATGCCGGTGGGCACCTACGGCACGGTCAAGGGCGTGATGGCGCAATCGCTGCACGACATGGGCGCGCAAATCATCCTGGGCAACACCTTTCACCTCTGGCTGCGGCCGGGGCTGGACGTGATCAGCCGGTTCAACGGGCTGCACGGCTTTGAGGGCTGGCGCAGGCCGATCCTCACCGATTCGGGCGGCTTCCAGGTCTGGAGCCTGGGCGGGGCCGACGGCAGCGGCCGCCAGATCAGCGAGGACGGCGTGCGCTTTGCGTCGCCCGTCAACGGCGACAAATTGCTGCTCACGCCCGAGATCAGCATGCAGGTGCAAACCGTGCTGGACAGCGACATCGTGATGCAGTTTGACGAGTGCACGCCCTACCAGACCGCCGGTGTGCTGACCACCGAAGCCCAGGCCCGGGCGTCGATGGCGCTGAGCCAGCGCTGGGCCGGGCGCTGCGCTGACGAATTCAAGCGCCAGGGCAACCGCAACGCGCTGTTCGGCATCGTGCAGGGCGGCATGTTTGAGCACCTGCGGCAAGAGTCGCTGGACGCGCTGGTGGCGATGGACCTGCCCGGCTACGCCATCGGCGGGGTCAGCGTGGGCGAGCCGAAAGACGAAATGCTGCGCATCATGGCGCACACGCCGCAGCGGCTGCCGGCCAACAAGCCGCGCTACCTGATGGGCGTGGGCACGCCCGAAGATCTGGTCGAGGGCGTGGCCTGCGGGGTGGACATGTTCGACTGCGTGATGCCCACCCGCAACGCGCGCAACGGCCACCTCTTCACCCGCTTTGGCGATTTGAAAATCCGCAACGCCCGCCACAAGACCGATACCGGGCCGGTGGACGCCACCTGCGGCTGCATGGCTTGTGCCGGCGGCCGGCCCACTTCGGCGGGCGGCGCTGCCGCGGTTGATGCCAGCGCGCTGGGCAGCGCTGGCGCCGTCAGCCGGGCCTATCTGCACCACCTCGACCGCTGCGGCGAGATGCTGGGGCCGATGCTGGCCAGCCTGCACAACCTGTATTACTACCTCAACCTGATGCGTGAGATTCGCGATGCGCTGGACACCGGCCGCTTTGCGGCTTTCAGGGCGCAGTTCACGTTGGACCGGGCGCGCGGCGTTTAGCACCGCGCACCCATCGCCGCCCACCCACCCCCCACCCGCGACCGCCCGGCAAAACAGCCTGGCGGCGCCACAACGGACCCACACGCCCGATGGCGACAACCTCCCCACCCCGGCGCAAAGCCAACCCGCCCGCCGCGCCGGCCGGCAAGCCCCGCGCGCGCCAAACCCCGGCCGCTGCCGGCACATCGGCCGTGCTGAAAGCCGCTGGCAAGGCCGTCAAAGCCACACCCATTCCCGCGCCACCGGCACCCCGCGTGCCAACCCCGCCGCCCGCCGGCAAGGCGGTGCCCGGCCGCCCGGCGCGCCGGCCCGCCGCCAAGACCACCAGCAAGACCGCCGCCGAGCCCACCACGCCGGCGCGCAAAGCCGCGCCGCAAAAAGCCGCACCGGCGCCGCAGACGGCGGCGCCAGCCAAGGCGCCTGCGGCCAAGACGGCAGCAAAAGAGGCGCCGGCAAAAAAGACGCTGGCCAAAAAGGCCGCAGCAAAAAAAGCGCTGGCCACGCAGACGGTCGCCGCGAAGCCCGTGGCCCAGAAAACCGGCACCAAGTCGCTCGCCGCCAAGCGGCCCGCCGCCAGGCCAGCAGCCGCCCCAAATGCGGCGGCAAAAAAAACCCGGGCCAAACCGGCGGTGGCCGCTGCCGCGCGCGGGGTTGCGCCTGTGCCGGTGGGTGCGTCCTTGCCGGTGGTCGCCGCCGTGCCCGTTGCCGTCCCCGCTGGCGACATCCCGCTACCCGCGTTGCCGGTTGCCGCGCCCGTTGCCGCGCCGGTTGCCGGCCCGGCAGCCGCACCCCTGCCGGCAGCCTCAGCCACGCCAGCGCCAGTCGCCAGCCCCACCGGCCCCGCGCACAGCGAAATCAACTTGACCGACGGCCTGCGGCGCTGGCTGGTCTGGCAGCCCGGCCAGGCCTGCCCGCCCGCGCTGCAAGCCGCAGCGGCGCAGCGGCTGGACGACCAGCAACACTTCGCGCCCGAGGACGACACGGCACTGCCCACCCTGCTGCGCCTGGCGGCAGACGCCGGCCATGCGCTGCGGGTGGACGACGCCGTGTGGCCGCACCTGGCGGCGCACCGCGACGCGCGCAGCCGCCTGGCCGTGCTGGCAGCGGCCTACCCCGCCGGGCCGGCCAGCCCGGGCTTGCGCGGCCTGCTGCGCTCCCCGCTGCCGGCCTACCAGGCCGAGGGTGCGCTGTTTGCCGTGGTCGCCGGCCGGGCGCTGCTGGCCGACGAGCGTGGCCTGGGCAAGGGTGTGATGGCGCTGGCCGCCGCCACGCTGTGGCAGCGCCACTTCGGCGTGCGCCGCATCCTGCTGCTGTGCGCGGCGGGGCAGCGGGTGGCCTGGCAGCGCGCCTGGGCCCGGTTTGCCGACCCGGCCGGCCCGCTGGCCGCCGCGCAAGTGATGGACGGCGGCCTGCACCAGCGCCAGGCGCTGTGGTCCAGCGCGGCGGGGGTGCGCATCCTGTCGCCCGACGCGCTGGCCAGCGACCGCGCTCACGCCGCCCACTGGGCGCCCGATCTGGTGATCGTGGACGAGCCGCAGCAGCTCCACCTGTCCGAATCCGACTGGGCCGGCCTGCAATCCCCGCACGCACTCGTGCTGTGCGGCGCAACGCTGGCCGAGCAGCCGGGGCTGATGCAAGCCATCCTGGCCTGGCTGGACGCCGACCGGCTGGGCCCGCTGGCCGCGCTGCACGAGTTGCAAGCCGCCAGCGCGATGGGCCTGGCACTCACCGAGCCCGACATCGAGCGCCTGACGGCCAGCCTGTCGCGCACGATGCTGCAGCGTGACCGGGCCGATCTGGCCGACCAACTGCCGCCGGTGGTGCACAGCGAGCGCCTGTTGGCGCTGGCACCCGGCCAGCGCGAGGCGCATGACCGGCAACTTGGCGTGCTGCAAGGGGTGCTGGCCGCCTGGCAACACAGTGGCTACCTCAGCGACGCTGACCAGTGGCGGCTGGCGCAGGCGCTGCGCGCGGCGCAACAGGCCTGCCACCGCGCCGACCCGGCCGATGCCGGCAGCGCGCTGGCCGAGCCCACGGTGCAGGCGCTGCAGGCGCAACTGGCCGATTGGGCCGCCACCGGGCCGCTGCAAGTGGCCGTGCTGTGCGCCAGCGCGGCCGACCGGGCGCAACTGGCACAGCGGCTGCTGCCCGCCGGTGCAGGCAAGGCAGGCGATACCGGCGATGAAAGCGGTGAATCCGCTGCCGCCGGTGACGGCCCGCACGGCCTGCACCTGCTGCTGCCCGACGACGCACTGCCGGCCGGGCTGGACGCGGTGCTGCAGGCCGGCGTGCCGTGGCGCACCCGCCGCAGCCCGGCCGGCCCGCGCGGCCAGGCGGCGCCCGGCCAGCAGTGGGTGTATCTGGTGGCCCAGGACAGCCTGGAAGGGGGCTTGTTCAATACGCTGGCCGGGCGTCATGAGGTGCCGCGCGGGCTGGGCGGATCGGGCGACGCTGCCGGCCGGCAGTTTTTGCAGGGTGATCGCCTGGCCGACTGGCTGAGGGCCGTGGCGGCGGCGGTGCAGGCGGCGCTGCAGGGCGGCGGCTAAGCCGGGCGGCGGCCAAGCCGGGGTTTGCACGCCGCTTGGGGTTTGGCGGGCGGCGGCAGCCTCGCCGGTCTGGGCCACGCCGACGCGGGTGGGCGTGCGGGCATGGCAGATCGCGGCGCGCAGCGCGCTGCGCGCCGCCAGCCGCCAAAAGTCAGCGCGCCAGCGGCAGCGTCACACTGAACTGGCTGCCCTGCCCGCTGCCGGCGCTGTGCGCGGTCACGCTGCCACCGTGGGCATCGACGATGGTGCGCACCACTGTCAAGCCGATGCCCAGGCCAACGCCATTCAGGCCGATGGCCGGTGCGTCCTGCACAAACGGCTCGAACACCCCGGGCAGGGCCAGCGCGCTGATGCCGATGCCGTTGTCGGTCACGCTGATCAGCAGCGATTCGCCCGTCAGGCTTACCCGCAGCCGCACCCGGCCGCCTTCGGGGGTGTATTTGCTGGCGTTGTCGAGCAGGTTGTTCAGCAACTGGGCCAGCCGCGCCGCATCGCCGTGCAGCGGCAGCGCACCGGCCGGCAGGTGGGCCTCCAGCGTCTGTTGACGCGACGCCATCACCGGGCGCCAGGCGCGCACGGCGTTGTCGATCAGGCTGGCCATGTCGAGCGCGCTGCGCGCCAGCAGCAGCGTGCCGTCGGGCACGGGCGTGCCGGCCTGGCCGGCGCGCCCGGCCAGCAGGTGCAACACCTTTGCCGCCTGCTGATCGACCAGCGCTTGCACCCGGGGCAGCAAGGGCTCATCCGAAGCCGCGCGGCCCAGCATCGCGGCGGCGATGCGGATCGGCGCATGCGGGTTGCGCAACTCGTCCATCACCACCGCCAGAAACGCGGTTTGCTGGCGCTGCGCCTGCTCGGCAGCGGCTTGCAATGCCTGGGCGCTGAGCGCGGCCAGCACCAAATGCTCATTCGCCTCACGCAGTTCGGCATGGCGCCGCACCTGGGCGGCCAGCACCCGCACCGGCGGCGTGGCTGCCGGCGGCGCGGGTGACGGGGACGCCCGCGTCGGGGACACCGGCACCGAAGACGCGGGCGGCGGTTTGCCGCCCCGCCCCGCCGCCCCGGCGGCCCGCACCGCCTGCGCAGCCAGCGGCGCCGCCGGCAACAGCGCCGCTGGCAACAGCGCCGCTGGCTGGCCGTGGCGCGCCAGCCCGCCCGGGGCCTGCCGTTTGCGCTGGTACATCGCGGCATCGGCGCGACTGATCAACTGCGGCGCGTCGATGCCGTCGTCGGGGTACAGGCTGATGCCGATGCTGGCGCTCAAGTGCAGCAGCGCCCCTTGCACCAGACAGGGCTCGGCCAGCGCGGCCAGCAGCTTGTCGGCCACCCGCACCGCGTCGGCGGGCTGGGCCAGGTCGGTGAGCAGGATGACAAATTCATCGCCGCCGTAGCGGCTGACGGTGTCGGCCTCGCGCACCGCTGCCAGCAGGCAGGCGGCCACCCGCTGCAGCGCCTCGTCACCGGTGGCATGGCCGTGCACATCGTTGATGTGTTTGAAGTTGTCCAGATCGACAAACAGCACCGCCAGCCGGTTGCCGTGCCGCTTGGCCTGGGCGATGGCATGGCTGAAGCGGTCGCGCATCAGCGCCCGGTTGGGCAACTGGGTGAGCACGTCCAGCTCGGCCGCACGCGCCGCCTCGGCCAGCGCGCGCGCGGTGTCGGCCAGCGCCGTCGTCACCGCGTCGGCGTTGGCCTGGCTGCGCAGCGCGGCCAGCACCAGCGCCTCGTTGGCCTCCAGCATCTGCACGGCCTGGTCACGGGCTTGCCGGCTCTCGGCCACCACCACGTCCTGCAGCAAACGCACCAGCAGCGCGCGGGCCGCCTCCACCTTGGCCTGCACCCGGGCCAGATCGGCAGCGGCGGCAGCGGCAGCGGCGGCAGCGGCGGCAGCGGCGGCGGCCTCGGCGGGGAATGTCGCAGCCGCAGCCGCAGCAGCAGGGGCCACAGCGCCGGGCGGCAGGTCAGGGGGCGCTGTCACGGCGGCAGGCTGGGGCCGGCTGCGGTCAGGGGACGGTCTGCAGGTCAGTGCCGGGTTTGCGGGTGGGCCGGCCACCGAGCAGGCCCTCCTGGTCCGTCAGCATCTGGCCGATGCTCAGGCCATCGCCGTTGATGCTGAACTCGCGCAACTGGTTGGAATGCGCACTGGCCCGGACTTTGACTACCGCCATCACCCGCAGCAGCCGGCTGTCCACCTCGATGTAGCGCTGCACGATGATGGCGTCGGTCATGAAGGCCGTGCCGTAGGGCGAGAAGCGCAGGTCGATGTAGCGGTCTTCGAGTTCAGAGGTCATCAGCACCGTGACGCCGGCACGGGCCAGCGTGGTGACCAGGCGCGACAGCGACTCTCGAAAATCCTCGCGGAAGGTGGGCGCCAGCGCCAGCTCGAAGCCCGAGAGAGAGTCGATCACCACCCGGCTGGCACCGAGCCGGTGAATCTCACGCAGCAGCAAGAACACCACCTCGTCAATCGACAGATCGGTGGCCCGGCTGTCCACCAGGCCGACCTGGCCGCTGGCCACCAGGGCCGAGACCACCGGGTTGCGCGACGGGCCTGCGTGTTGCTCAAAGGCGGCGATCACGCCGGTCTCGCCGCGCCGGGCGCCCTCGGCCAGAAAGGCCGCCGCCAGCAGGCTTTTGCCTGAGCCGGACGGCCCCGCCACCAGCAAGGAGTAGCCGCGCGGCAAGCCGCCGCCCAGCATCTCATCCAGGCCCGGCACGCCCATCGACAGCCGGTGCTGGCCGGCGGCGGGGTGCCGCGCCGCGCCGTGGCCGTTGTGGTTGGCGTGGCCATCGGCATGGCCATCAATGTGGCCATCGGCGTGACCGTCGGCATGGCCATCAGCGTGGCCATCGGCGCGGCCGTCCGCATGCCCGTCGGCATGACCGTCGGCATGACCATCGGCGCCGTCGGCCCTGGCAAAGCCGTCGGCCCCGTCCGCCGCGTTGACCGGGGCCGGCCGCGGCGCCGCCACGGCCGGTGCAAACACCTCAAACCCGGCCTGGCTGATGCGGAAGGTGTGCAGCCCGGGCAAGGTGGGCTGGCCGCGCATCTTCAAGATTTCAAGTTTGCGCACCATTGAGTTGCGCTGCACGCTCTGGCGCAGCCAGAGCAGGCCGTCGGCCACGGTGAACACCGGGTTGGCGTCGGTCTCGGTGAAGTATTCGCCGATCAAAAAAGTGGTGGCCTGCCAGCTCGTCATCAGCATGCCAAGCTGCTGGACAAACTGCTGCAGGCCGTTGTAGGGCTTGTCGGACGACTCGTTGGCCATCACCACCGAGCGGAATGAATCAACAAATACCAGCCCCGGGCTGTGCAAGGTCACCTCATCAACAATGCGCCGCAGCACCCGGTCAAGATCACCGGCCATCGCGTCTTCTGACAGGCTGATGAAGCGCACCGCGTGGTTGATGGCCTCGGCGTTGAAGTAATCAAACTGCTGCTGGTAGCGCAGCATCTTCAGCGGCGGCTCACCCAGCACGGTGAAGTAGATGGCCGGGCGCTCGGGCGTGGCCAGCGCAAACATCATCTGGTGCGCCAGCGTGGTCTTGCCCGAGCCGGGCTGGCCGGCAATCAGGTTGAATGAGAACTCGGGCAAGCCGCCGCCGAGCACCGTGTCCAGCCCGGGCACCCCGGTGGCCAGGCGGTTGATGGTTACTTTGGATGTCATGGTGGAAAGTCCTGCGGGGGCGGGCCGCTTGAGGGGGAGGCCCAGACGGGCCTGAGCAAGCGCTCGGTGAGTGAGGGCCCGACGAGGCTGACCAGCAAGGTGTGGAAGGTGTGCAAAAACGCGCTGCCGCCGGCGGCAGCGTCGGCCGGGCTTTGCCGGGCCAGCAGCGTCTGCAGGTTGACAGGCTCACCGCCGTTGGCCTTCAGCACCAGCCAGGGGTGGTTGGCGGCGGTCAAGTGCAGGCTGCGCTGGTACAGCGCCACCACCCCGCCGGCACCGATGATGGGCGTCAGTGCGTCGTCGATCTCATGCCACAAGCCGACCACGGCGCTGGCGATCTGCGCCGCGTCGGCACCCGGCGGCACCCGGTAGGCCAGCGGGGCGGTGATCGGGCGTCCCTCTGGAATGGCGCTTGACATCGGGCTTTGCAGGTTGACAAAAAACTTGATGATCGTAAGCCCGGGCCTGCGCCCGATCTGTGCGGTGGCGCACTGTGCCGCCGGTGGGCCGGGCCACCAAACCGCTGCGCCCACGCCGCCTGCCCGGCGCGCCGACGACGCGGCCCGCCGGTCAAGCCGCCTGCAGCCGGTGCCGCACCATCTGGATGTGGCCGCGCAGCGCGTACAGCTCGTCGGTGTAGCTCAGCGGCATGCTGATGTGGCCGACATGGGTCTCGATCTGGTCCAGCTCGGCCAGCAGAACAGCGCTGCTGCGCTGGCCCAGCGCCAATTCAACCGCGCGCAACTGGGCATACCAGCGGAACACCCGCGAGCGGACGCGGAACTCGTAGAGCGGCGGCAGCACCCGGGCCAGCGGGATCAGCACCGCGACGATGGCCAACAGCACCACCCACATCCGGTCGGCCAGATTGGCCAGCCAGAACGGCAGGTAATGCTGCAACCAGGGCACGCCGTTGCGGTACAGCCGCTGCGCCTCGGCCGCCAGCGGCCGCTCGGTATTGCCGGCGTTGGGAAAATCGCCTTTGCGCTGGAACCAGCCCGCCGCGCCGTGCACCTGCTGCGCGGCCTGCACAAACAACTGCACCAGCGCCGGGTGCAGGGTGTCGCGCGCCAGCAGCGCGGCGGTGGGCGCGACCAGCCGCACGTCTGCCGCCGGCCTGTCGCGCGCCAGATCCACCACGCCGCGTGGCAGCAGCACCGGGCTCATGAACGGGAAGCGGCGCGAATAGGCCTCGGCCTGGGCAAAGTCAAACAGCCGGATGCCCGGGGTTTGCAACAGCATCTGCACCATCAGGGATTCGGGTGCCGAGGCCAGCGCCAGCGCGTCGATGCGGCCGTCCAGCAGATCGACCACCGCCGGCGTGGTGGGCTGTTGCAGCAGCGTGATGGCCTCGGGTGCGATGGCGTTGGCGGCCAGCAGGCGGCGCAGCAGCGGTGGCGCGCCGCTGCCCGGCGCGCCGATGTTCAACCGCGCCCCCGCCAGTTGCGCCAGGCTGGTGAGTTGCGGCGCCTTGACCAGCCGCTGCGCTGCGGCTTCGCGGTAGAACAGCCAGACCGGCTCATAAAACATGCTGCCGAGTGAGACCAGGTGGGCATCGGGCGCGGCGTTGCTGTCGGCCTCGGCATCGTCAGGGGTCTGGCCATCACCGCCGCCCTGCACAAAGGCCAGATCGACGCCCGACGCCGCATCCCGCAGCAGGGCTAAGTTGTCGGCCGCGCCCTGGGTGGGCCGCAGCACCACCTCGATGCCGTGTTTTTTCAAGAGTTCTGCATACCTTTTACCAAACTCGGCATACGCGCCCTGGTCCACGCCCGTGGCCAGCACCACCCGGTGCGGCGGCGTGGGTTGCAACACCAGGTAAGCGGCCACCAGCAGCGCGGCCGCCAGCAGCACAAACGGCCCGGCCGTGAGCGCCAGGTCGCGCAGCGTGAGCAGTGAGTTTTGCAGGGCCTTGCCGGGCGGGACGCGCATGGCGGCGATGCTACCCGCCGGGCCGGCCCGGGCTGGGCCGCGCCGGGTGGGCCGGCGGCGGCACGGTCAATCCAGCCGGGCGGCGGTCAGCGCAGCTTCAAATTGCCGGGCGTAGCCGGCAATCTCGACGGCCTTGTTCTGGCCGTTGATGATCTTGCGGGCGGCCACGTAGTCGCAACGGTTGTCGTTGATGCAGCCTCCCAGCGTGCGCTGGGTGAACAGCCCGTCGCGCATGCCCAACGACATGATGCGGTAGGCGTTGATCGGCGTCAGCACCCGCACCGGCTCGTCCACCAGGCTGTTGCCCAGGCCGAGCGCGACGCCGAGCCGGGCGTAGTTGGCGCGGCCGGTGATCTGCACATAGCCCCGGCCTTTGAACAGCAGGCCATCCCCGGGCTGGGTATTGCCCAGCTCCTGGCCTTTGGCGGTGCTGGGTTCGTATTTGTTGAAGTACGACGGCACGCCGTGCTCGGTGATTGGCTGGAAGGTGTTGTCGCACTCCAGCTTGACGGTGGCCAGCATGTAGGCCACCCAGCGGTCGTCGTTGATGTCGGGGTCGAGCTGCACAAAACTGAGCACTTGGTCGAGCCCCTGAAACTGCGCGGCGGTGACCTTGGAGAACGCCGCCTCGTAGTGGCTGATGAAGGCTTGGTGGTCGTAGAACATCGCAGCACGCCTAAAGTGAGATCGGTTGCAACTGCGCGCCAGCCGGCAGCGCGTGGTACAGCCGGGCGTCGAACAACTGCCAGGCCGGGATGACATAGGCCGCCGCTTGGTTGCCGCCGATGTACAGGCCGACCAGCGTGGCGCTGCCGTCGTCATGCGCCACCACCACGGCGCTGCCGCTGTCGCCGCCCAGGGGGCACAGCGGGCCTTCAACTTGCAGTTTGAGCAGGCCCTCGTGGTAAATCCAGGCGCTGCTGGGCTGGCTGCCCCGACGCACCCGGTACTGGATGGCAAACGGCAGCGGCAGCACGCAGTCGAGCTGGGCCTTCATCGGCGCGCGGCCGCAACCGTCGGGGTGGTTTTGCGGCACGATCAGATTCAGCCAGTGCTGGGCATTGAGCTGCAACAGCCGTTGCAGGCTGGTCACCCAGGGCTCGGCGGTGTTCAGCGTGGGCGTGCCGATGATCTGGCGCGCGCTGGCCACATCCACCAGCCGCGCAACCTGGACGTCGAAGCTGGGCGGGTGCGGGTCTTGCTCGCCGCGCAGGATGCCGCCCCAGACCAGCGTCACGGCCAGCGTGGGCTGCGCCAGGCTGTGGCCCAGATCGTCGAGCGGGCGCACCGGCAAGCCGCCTTCCAGCGTGCCAGCGTCCACATCGGCCGAGGGTGTGAAGACGTGCTGGGCACTGAGCAGGCAGGTTTCGACGCCGTCGTCATGCGCCAGCTCAATCGCGCAGGCGATGGCACCGATCTCCCACGGCCGGCCGGGCGGATCGGTCCAGGTGGCGCCGTGGCCGCGCGCCACTGCGCCGCTGAAAGCGGCTTCTTCTTGCACGTCGGTGGCCAGCGCAAACGGCCGGCGCTCACCGCCGTGCTCGGCGTAGGCCACCAGCCACTGCGGCAGGTGCTGGGCATGGCTGTTGTCGGTCTGGTCGGCGGTCCATTTGCGGCGCACGATGAACACCACGCACGGCGCCAGCGTCAGCCGGTGGCTGCCCCGGCGCCGGGTTTTCTTGAAGCCCGCGCTGACCATCACCACGCTGCGGTAGGCCAGCGTCAGCTCGGCCCCGCGTGTCAGCGCCAGCTCATTGGCCAGCAGCGCCAGCAGACTGCTGTCGTCCAGCGCCCGGCTATTGGCCTGGGCCTGGGCCAGCAGGGTGGGCGACAGCCGCAGCGACGATTGCTCGGTGCGGGCCGACCAATCGCGCCGCTGTTGCGCCGGGGTGGTTTTGACGCCGGCCGGGGTGGCGGCCCGGAGCTTGGCTGACGGGCTGGCCATGTCATTGCGCCGCGATGCAGTTCAACACCGCCGGCACAAAGACGATTTGCGACAGCCCTTCGTCCAGCAGCTTGGCGGCCTTGAGCTGGTCGCGCAACTCAGCCAGCTTGGGCCCGCCCGAAAACAGCGCCGCCCGGGCCTGGGCCTGGGTCAGCCGGGTGGCGGGTGCCGCCGGGGTGCAAGACACTGCCACCTCCACCGTCTTGCCGCCGCTGCCCACCTGGGCGCTTGTCACGGCCAGCTTGAGGTCGGGTCGGGCTTGCGGCGGGCCCATCACCGTGAAGGTCTGCGCCAGCCGCGCCAGCGTCGGGCCGGGCACAGTGGCGGGCGAGGCGCCGCCCGCCGCTTTCGGCACGGCGGCTGCGGGCGACACAGCGGTTGCAGGCAGTGCGGGCGCCTTGCCAGGCTTGCCGGATGTGGTGGGCATGCCGGACGCGGTGGGCGTGCCGGGCGTGCCGGGCGTGGCCAGCGCCGGCGGCGCGGCCGGCGCAGCGCTGTCCACCAGCACCGCCATCTGCTGGCTGCGTCGGGGATTGGACGCATCGCTGACCACCAGCCGGTAGCTGTCGGGCCGGATCTCGCCCGCGCCCAGCTTGACTTGCGCGGTGTCGCCAAAGCCGCCATCGAAGTTGATCGACAAGGCATCGGCCGCCGTGTCCAGCCAGCGCACGCTGTACGGCTTGGTGCCGCCGCTGATGACAAAACCCTTGGCACCGGCCGCCTGGGCCTTGAAGTTGAGCGTGGCCGGCTCCAGCGCCAGTGCCAGCACGGCGCCGGCCACATTGCACGCCTTGAGTGCGGTCACCACCGCTGCGGCATCGACCCCGGCCACCAGGTCATTGGCGGCCTCGGCGGTGCGGGCCAACTCGGCGCTGCTGGCGGTCAGCTTGTCCATCGCCTGCTGCAACCCTGGGGCGATGGACTTGGCGCTGTTCAGGCCTTTGGCAGCGGCGGCGTCGGCAGCAGCCGTCTTGGCGGCGGCCGCCGCCTTGTAGTCGGCAAAGCTCTTGCCGATCATCGCGTCGATGCCCGCACCGGGCGCAAACTGGCTGGCAAAGCCACCCAGGCCGCCCACCAACTGCGGGATGGCCGACAGATCGACGAGGGTGTCGATCATGGCAACGTCTACTTTCTGGGTGATTTCCAGCACGGTTTGCTGCAACCGCTTGCCGGCGGCGGCGATGTCGTCTTTCAATTTATCGACGGCGCGCTGGCTTTTGCCGGCCTCCACCAGCGCGGCGTCCAACTGGGCCAGCGCGGTGCGCGCCGCCACCACCTCGGGCTCATCCGACGCCGCCGCCCGTTGCAGCTCTTGGCGTACCTGCGCGCCGTCGGCGCTGGCGGCCTTGATGGCGGCGCGCAGATCTTGGCCGGCCTTGACCAGTGCTTTTTGCCGGTCAGCGCCCAGGTCCATCGGCAGCACCGATGCATTGGCGCAATCCAGTGCCTGGATGCCGGCCGCCAGCACTTGCAGCCGGCGCTTGTCGAGGTTGACCGTGCCCAGCGTGTAGGCGGTGCCGCCGATCAGCGACGCGCCCAGCACGGCGTCGCGGTGCGCACCGCCGGTGGCCAGCCCGACGATGCCGGCGCCCAGCACCAGCAGGCCCGAGTTCAGCCGCTGGCTGGCGTCCACCTGGCCGGCCATCTCACTGCGGTAGACGGCGCGCACCTGCAGTGCAAACTGGCGCGCGCTGGCCAGGTCGGTGGCGGCGGCCGGGTGCGGCTGGCCGGTGCTGGGCACCGACAGGCCGGGTGCGTTGATGGGGATCAGCGGGTTGCTGGCGCAACCGACCAAGACGGCGATGGCCGACAGCACGGCGGTGGTGGTGGGGCGCATCACAGTCTCCCGAAGTCGTGGTGACTCTACGGGCGCGGCCTGCGGGGCTCATCATTTTGACTGGGGATGTGCAGCCCGGCGCGTGCGGTGTAGCACCCGGCGAAGGCCTCGTCTTGCCAGGGTGGCAGCAGCCCGGCGGGTCAGCGCTCAGCGCGCGGGTGCGGCCGCCGGCCGCATTGCCGCACACGGATCGGCGCGCGGCGCGGCCGGTGCGCTGACCGTCTGGTCATAGGCGGCCGCAGCGCCTTCTTCGCCGCCATCGGCTTCGACAAAGCCCACCACCCGG
>JANLOP010000322.1:0-1962 GCA_031366635.1 Betaproteobacteria bacterium | reverse complement strand
GCGGAACATGCGGTCGTTGGTGCCGCCGGCGAACACCAGGTTGCCGCCAGTGGTCAGCAGCGGGCCCCAGTTGGGGGTCGGGAACTTGTGCACCCAGGCCAGCTTGCCGGTCTTCAGGTCCCAGGCCTGCAACTCGCCGATGGTGGTGGGTGCCTTGCCGCTTTGGTAACGCAGGCTGCCCATCACCGAGTCGATCGGGTAGCCGATGTAGAGGTCACCCTTTTTGTACGTGGTGGCCTCGGGCTCGGGCAATTCCGAGCAAAGGTTGTTGTTCGCGGGGATGTAGAACAGGCCAGTCTTCGGGTTCCAGGCTTCCGGCGGCCAGTCCTTGCCGCCCCACAGCGAAGGGCAAAAGTTCACTTTGCCTTTGCCCACACCAGGGGTCCGCGCCGGGTCGTAGGTCGGCCGGCCGGTGGTCTTGTCGACCGACGCGAAGACGTTGTTATTCACATACGAGACGGCGTCGAGGAAGCCGATGGGCCCGTCCTTGCGCTCCAACATCCACAGATAGCCGTTGCGCCCGGCGTGCACCGCCGCTTTGACCTTGCGGCCCTTGATCTCGGTGTCGATCAGCAGCGGCGCCGAGACCTCATCCCAGTCCCAGGCGTCGTTGGGCGTGTACTGGTGGTGGCCTTTGATCTTGCCGGTGTCGACATCGATCGCGATCGTCGAGGTGGTGTAGAGGTTGTCGCCCTTGCGTTTTTCCGTGGGCCAAGGTGACGGGTTGCCGGTGCCCCAGTAAGCCAGATTCGTGGCCGGGTCGTAGGTGCCGGTGATCCAGATGCTGCCGCCGCCGTTCTTCTGCGCGCCGGCGGGCCAAGTCTCGGAGCCGGGTTCGCCATCTGAGGGAACGGTGTAGGTGCGCCAGGCCTCTGCGCCCGTATCGGCGTCAAAGGCCGCGACGAAGCCGCGCACGCCGGTTTCGCCGCCCGACGAGCCGACCATGATCTTGCCCTTCACCGCCAGCGGCGCGAGCGTCATGTACTGCAGCGCCTTCCAGTCACCGACGGCCTTCATCCAGACCACCTTGCCGGTCTTCGCGTCCAGCGCCACCAGGTTGCAATCGACCGTGGCCACGTAGACCTTGTCGCCGTACAGCGCCACACCGCGATTCGTCGGGTGCAGTTGCAGCATCTCGGCCGGCACCTCTTTCTTGTAGCGCCACAGCTCCTCGCCGGTCTTGGCGTCGAGGGCGATCACCTGCGAGCCGGGTGTGGTGACGAACATATAGCCGTTGTTGACGACTGGCGGCGATTGGTGGCCATCGGTCTGGCCGGTCGCAAATGCCCAGGCCAGCGTGAGCTTGTCGACGTTCTTGCTGGTGACTTGCTCCAGCGGGCTGTAGCCCCAGCCGCCGTAGTTGCCGCGGTACTGCAGCCAGTTGGCCGGCTCGGGGTTGGCCAAACGCGCGTCGGTGACGGGTGTGTAGGGGCCAAGATTGGTCTCGGCTTGCGCGACGAGCGCGCAGGCGGCCAGCGCAGCGGCGGCCATTGGATTCAGCAGTGCGTACATGAGTCGTCTCCTCGTTGATTTGGTTCGGTCTTCAAGTCGGGCTTCCGCCCGGGGTTGCGGTGAAAGCGCCGGCGACGATCAGATGGTCACCGTCGAGCCCGAGCGGGAGCGCCGGCAGCGCACGCGTCGCCGGACCGGCGACGACAATGCCGCCATCCAGCGGCGAAAACTTGGACGAGTGGCAGTAGCAGACGAGGATTTTTTCCTTGCCAAGCCAGGTCTTCACGTCGCAGGCTTGGTGCGTGCAGATCGCTGAAAAGGCGAGCACGCCGCCCGCCGAGCGCCCGCGCGTTTCGGCTGACATGTCGACCTCGGGCAGGCGAATCAGCACGATCTTGTTCAGGCGCGAATCGTTGCGCGGCGCATTGCCCTTGACGTCGAAAGGAAACGCGACGATGGGCTTGCCAAGCTTGAGGTCGGCGACCCGCAGCGGCGCGGGCGCGCCATCGG
>JANLOP010000246.1:0-12233 GCA_031366635.1 Betaproteobacteria bacterium | reverse complement strand
GGAGGCTGTCGGGCTTTGGGTCGG
The DNA here is from genome assembly GCA_031366635.1 of Betaproteobacteria bacterium. GTDB lineage: Bacteria > Pseudomonadota > Gammaproteobacteria > Burkholderiales > Burkholderiaceae_C > Pseudaquabacterium. The sequence continues at coordinate 12,209 of JANLOP010000246.1, read as the reverse complement.
GCCCGCGCCGGGGCGAGTTTCGGTGCCAGGCTAGGCGCCGACGAGGCGTGTGGCCGAGCCACACAACGAGTTGGCAACGACGCCTGGCGCCGAAAATCGCCCCGGCCCTCCGGGTTGAGCCTGCAATGGGGTGCAGGCGTCGTTGCAAATGCTCGTCATACCGAAAGGTATCCCTGCGCTTTGCGCCTAGCCTGCACCCCATTGCAGGCTCAACGCGGGCCCGACCCCAAGCCCGACAGCCTCCTAGCCGGAAAGCCCGGTTGCCCGCCAGGTAGCGCAGGCCCGGCACGGCGCGGGCGCCCTGCAAATCGAGATCGGCAGCGCCCATTTGGGTCGGCAGGCTGTTGGCGGCGGCGTGGCCGTTTTCAGCCACATGGCAACTGCTGCAAGCCTGGCGGCCCGACGCTGACAGCGAGACATCGTGAAAAATCAGCTCGCCCAGCGCGGCGGCGGCCGACATCGTGGCGCCGCCCGGGGCCGCCGGCTCGCTCGCGCTGCTTGCCGCAGCACCGCCCGCGCCACCGCCGCCGCAGCCAGCCCGCACCCCGACGGCCGGCGCCAGGCCGGCCAGCGGCAACGGCGTCGGGCCCAAGCCCGTCAGGCCGCTGTCAAAAAATGCCCGAAGGCCGCGCCGCATCATGCTCACCCGAAACTCCTGGTCCACTACAAGTAGCAATGATAACGATTCGTATTAAGCTTGTAGAACTTTCATGGGCCTGCTGGCGGTCAGCCCGCTTTTTGGCGCGGCGCCAGACGGCCAGATCGAGGTTGTCAACCGGTGCCCCCGCATGAGCGATTTCAGCCACGACACCGACACCGACCCCGACCCCGACCCCGACGATGCGGACAGCGGCGCGCCGCGCCTGCATTGAGCCGACCGATGCGCAGCCGCTGGTGGGTGTGGGCCGAGGTGCTGGTTTTTGTGGCGCTGGTGAGCGTGATCTGGCTGCTGATCCCGATGCCGCCGGCTTGAGCGGCGCCTGGCCCCCGCAGGCCGCCCGCCCGACCGGCACAATCAGCCCGCTGCCCCGGTTTTTGGTCTGTACGCCCGCGCAGCGGCTGCCGTGGGCCCGCATCGCCCCGATCGCCCCGATCACCGACCCGCCTGCGCCATCGCCCGTCCACCCCACCGCATGACCGAAACCGACGTGCGTGCCGTGCTGCTGCTGCGCGCTTTTGAGCGCACGCCCGGCGCCGGCTGGACGCTTGACGACGCCGAGCGGGCGGGCACACAGGCGCACCGCCTGCTGGGTGAACAGGCGGCGCCCACGGACTGGCTGGCGTTGCGCGCCCGGCTCGGCCTGGCGCACCTGGCCGAGCGCGACAGCCGCCTGGCGCCCTGGCTGGCCGGCGCTTCCCGGTCAACCGGCTGCGGCGCAGCGCACTGGCGCTCGGGTGGCCTGCTGTTGCTGCTGGCCACCGCGCTGGGGCTGGGCGGGCAATCATGGGGCGCCGCCCGGGTGATCAACCTGCTGGCGCCGCCGTTGCTGGCGCTGCTGGCCTGGAACCTGGTTGTCTACGGCGCGCTGCTGGGCGCGGCGCTGTGGCCCGGTGCCGGCGCGCACCGGCCGCGCCACGCCCGGCTGGCGCGCCGGCCCGAGCCACCGCGCAGCGTGTCAACGGTGGCGGCTCCGGTTGCGGCGGCGGCGTCGGCGCTGGCATCGGCCACTGCGCAGGCATTCAGCGCGGCGCCAACCGGCGCTGCAGCCGACGGCAGGGTGGCCGGCCCGACCCCCCCGCTCAAGCGCTGGCTGCTGCGGCAGTTGACCGCCGCCCAGGCCGGGTGGGATCGCCTGCGCAGGCCCACGATGGCCGCAGACGCGCTGCCCAGCGACGCCGCCCGGCAGGCGCTGGCGCACTTCGGCCGCGACTGGCTGGCCACCAGCCTGCCGTTGCAAACCAGCCGGCTGGCGGCCTGGCTGCATGCGGCGGCGGCCGCGCTGGCGCTGGGCGCGCTGGCGTCGCTGTATGCCCGGGGCCTGGTGTTTGACTACCGGGCCGGCTGGGACAGCACGTTTCTCGACGCCGGCGTGGTGCGCCAGGTGCTGGGCGCGGTGCTGGGGCCGGCCGCCGCGATCAGCGGCCTGGCGCTGCCCGATGAGCCCACGCTGGCCGGCCTGCGCCTGGCCACCGGCGGCGGTGAAGGCGCCGCCCGCTGGATCCACCTCTGGGCCATCACACTGCTGCTGGCCATCGCACTGCCGCGCGCCGTGCTGGCGGCCTGGGCCGGGCTGCGGGCGCGCCGGCTGGCCGCCGATCTGCCGTTGCCGGCGGGCCATGACGATTTGCAGCGCCTGCTGCGCTCGGCCTCGGGCCAGGCGCTGCCGGTCACTGTGCTGCCGTACAGCTATGCGCTGGATGCCCGGCGCCAGGCCGCGCTGGCCGCCGTGCTGGACGCTCACCTGGGCCCGGGCGTGCGGCCGCAGGTGCAGCCCAGCCTGCCGCTGGGTGCTGAGGACGACCTGGCGCGCTGGCTGGCCGATGTGCCTATCGCCACGGGCCGTCAAGACGGTCTGGTGGTGGCGCTGTTTGCGCTCACCGCCACCCCCGAGCGCGAGACCCACGGCGCGTTTGTGCAGGCCTTGGCCGCCCATCTGCCAAGCCCGGCCGCGTTGCGGGTGATGGTGGATGAGTCGGGCTTCCGGGCCCGCTTTGGCGGGGTCGGCACGCTGGGTGCGGGGGCGGATCGTCTGGCCCAGCGCCGCACTGCCTGGTGCGATCTGCTGCAACTGCTGGGCGTGTTGCCGCTATTCGTCGATCTGTCCGGCGCGGCCCTCGGCAGCCCGGCCAACAGGGCCACAGACCACGCCGCAGACAGCGCTGCAGACAGCGCCGCCCGATGACCGCACCCAGCACCGTCTCGATCAGCCTGGTCTCGCACACCAACGTGGGCAAAACCACGCTCGCCCGCACCTTGCTGGGCCGCGACATCGGTGAGGTGCGTGATGCCGCCCACGTCACGCAAACGGCCGAGCCGCACGTCATGGCCGAGTCGCCCGGCGGTGACCTGCTGCTGCTCTGGGACACGCCCGGCTTTGGCGACAGCCTGCGCCTGGCCCAGCGGCTGGCGCAGGCCGGCAATCCGCTTGGCTGGCTGTTGACCCAGGTCTGGGACCGCTGGCACGACCGGGCTTTCTGGGCCAGCCAGCAGGCCATCCGCCATGTGCTGGGCCAGGCCGATGTGGCGCTGTACCTGGTCAACGCGGCCGAGGCGCCCGAGGACGCGCCCTACCTGGCCGCCGAGCTGCGCGTGCTGGCGCTGCTCGGCAAGCCGGTGCTGGTGCTGCTCAACCAGCTCGGTGTGCCGAGTGCACCGGGTGTGCCGAGTGCGCCGGGTGCGCCGGGTGCGCCGGGTGCATCGGCCGATGAGGCCGCGCAGGTGCAGCGCTGGCAGGCCCATTTCCAAGCCAGCCCCGGTGTGTTGGCGGTGCTGCCGCTGGACGCCTTTGCCCGCTGCTGGGTGCAAGAAAGCGTGCTGCTGCAGGCGGTGGCCCAGGCGTTGCCGGCCGACAAGCAGCCGGCGATGGCCCGGCTCACTGCCGCCTGGGCGACACGCCAGCGCGGCGTCTGGCAAGCATCGATGGCGCTGCTGGCCCAGCGCCTGGCCCGCGCCGCACTCGACCGCCAGACCATCGCCCCCGCCGGCTGGCGCGGCCAGGCGCGCAAGCTGGGCGCCGCGCTGGGCCTGGGCGGTGCCGATGAATCCAGCCCACAGGCCCAGGCGATGGCCGCGCTGGCGGCCCGGCTGGATACCGACATCCGCCGCAGCACCGCTGAATTGATCCGCCTGCACGGGCTGGACGGCCAGGCCGGCGGTGCGGTGCTGGCCCAACTGGCCCAGCACTTTGCCCGGCGAGAGCCGGTCAGCGAGGGCCGGGCCGCGCTGTGGGGCGGCCTGGTGACCGGCGCGCTGGCGGGCCTGAAAGCCGACATCGTCAGCGGTGGCCTGACGCTGGGCGGCGGCCTGCTGGCCGGCGGTGTGCTGGGCGCGCTGGGTGCGGCCGGCGCGGCGCGCGGCGTCAACCGCATCCGCGGCATCGACCAAGCCCTGCTGGCCTGGGACGACGCGGTGCTCGACGCCCTGCTGCGCTCGGCCCTGCTCGGCTACCTGGCGGTGGCCCACCACGGCCGGGGCCGGGGCGCGTTTGACGGGCCACACGACGGCCAGGGCGGGCCGGATGGGCGGGGTCAACAAGGTCACGAGCCGCCCGCCGCCTGGCTGGACGCGGTGGACGCCGCGCTGGCCGCTTTGCAGCCGGCGCGCCGCGCGCTGTGGCGGCGCCGCCAGGCCTTGTTGGCGGCAGCGCCGGCCGGCGCCCTGCCCAGCGGGGACGACGAAGGCGGCCCGGCGGTGCAGCCACCCCACACGGCCGTGACGCCGCCGGCCGATTTCACCGCCGAATTGCAAAGCCTGCTGGGCGCCGCCAGCGCCGCCGCGCTGCGCCAGCTTTACCCCGATGCGGCGGCGCTGGCCGGGGCGGTGCTGGGCTGAGTCAAGGTTGAGCGCCTACACTAAATCGCATCCCACCAGCACACGGTCAGCCCTGCTGGCGCAGGCGCTGACAACCCGAGGTTTGCCATGACCGCCATCGAAGTTCAACTGATCGAACGGCTGAAGAAACTGCCACCCAGCCGCTTGGCCGAGGTGGTGGACTTTGTGGAGTTTCTGGCGTCGCGCGAGGAGCGCGCAGCCGCTGCGCAGCGGCTCACCGACGGGTTGGCGCGGCTGGATGCGCTCAACTTGCCCCTTTTCACCGACGGTGAGGTGGAAGCCGAAATCGAGGCGGCGCGGCAAGACCGCCGGGGTGGGCGCTCGCATCAAGGCGCTTGAGCGTTGCGCTTTGTTCTCGACACCAATCTGCTCGTCTCGGGTGTGATCACTGCCGGGCTGCCGCGCAGGCTGATCGACGGTGCCAAGGCCGGTGAGTTCGAGCTGTGCACCAGCGAAACCTTGTTGTCGGAATTGCTCGATGTGCTGGCGCGCAGCAAGTTTGCCACCCGCCTGACGCAAGCCGGGTTGACGCCAGCCGGCATCGTCGATGACCTGCGCCGCCTGGCTGTCGTGGTGTTACCGCCCAGCGTGCCGCGCGTCGTGCTCAGCGACCCCGATGACGACCATGTGCTGGCCGCCGCACTGGCGGGCGGCGCTGATCTGATCGCCTCAGCCTCTCAGGTGACAAGCGCGACTTGCTGCCGCTGGGCTGCTACCAGGGCATTGACATCGTCACCGCCCATGAGGCCGTGCAGCGGCTGGCGGCCCGCCTCAAGCCCCCCCATCCGCAGTGATCGCCTCGATCTCGGTTTGCAGCGCCAGCCAACGCTCTTCCAGCACGGCCACCTCGGCGCTGAGGTGGTTCAACCGCCGGCCGGCCTCAGCCAGGTCAGTGCCCGCCAGCTTGCCACCGGCCAGCCGGGCCTCCAATTGACCACGCTCGGCCGCCAGCAGCTCCATCCGGCGGTCGATCTGCGCCACCTCGGTGCGCAGCGGCCGGCTGCGGTTGGCGGCCTGGCTGCGCGACTGGGCGGATTGCTTGCGCTCATCGCGCTTGAAGGTGCCGGGCGCCGAGGCCCCGGCCGCCGTCGCACGGGCCACTGATTTTGGCGTGGCGGCGGGGGCGGCGCTGCGCACCGGCGCGATCAATGTTGTGGAGGACGGCGCCGCCGAACTTGCGGAGGATGGCGCCAGAAACCCCGGCACCGGCGGCGCCGGCTGGCCTCGGGCATTGGCACGCGAGACGTCCAGCAGCCACTTCTGGTAGTCGTCCAGATCGCCGTCAAACGGCATCACCCCGCCCGAGGTGACGAGCCAGAACTCATCACAGACCTCGCGCAGCAGCGCCCGGTCATGGCTGACCAGCATCACCGAGCCTTCAAACTCGTTCAGCGCAATCGACAGCGCCTCGCGGGTGTTCAGGTCGAGGTGGTTGGTCGGCTCGTCCAGCAGCAGCAGGTTGGGGCGCTGCCAGACGATGGTGGCCATCACCAGCCGGGCCCGCTCACCGCCGGACAGCGTGCCCACGGTCTGGTGCACCATCTCGCCGACAAAGCGGAACTTGCCCAAAAAATCGCGCAGCGATTGCTCGCGCGCATCCTGGCCCGATCCGCCGTTGGCGCCCACCTCACGGGCGAGGCGCACCATGCGCTGCATCGGCGTGTCGTCCTCGTTCAGCAAGTCCAGCTCTTGCTGGGCAAAGTAGCCCACGCTCAGCCCTTTGCCCTCGGTGAACTCACCGCCCAGCGGCTGCAAGGCGTGCGCAATGGTTTTGACCAGGGTGGATTTGCCCTGGCCGTTGGCGCCCAGGATGCCGATGCGCTGGCCGGCCATCACGCTGCGGGTGACATGGCGCACGATCACGATCGGTGCGGCGCAAGCGGGGGCGTCGGCGCCGGGCCGCCCCAAGGCGGCGCCCACCCCCCCGGGGGGTGTGTCGCCGACCCCGGCGACCGGGGGCGCTGGATAGCCGCAAATCAACTCACGCATCGTCAGCATCGGGTTTGGCAGGCTTTGTGGGTCGCGGAATTCAAATTCAAACTCGGCGTCCATCAGCACCGGCCCCAGCTTGACCATGCGGTCGAGCGCCTTGACGCGGCTCTGCGCCTGCTTGGCCTTGCTGGCCTTGGCCTTGAAGCGGTCAATGAACTTTTGCAGGTGGGCGATTTTTTCCTGCTGCTTGCCAAACGCCGCCTGCTGTTGCTCCAAACGCTCGGCCCGCATCGCCTCGAAGCTGGAGTAGTTGCCGCCGTAGCGCATCAGCCCGCCTGCGTCCAGGTGCACCGTCACCTTGGTGATGGCGTCAAGAAACTCCCGGTCGTGGCTGATGACAATCATCAGGCCCTCGTATTTTTTGAGCCAGTTCTCCAGCCAGACCAGCGCGTCCAGGTCGAGGTGGTTGGTCGGCTCGTCGAGCAGCATCAAATCGGCCGGGCACATCAGCGCCCGGGCCAGTTGCAGCCGCATGCGCCAGCCGCCTGAAAAACTGTTGACGGGGGAGTCGAGCTGGTCGGTGCGGAAGCCCAGGCCCAGCAGCAATGCCTGGGCCCGCGCCGGGGCGTCAAACGCGCCGGCATGCTCCAGCCCCACATAGGCATCGCCGATGGCGTGGCCGTCTTCGGAGGCCTCGGCCAGCGCCAGCACGGCTTTGGCATCGACCAGCGGCAGATCACCGTCGAGCACAAAATCAGTCGCCGGCTGGTCGGTCTCGGGCATCTCTTGCGCCACCTGGCCGATGCGCCATTTGCTGGGCATGTCGAAGTCGCCGGCGTCGGCCTGCAGCCGGCCGGCGATGAGCGAGAACAGCGACGATTTGCCGGCGCCGTTGCGGCCCACCAGGCCCACCTTTTCACCCGGGTTGAGGGTGACGCTGGCGTCTTTGAGCACCACCTTGACGCCTCGGCGCAGGGTCAGGTTCTTGATCTGGATCATGGGGTCGGGTTCGGGTTTTGGGGCCCCGGCGTGGGCGCCTGGGCGGGGTGCGCCAGTGCGGCAGAGTCAATCAAGGCCTGGCGCGTCAGCAGCAGCACCTGGTCATCCCCGGCGCTGGTGGGCAGCCAGACCACGTCCAGCGCGGGGAAGGCGCGCTCGAAGTGGGCCCGCTCATGGCCGATCTCCAGCACCAGCACGGCGCTTTCGGTCATGTGGCCGGGCGCGGCCTGCAGCAGGTGGCGGATGAAATCCATGCCGTCGGGCCCGCCGGCCAGCGCGATGGCCGGCTCGGCCTGGTATTCGGCCGGCAGCGCCGCCATCGACGCGCTGTTGACATACGGCGGGTTGCACAGGATCAGGTCGAACGGTTCGCCGGCCACGGCGGCCAGGCCGTCGCCGGCATGCAGGGTGATGCGCTCAGTCAACTGGTGGCGCTCGATGTTGATTTGCGCCACGGCCAGCGCGTCGGGGCTCAGGTCGGTGGCCTGCACTGTGACGTCGGGCCAGGCCAGCGCGGCCAGCACCGCCAGGCTGCCATTGCCGGTGCACAAATCCAGCACCCGGTGGGTGTGCGCGCCCAGCCACACGTCCAGCGTGCCGTCGGCCAACGGCTCGGCAATCAACGAGCGCGGCACGATCACCCGGGTGTCCACCGTGAACGCCACGCCTTGCAGCCAGGCCTCGCCGGTCAGGTAGGCCGCAGGCTGGCGGCTGCGGATGCGCTGGCCGATCAGGGCGGCCGCGTCGGCTTGGTCGGTGGCGCTCACCGGATGGTCGGCCACCTCGTCCAGCGCGTCCAGCGGCAGGCCCAGGCGCCACAGCACCAGCCAGGCGGCCTCGTCAAAGGCGTTGGCCGTGCCGTGGCCAAACGAAACGCCCGCCTCGGCGAGGCGGGCGCTTTGGCGCTCGATCAACTCGGCGACGGTCATGTGAGCAGGGTCTCCAGCGTGCGCCGGTAGATGTTTTTCAGCGGCTCGATGTCGGCCACCGCCACCTGCTCGTCGATTTTGTGGATGCTGGCGTTGACCGGGCCGAACTCGACCACCTGCGGGCAGATGCGGGCGATAAAGCGGCCGTCGCTGGTGCCGCCGGTGGTGGACAGCGCGGGGGTGACGCCGCACTCGGCCAGGATGGCGGCACTCAGCGCGGCGCTCAGGCTGCCGGGCGCGGTCAAGAACGGTGAGCCGCCCAATGTCCAGGCCAGGCGGTACGCCAGGCCGTGGCGGGCCAGCAAATCCAGCACCCGGGCTTTGAGCTGCTCGGGGGTTGATTCCGTCGAGAAACGGAAGTTGAAATCCACCACCACCTCGCCCGGGATCACATTGCCCACCCCCGTGCCGCCGTGGATGTTGGACACCTGCCAGGTGGTGGGCGGGAAGTGCGCATTGCCGGCGTCCCACCGCGTGGCCGCCAACTCGGCCAGCGCCGGGGCCAGTTGGTGGATGGGGTTGCGCGCCAGTTGCGGATAGGCAACGTGGCCCTGGATGCCCAGCACCGTCAACCGGGCCGAAAGCGAGCCGCGCCGGCCGTTTTTGACCATGTCGCCCAGCCGATCCACCGACGTGGGTTCACCGACGATGCAGCAATCGAGCCGTTCACCCCGGGCGGCCAGCGCCTCGACCACCCGCACCGTGCCGTCCACCGACGGGCCTTCTTCGTCGCTGGTGAACAGCAGCGCCAGGCTGCCGGCGTGCTGCGGCTGCTGTTGCACAAATTCTTCGGCGGCCACGGTCATCGCGGCAATCGAGGTCTTCATGTCGGCCGCGCCCCGGCCGTACAAAAAACCGTCGCGGTGGCTGGGCACAAACGGGTCACTGGCCCAGGCCGCCAGCGGGCCGCTGGGCACCACATCGGTGTGGCCGGCCAGAACAACAGCAGGCCCGGGCCGGCTGCCGCGGTGCACCGCCCACAGGTTGGTGACGCGGGCGGTGTCGGGCCCAAATGACAGGGTTTCGCAGGCAAACCCGAGCGGGGCCAGCCGCTCGATCAGCAGCGCCTGGCAACCGGCGTCGGCCGGGGTCACCGACGGCCGGGCGATCAGCGCTTCGAGCAGGCGCAAGGTGGCCAGCGGCGGGGTGGTCACGGCGTCAGCGGCGGGAAGTTGGCCTGCCGGCGCTCGGCAAAACCATCCGGCACCACATCCACGGTGAAGTCGGTGAACATCGGTTGGTCGGATTCTTCGCGCTTGGGCCCGGCGCGAGACACCGGCGTGGTGTCGTTTTGCAGCCGCCACAGCAGGTTGGTCACTGAGTCGGCATTCGCCAGGCCCTCGTCGCGGCTGACCTTGCCGCTGGTGATCAGGTTGGCGATGGCCTCTTCGAACGTCAGCGAGCCCTCGGCCAACGATTTTTCCATCGCCTCTTGCACCGCGTGGAAATCGCCTTTGGCGATCAGCTCGGCCACCAGGTTGCTGTTGAACAGCACCTCCACCGCCGGGATGCGGCCGCCCGCCTCGGCGCGCAGCAGGCGCTGCGAGACGATGGCGCGCAGGCCGGCTGCCAGGTCAGCCAGCAGCACCGGGCGCGCCTCGGGGGCATAAAAGCTCAGGATGCGGCCCAGCGCGTGGTGGCTGTTGTTGGCGTGCAGCGACGCCAGCACCAGATGGCCCGACAGCGAGTAGCTGAGCGCGGCGGTCATCGTCTCGCGGTCGCGGATTTCACCGATCAGGATGCAATCGGGCGATTGGCGCAGCGCGTTGCGCAAGGCCACTTGCAGGGATTCGGTGTCGCGGCCGATCTCACGCTGGTTGACCACGCACTTCTTGCTCTGGAACAAAAACTCGATCGGCTCTTCGATGGTCAGGATGTGGCCGGGCAGGGTGCGGTTGCGCAGCTCCAGCATGGCCGCCAGCGTGGTGCTCTTGCCTGAGCCGGTGGCGCCCACCATCAGGATCAGGCCACGTTTCTCCAGCACCAACTGGCCCAGCAGGGCCGGCACGTTCAGGCTGTCGAGCGCCGGGATGGTGTGCGGGATGTGGCGCACCACGCCGGCCACCGTGCCGCGCTGCTTGAAGGCCGAGACGCGGAAGCTGCCCACGCCGTGGATGGCAATCGCCAGGTTCAGCTCACCGGTTTCTTCCAGCTCTTCCAGTTGCAGCGGCGACAGCACCTCGGCCAGCAACTGGCGCGGCTGCATCGGGCTCAGCACCTGGTCAGACAACTGCAACATCTGGCCGTGGATCTTGATCAGGATCGGCATATTGGCCGACAAAAAAACGTCCGAGGCCTGGCGCTCGGCCATCAGCCGCATCACCTTGTCCATGCGCCCGCTCATGGCGCGACGTGCCTTGTCCCCTCTCCCGCCAGCGGAAGAGGGTTGCTGGACGAATGGCCTGCTGGGTGGCCCGTCGTTCCCTCTCCCGCACGCGGGAGAGGGCTAGGGTGAGGGCGCTGGCCGATGCACATATCTGCGCAAGCTCAAGGCCGCAAAAGCTCATTGATGCTGGTCTTGGCCCGCGTGCCCGCATCCACCTTCTTGACAATCACCGCGCAATACAGGTTGTACTTGCCGCCATCGCGCGGCAGGCTGCCCGAGATCACCACCGACCCGGCGGGGATGCGGCCATAGGTGGTCTGGCCCGTCTCGCGGTCGTAGATCGGCGTGCTCTGGCCGAGGTACACGCCCATGCTGATGACCGAGTTCTCCTCGACGATCACGCCTTCCACCACCTCGGAGCGCGCGCCGACAAAGCAGTTGTCCTCGATGATGGTGGGGTTGGCCTGCAGCGGCTCCAGCACGCCGCCGATGCCCACGCCGCCGCTCAGGTGCACGTTCTTGCCGATCTGCGCACACGAGCCCACTGTTGCCCAGGTATCGACCATGGTGTTTTCATCGACATACGCGCCGATATTGACGTAGCTGGGCATCAGCACCACGCCTTTGGCCAGGAAGCTGCCGCGCCGGGCCACTGCGGGCGGCACCACCCGCACGCCGGCGGCGCGCACGGCGGCCTCGTCGATGTGGGAGAACTTGGTGGCCACTTTGTCAAAAAACGTCAGGTCACCGGCGTGCATCACCTGGTTGTCGTTCAGCCGGAAGCTCAGCAGCACCGCTTTCTTGATCCACTGGTTCACCGTCCACTGGCCCACGCCCTGGCGCTCGGCCACGCGCAGGCGGCCAGCGTTGAGCTCGCCGATGACATGGTCTACCGCCTCACGCAATGGGGCGTCGGCGGTGCCGGGGCCGAGGCTGGCGCGGCCGTCCCAGGCCAGGTCGATCAGGTTTTGCAGGGCTATCGTTGTGCTGGGGATCATGGTGGGCTCGTTCAGGCGTCAGCGCGGGGTAGGTCGGTACGACCGGGTGAATTCAGCGATGCGGTGGGCCGCTTCCAGGCATTCTTCGGTGCCGGCCACCAGGGCCATGCGGATGCGGCCGTGGCCCGGGTTGCTGGCCGGCTGGCCGGGCACCGCATCCCGGGCCAGCAGGCTGCCGGGCAGCACCGCCACATTGTATTGAGCGAGTAAATCCAGCGCGAAGCCGATGTCGTCACCGGGCTGGCGGTCTTTTTTGCCGCCCATTTGCCCATCCACCGGCGGCACGCCCGCCCACAGGTAGAAGCCGGCATCGGGCAGCGCCACGTCCAGCCCCTCGGCCAGCACGGGGGTCACCTGGGCAAACTTGGTGCGGTAGAGCGCCCGGTTGGCCTGCACATGGGCCTCGTCGCCCCAGGCCGCCAGGCTGGCCGCCTGCACCAGCGGGCCCATCGCCGAGCCGTGGTAGGTGCGGTAGAGCAGAAACTGCCGGATCAGCGCCGCATCACCCGCCACAAAGCCCGAGCGCAGCCCCG
>JANLOP010000274.1:0-13733 GCA_031366635.1 Betaproteobacteria bacterium | reverse complement strand
CCATCAAAAAATCGCCGCGTGCGCCGTCGGCCGCCATCTTGAACACCAGCGTGGGCGCCATCGAGCTGCGCGGCCGCTTGCCTGCCGTGAGGCGGTTGGCCACCTGGGCGCCGGCCGCATCGGTGGGGCTGATCGAGAAATCAGTGAGCTGGTTGTTCAGCATGAAGCCGTTGGTCATGTGCCACGAGCCAAAACCGCTTTCCACGGTGCTGGTCATCACCACCACATTGCCTTGCCGGTCCACGATGGTCATGTGGCTGGTGCCGGCCTCGGCCAGGCCGGCGCCCAGGCCCAGCGGCACGGCGCCCAGCTTGCCCGGCTGGGCCGTGCCCATGCTGCGCGAAAAGCGGACCAGGTCGGCCCGGCTGCGCAAATAACGCTTGTCCAGCAGTGCTGCCCAACTGCCGCCGGGCAGGGCCACAAAATCGGTGTCGGCGATGTATTTGTCGCGGTCGGCATAGGCCAGCCGGTTCGCCTCGCTCACCAGATGCACGCCCAGCACCGTGGGTTTGCCGCCGTTGCCGTCCAGCGCCGTGGGGGCCAGCCTGGCCAGCGAGAAGTTCTCCAGCACACCCAGCGTGCTGGCCACGGTGATGCCGCCCGACGATGGCGGGCCCATGCCGCACACCCAGTAGCTGCGGTAGGTGGTGCACACCGGCTCGCGCTTTTTGGCCTGGTAGGCGGCCAGGTCGGCCAGCGTGGTCTTGCCCGGGGTGATGGCGGTTGTGCCGTCAGCCGCCAGCGTGCTGCCGATCTTGGCCACGATGGCCTGGGCCAGCGCGCCGCTGTACAGCGCGTCGGCGCCGCCGCTGGCCAGTGTGGCCAGGGTGGCGGCGTAGGCCGGGATTTTGAGCACCGTGCCCAGCACCTTGGCCGTGCCGTCGGCATTCAAGTAAGTGGCACTGGCCTCGGCATCACGCAAGAAATTGGCGCGGGCGCCGGCAATCGCATCCGCCAGCCGGCCGCTGATCGCAAATCCGTCGGTGGCCAACTGCATGCCAGGTTGCAGCAAATCCTTCCAGGCCAGCTTGCCGTGCTCGCTGTGCGCCAGGCCCAGCATGCGCACGGCGCCCGGCGTGCCGATCGAGCGGCCGCTGGCCCGCACATGGGGCAGCGGCGCGGTCTGGCCGGTGGCGTCGTCGATCCAGCGCAGGTCGTTCTCACTGGCAGCGGCCGGCGCCGTCTCGCGGCCGTCATACGACACCAGCGCCTTGCTGGCCGCGTCAAAGTGCAGCATGAAGGCGCCGCCGCCCAGGCCGCTGCTTTGCGGCTCTACCAGGCCCAGCACCATCTGCACCGCCACCGCTGCGTCCACGGCCGTGCCGCCGGCCTTGAGCACCTCACAGCCGGCCTGGCTGGCCAGCGGATTGGCGGTGACCACCATATAGCTTTTGGCATGGACGCCCTGGCTGCCCAGCCGGAAACCCGATGACGGCTCGGGCGCAGCCGGGTCACCGGGCAGGCCCGAGCCCAGCACCACCGCGCTGGCGGCGCCGGTGCTGGTGCAGTTGGAGGTGGTGGCAGCAACGGTGACGGCGGCAGTGGCAGTGGCGCTGACGGTGGCGGGATCGGCCAAGCCACTGTCGGCGCCACCGCAGCCGGCCAGCGCCACCCCAGCACTGCACGCCAACCCGCCGGCCCAGGCGGCCTTGGCAATGCCGCTGGCCGTCGCCCGGCCCCGGCTTGCCGAGAAAACCCTGGCAGATAAATCCGTGCCCATTTTGAGTTTTTGCGGGGTTGAGAAGGTGTATGTCGTTTGCTGCCTTCCGACGTGCCGATGATCACCCATATTTCACTCGTTGTCGTATCGGACTGCACATTCGAGATTCATGACGTACGCCAGCCGATATTTGTAAGGATGCTCTGACGGGCAAACGGCTTGGCAAGAATCCAGACAACATACTCCGCAAAGCCCCGATAGGCATCTGCTACCCGTTTGTGCAGAATCGATGTTGCCTTCATGACGGCAATTTTGCCAACACAGAGGCTTGGTCACCGCCTCGGCCAGAAACGGTTTGCAGGCGCCCGTGGTTACTGGGATTCCTAACCAGCGATGCTTAGATTCGAGCTAAACAGGCGACCGAGGCAGGAGACCAAGCCGGGCTTGTGAAAATGGTCCGCTTACCACCAAACCGGGCCCGGTCTTGACAGGTGGCCTGCCGTCGTCGCTCCGCTTGAGGGAGAAGTCAGGCCGCCGTCTGCATGGCAGGGAAAACGGTGTCTACAAGCACCAATTTAGATTCTTGCAGGTGAAGTAAAAAATGCCTTCGCGAACCAAATAGGATTTGAAGGCCCTGTGGGTTCCGGGCAGCACGGCTGTCACGATCGGCTCAGCCATGGCAAGTCCGTTCTCACTGTTGGTGAGCATGACCACGGCGTCACCGGAACCGGTTGCGGCCATGACAAATGCTCGGTAGCCGGGATTGTTGCCCCACTGCCAAAGAAAGGCTTCTTTCTCACCGCGTTCAACGCCCCAACCGAGGCCCCAGCTCAGGCCCAGCTTCGGCACGACGCTGACAGGCGCTTCGACAATCAGTTGAACCGCCTGAGGATCAGCCATCAGCGCTGCGAGGAACTTGGCATAGTCTCTGGCGGTTGTGTAGAGTGACGCTGGTGCCATGGCTTCGGGAAAGTCCATCTGCCGCGGCTGCCCAGAGGACGACATACCGGGCATGACCGTACTGGCGAATTGCGACTGCCAGCGGAAGGCGCTGTTGGACATTCCCAACGGGCCAAATAGCCGGTGCCGCATCAAGTCATCAAGCTTTTCATTCGTGAGTTCTTCGACCACTCGCTGCAACAGCATGAATCCTTCACCCGAGTACTGCCAACTGGTTCCCGGATTGAAATCGAATGCCAGGGGATCGCTCGACCAATTGGGCAGGCCAGACGTGTGATTCAGAACCATTCGGGCCGTGACGGCCTGAAGTTCTGGCGCCACCACGCGGTCACTGATCGGCGGGCGACCGAATGCAGACGGGTTCTGAAGGTGCAGGTAACCTTGCGGCAGGTAGTTGACAAGCGGCGTGTCAAGACCGAGCAAACCTTCTTGGGCCAGCTTCAGGACGACGTAGGAAAATACTGGCTTGCTGAGCGATGCGGCCTGGAAGATAGTATCTTCGGTTGGCGCACTCATCGAGTCACAACCGCTGGCGCCGCCCGACCTTGAAAGCTTGCCGGCATGAACGGTGGCATATGAAACTGCGCATACCTGCTGGTCGCGTGCCTGACGTTCGACAATCGCTTGCAGATCAGCTTGCAGATCAGTCGAAACCGGCTCGAAGCCTGCCGAGCCAAAGCAGGACGAGAACAAGCCTGCGGCGAGCAAGACTTGCCATCCGCCAAGGCGGCTTCTGTTGCTTGGTGTGATGGTGAACCTCATGTTGTTGTGCGGTCTGACGCTGGATGGTTGACATTCGCCTGCCCGCGCCTTGCGCCGGCCGACGATACCTTGATCATCGACAATCGGTGATGATCGATTCTTCATCGCCGCCCACCCCTGCCGGCCCGCTGTTCAGCAGCCTGCTGCTGTCGCCCGCCACGCTGGCCAATCTGGCGCTGCTGGGCTACCACACGATGACGCCGATCCAGGCCGCCAGCTTGCCGCTGGCCCTGGCGGGTCATGATTTGATCGCGCAGGCGCAGACCGGCAGCGGCAAGACGGCGGCATTTGCGCTGGCCCTGCTGGCGCGCTTGCAAGTCACGCGATTGCAAGTGAGAACCACCGACACCCAGGCCCTGGTGCTGTGCCCCACGCGCGAGCTGGCCGACCAGGTGACGCAAGAGATTCGCCGCCTGGCGCGCGCCGAGGACAACATCAAGGTGCTGACGCTGTGCGGCGGCGTGCCGATCCGCAAGCAGTTGGACAGCCTGGCGCACGGCGCGCACATCGTCGTGGGCACGCCCGGACGCATCGTCGATCACCTGGCGCGCGGCACGCTGGTGTTGGCGGGGCTGGCCACCCTGGTGCTGGACGAGGCCGACCGCATGCTCGACATGGGCTTTGCCGAAGACATCGGATCGATCGCCGCCCAATGCCCAAAAAACCGCCAGACCCTGCTGTTCTCAGCCACCTACCCCGAGGCCATCGCGCAGATCAGCCGCAAGTTTTTGCGCAACCCACGCGAGGTCAAGCTCAGCGCCCAGCCCAGCACCCAGCAAATCCGCCAGCGTTTTTATGAGGTGACCGAAGACCAGCGCCTGCCGGCGGTGGCCCGGCTGCTGAACCACTACCGGCCGGCCACCACGCTGGCGTTTTGCAACACCAAGGCGCGCTGCCGCGACTTGGTGGCGGTGCTGCAGGCCGAGGGCATTGACGCGCTGGCGCTGCACGGCGATCTGGAGCAGCGTGAGCGCGACCAGGTGCTGGTGCAGTTTGCCAACCGCAGTTGCCCGGTGCTGGTGGCCACCGACGTGGCCGCGCGCGGCCTGGACATCACCGATCTGGCGGCGGTGATCAATGTGGACATCACCCCCGAGGCCGAGCTGCACACCCACCGCGTGGGCCGCACCGGCCGGGCCGATGCCCAGGGCTGGGCGCTCAGCCTGGCCAGCCTGGACGAGATGGGCCGGGTGGGCCGCATCGACGAGATGCAGGGCCGCACCGGTGCGTTTCATCCACTGGCCGAGCTGCTGCCCACCGGCAGTGGCCCGCTGCGCGCACCGATGGTGACCTTGCAGATCCTGGGCGGGCGCAAAGAGAAAATCCGCCCCGGCGACGTGCTGGGCGCACTCACCGGCAGCGCTGGTTTTGCCGCCGCGTTGATCGGCAAGATCAATGTGAATGAGTTTTCCACGTATGTGGCGGTGGCGCGCGAGATTGCCGGCCCCGCACTGGCGGCGCTGAACCAGGGCACGGTGAAGGGCAAGCGCATCAAGGCGCGCACGATGGCGGGTTGATGGCGGGGTTGATCCCGGGGTTGATGGCAGGGTTGATCCCGGGGTTGATGGCAGGATTGATCCCGGGTTGATGGCGAGTTTGATGGCGAGTTTGATGGCATACGCGAGCCGCCGCAGCCGCGCCAGGGTCGGGTGGCTACAGCGCCGCCCCCCGCCCCTCCGCACTACCCGAACAAGCCGTGCAGATACCAGGCCGGGCCGGCGGCACTGCTGGGCACGCGCTGGCGATACACCCACACCAGCGCGCCGCTGGCCGCCTGGGCGATGAAGTAATCACGCACCGCCGGGCCTTGGGCGTCCCACCAGCCCGACTCCAGCCGCTCAGGCCCGGCCAGCAAATGCAGCGCCTGGCCATCGAGCAGCGGGGCTTGCGCCCGATGCATCAGCGCCTGCGGCTGGGGCAGCAGCCACAGCGGTTGGGCGGCCAGCGCGGTTTGGGCGAGGGTTTGCAGGGCGGCCTGCGGGGTGGTTTGTGCTGCGGCCGGTGCTGCTGCGGTTGGTGCTGCTGCGGTGGCCCCCAGCCGCGCCGGGTCGGCCGGCTGCCAGCGCGTGCCGCACTCGGGCCGGTAGTCGGCCACCGGGGCCAGGCTTTGCACCTGCGCCGCGCCCAGCCGGGCTTGCAACCGCTCCACCAGGCGCGACAGGCCTTCGCGCTCACTGCTGCGGCTGGCAAACAGCTCGGCATTGGGCGCCGTGCCGGCCACCAACTGGTCACACAGCAGGCTGAGCTCCAGCGCGGGCGCGGCCAGCGGCAGCCGGCCCAGGTGCTCAGCCAGCAGGCTGTGCAGGTGTTTGGCGTCGGCCATCGGCTCGGCCAGCGCGATGTCCAGCGTGGTGTGCGCTGGCGTGCCGGTGTCGCGCCGGCGCCGGGGCTCATGGTGCATCAGCAGGCTGAAGCCGGCCACCCGGGCCCGGCTGGCATCGGCCCAGGCCAGCAGCCGGGCCAACAGCCACTGGGCACCGGCCAGCACCTGGGCGCTGGTGTCGGCCCGGCACAGCAGCTCGATCCGGCTGGCAAAACGCGGCGGCAGGGTGAGCCAGACGTGGGCCTCGGGGGCGTGGCCGCGGGCGCGGTCGATCTCGTCCAGCAGTGCCGGACCAAAACGCCGGGCCAGGCCGGCGCGCGGCAGGCCGCGCAGGTCGGCCAGGGTGTGCAGGCCCATGCCTTGCAGTGCGGGGCCGTGCTCGCGGCCCGCGCTCAAGGCCGTCAGCGGCACGGCGTCGAGCAGGGTTTGCAGCAAGTGCCCGGGCTCGGGCTTGTGTTCGGGCTGCGCCTGGGGCCCGGTGCGGTGCGGGTTTGACGACTGATCGCCCAGATCGCCCAGATCGCCCGGGTGGCCCGGGTGGCCCGGGTGGCCCGGATCGCCAGGCACGCCCGGGTCGCCAGGCACGCCCGGGTGGCCCGGATCGCCCAGATCGCCAGGTGCGCTCAAACCGCCAAACGCGCCGAAGTCGCCCAAATCGCGCCAGCCGCCGCAGCCGCTGGCCAGCAGCGCGGCGCCCAGCGCTGTGGGCGCGCTGGCGATCTGCACCCGGTGGCCCAGCGGCGCCAGCGCGGCGCGCAGCCGGCGCAGCAGGCAGGCCAGACCACCAAAGTAGCGCAGGCTGGCCTGCACCTCCAGCCGCACGCCCACCAGCGCCGGGCTGGCCACCGGTTGGGCGTCGCGGAAGGCGCCCTGGGCGCGCAGGCCGGCCGGCGTGGCCCAGGCCACCGCCGGGCTGAAGGCCAGCGCCACATGCGCCACCGCGCGCAGGGCCTGGGCGTCGCGCTGCGCGTCGGCGGCGGCCAGCAGCAAGTCGGGTGCCAGTGCCAGCGCGGTGGCGCGCTTCATGCCGGGGCGCACGCCGCGCGCCAGCGCCAGCGCGTCGGCATGCGCGATCTGCTGGTCGTGCAGCAGGGCCAACGGCAAATCGGGCTGATCGGGCTGATCGGGCAGGCCGGCCTGCGCCGGGCCGCGCGTGGCAGCCCAGGATTCGAGCGACAGCGCGGGCAGGTGCAGGGCGATCCAGACCTGGGGCGATGGCGGCGTTGCGCCCTCGCCCTTTTGGCGGAAAGGCTGGGCAGCGGGCCGGGCTGAGGGGCTGGCAGTGGCAGCGTGGCCCGAAGGTGTCTTCACCTTCACGCTCACCACCGCCCTCGCTTGCAGGGCGCGTTGCGGCTTGCAAGCCGCAACCGTTCAACGGGCGCGCCGCATGCGGCTCGAAACCCCTGTTTCACCCCCAGCCCCTTCTCCCGCGTGCGGCAGAGGGGACAAGACTTGCCCTCCGTGCGGGCGCGGCATCCAGCAGATTTTCAGGACCATCGGCCCGCCCGGCCTGGCCCGGCAACGCCTCGGCCTCGGCCTGGGCTTGCTGATGCGGCGTCAAGGCCGATGGCAGCGCCAGCCGCAAGGACTGGTCGAGCGCCGGTCCGCGGCGTTTGAGCACCTGCACCCGCAAGTGGTCCACCCCGGCCGGTTGCAGCAGCAGGCGCAGTGGCGCCGGGCTGGGTTGGCAACGCGCCAGTGCGTCGCGAAAGATGAACACCGGCCCGTCATGCGCCTGGGCGGCGATCTGCAGGCGGCGCAGCGTGTCGGCCTGCAAGTGGCGCGGCAGCCAGGCCAGCACCGCGCCGACATGGCCGCTCTTGAGCGATTGCGCCAGCGCCCACAGCAGATCGGCGCTGGCCAGCAGGGGGCTCAAGCCATTGGCGCTGCGCGGGGTG
Organism: Betaproteobacteria bacterium; assembly: GCA_031366635.1. Classification (GTDB taxonomy): domain Bacteria; phylum Pseudomonadota; class Gammaproteobacteria; order Burkholderiales; family Burkholderiaceae_C; genus Pseudaquabacterium. The sequence goes on along the minus strand of JANLOP010000274.1, from coordinate 6,130 downwards.
TGGCGCGGCGGGGCGGTGAACGGCGGGGCCGCCACCCGCGCCTGGCCCTGGCCCGCCTGCACCTGGCCGGCCTGCACCTGGCCGGCCCGCGCCTGGCCGGCCCGCGCCCGCACCACCAGCCAGTGCCGGGGGTCGAGCCCGCATTGCAGCAGCCCCCAGGCGCTGAGTGCGGCCGGCGGATCAAACAGCATCACGCAGCGGCCGTCATCAGCGGCCCCACGCGCGCCGCCCGCACCGGCCGGCGGCAGGACCAGCGCCACGGCGGCCAGCGCCGGGGCCAGCAGCCGCAGCTCACCCACGCCGGCCTGGGGCAGCAGCAGTTCGGTCAGCACACCGTGCGGCCAGCCGCTGCCGGGCAGCTCGGCATCGAGCGCCGCAAAGCCGCTGGCGGTGGTGCGCCGGGGCGCGCCGCCGATCTGGCTGGCGCGCCACAGGCCGGGGTGCAGGCCGGTGAGATGGGACAGATCGCCGGCCTCGGCCGCGCGGCCGGCCGGCGCAGCGCTGACAGCGGCGCTGGCACTGGCCTCAGATGGGTCTGGTGGATCCAGCGGGTCTGGCGCAAACAACTCAGCCGTGCCCGCGCCGCGCCCGGCGCCGTCGGCTTGCCGCAGCGGGGCACGCAGCGGGGATGGCAGCGCGGGCGCCAGCGGCAAGGCAGCGTCCGGAAAATCGAACAGAGGCAGCGACAGGTTCACACCAACACTGTACTTTCATACAGTTATGGCCGCAAGCGGGGCGCGGTGTCGGCCGCCCGCCACACCCGGCCCGGCGCTGCCCGGGGCGGCCCGGATAATCCGGCCGCGATCGGGTGCCCGTCCTGGCGCCCTGCCCATGCCCACCCCCACCCTGTTTCAGCGCTTTGCCCGCATTACCCCGTACTTTCGCCTGGGCCGCATTGGCCTGGTGGTGGCTTTTGTCGGCTCGCTGATCGGTGCGGCCACCGAGCCGCTGATCCCGGCGCTGATGAAGCCGCTGCTCGACCAGGGCTTTAGTGCCGGCCGGCTGCCGCTGTGGCTGGTGCCGGTGGCCATCGTGGGCATCTTCGCGATGCGCGGCGTGTCGGGCTTTGTCGCGCAATACGCGCTGTCGTGGGCCGCTTTCAGCGGCGTGCAGACGCTGCGCGAGGTGCTGTTCCAGCGCATCCTCACCGGCCAGCCGGCGATGTTTGGCCTGCACAGCGCCAGCAGCCTGACCAACACCCTCGTCTATGAGGTGCAGAACGGCGCCACCCAGCTTGTCAACTCGGTGCTCACGCTGGTGAAGGATTCACTCACCTTGCTGGCGCTGCTGGCCTACCTGTTCTGGCTGAACTGGCGGCTGACGCTGTTTGTCGGCGTGCTGTTCCCGGCGGTGGCGCTGCTGATGCGCACGGTGGGCAAGCGCCTGCACCGTCTCACCCGCGAGGGCCAGCAGGCGACCGACTCTCTGGCCTACGTGGTGGAAGAAAACGTGCTGGCCTGGCGCATCGTGCGGCTGCACGGCGCGGCCGCCGGCCAGGCCCGGCGCTTTGACCACCATGCGCTCACGCTGCGCCGGGTGCTGCTGAAGATCGTCGCCGCCAGCGGCGCGATGACGCCCGTCACCCAGCTCTTCACCGCGCTGGCGCTGTCGGCGGTGATCGTGGCCGCGCTGTGGCAGAGCAGCAGCAGCACCGGGGCCACGGTGGGCGGGTTTGTCGCTTTCATCACCGCGATGCTGATGCTGGTGGCGCCGGTCAAGCATTTGTCGGACGTGATGGCGCCGATCACCCGCGGCCTGGCGGCCATCGAGCGCGGGCTGGAATTGCTGGACAACAGCCCGGCCGAGCGAGGAGGCAGCTACCGGCCGGCGCATGAAATCGGCCGTGAGGGCCGCGAGGGCCGCGAGGGCAGCGAGGGTCGAGCCGAGGGCCATCTGGTGCTCAGCGACGTGGTGCTGCGCTACCGCCACGACCAGACACCGGCGCTGAACGGCCTGAGCCTGGACATCCCGGCCGGCCAGACGCTGGCGCTGGTGGGCCCGTCGGGCGCCGGCAAATCGTCATTGATCAACCTGCTGCCGCGCTTTGTGCTGCCCAGCAGCGGGCAGATCACGCTGGACGGCGTGGCGCTGGCCGATTGGCAGACCGACGCACTGCGCCGGCAGTTTGCGCTGGTCAGCCAGGATGTGGTGATGTTCAACGACAGCATTGCCGCCAACGTGGCGCTGGGCGATGGCGCTGCCGCCGACGGCGCAAATGAAGGCGAAGGCGCCGGCGGCGGCACAGCAAATGAAGGCGCCGACGGCGCCAGGCCCGACCTGGCGCGCGTGCGCGCCGCGCTGGCCGGCGCCCACCTGCTGGACTTTGTCGACAGCCTGCCGCAGGGCCTGCACACGGTGATTGGCCACAACGGCGGCGAGCTGTCGGGCGGCCAGCGCCAGCGCCTGGCCATCGCCCGGGCGTTGTACAAGGACGCACCGATGCTGATCCTGGACGAGGCCACGTCAGCGCTGGACAGTGAATCCGAGCGCGCCGTGCAGGCCGCGCTTGACACCCTGATGCGCGGCCGCACCACGCTGATCATCGCCCACCGGCTGTCCACCATCGAGCACGCCGACCGCATCGCGGTGCTGGACGCCGGCCGGGTGGTGGAGCTGGGGCCGCACGCCACCTTGCTGGCAGCCGGCGGGCTGTACGCCCGGCTGCATGCGATGCAGTTCAGGCACTGAGGCGCAGCGCGCTACACCCTGAACGGCGCCTGCCACCGGCCACGGTATGCTGATTGCCCACCGGCTTTTACCCAGGAATCCGCCATGCCCACCCACCCGGCCACCCACCCGGCCGCCCACCCGGCCGCCCACCCGGCCGCCCACCCCATCAGCCGCTACCCCGTGCCAGCGTTGCACAACCTGCCCGACGACCTGCGGGAGCGCATCCTGGCGGTGCAGGAGAAATCGGGCTTTGTGCCGAATGTGTTTCTGGCGCTGGCGCACCGGCCGGCCGAGTGGCGGGCCTTCATGGCCTACCACGACGCGCTGCTGATCAAAGACACCGGCAGCCTGAGCAAGGGCGAGCGCGAGATGATCATCGTGGCCACGTCGGCCGCCAACCAGTGCCTGTACTGCGTGGTGGCGCACGGCGCCATCTTGCGCATCTACGAGAAAAAGCCGCTGATTGCCGACCAGTTGGCCGTCAACCACCGCAAGGCCGACATCACGCCGCGCCAGCGCGCAATGCTCGATTTTGCGATGAAGGTCTGCCTGCAATCGCACCAGGTGGACGACACCGATTACGCCGCGCTGCGCGGCCACGGCTTCGACGATGAAGACATCTGGGACATCGGCGCCATCACCGCATTTTTTGGCTTGAGCAACCGCATGGCCAACTTGACGGGCATGCGGCCGAATGACGAGTTTTTCTTGATGGGCCGGCTGCCCAGGCCGGCCAAACCGTGAGCCACGAAGACAGCGGTCAGACGGCAGCAGGCCCAGCGCCGGGCCGCTGCCAAGCCGGCCCGCATCCCGGCGCGGGATCGTCCGACATGGCCGCCGGACCAGGGGCAGACAGGATGGGCCTGTCGCCCATCGTCGCCGGCGCCTGGCGGCTGGCCGAGTGGGGCTGGGCGCCGCAGCAGCGGCTGGCCTGGATCGAGGCCAATGTTGACCTGGGCGTCACCAGCTTCGACCATGCTGACATCTACGGCGGCTACAGCGTGGAGGCATTGTTCGGCGAAGCCCTGGCGCTGGCGCCGGGCCTGCGCAGCCGGCTGCAGATCGTCAGCAAATGCGGCATCCAGCTCGTCACGCCGGCCCGGCCCGGCCATGCCGTCAAACATTACGACACCTCGGCCGCGCACATTCGGTCCTCGGTCGAGGGCTCGCTGCGCGCGCTGCACACCGACCACCTGGATTTGCTGCTGATCCACCGGCCCGATGCGCTGATGGATTTTGATGAGCTGGCCAGCACCTTCGAGGCGCTGCGCCGCGAGGGCAAAGTGCTGCATTTTGGCGTCTCCAACTTCACGCCCGTCCAACTCGCGCCGCTGCACCGCCGCATCAACCTGGCCACGCACCAGATCGAGCTGTCGCCACTGCACCTGGACGCGCTGCACGACGGCACGCTGGACCAATGCCAGGACCTGGGCCTGCGGCCGATGGCCTGGTCACCGCTGGCTGGCGGCCGGCTGTTCACCGGCCAGGACGAGGCCGCACAGCGGGTGCGCCACACGCTGGCGGTGATGGCCGCCGAGCTGGGCGTGCCGCTGATCACGCTGGTGATCGCCTGGGTGCTGCGCCACCCGAGCGCGCCGCTGCCGATTTTGGGATCGCGCCGCATCGAGGTGGCCCGCGACGCGGTGGCCGCGCTGGCGCTGCGGCTGAGCGCGCAGCAGTGGTGGCAAATCTGGACAGCGGGGGCGGGGCGCGAGGTGGCTTGAGCCTGGGCGGGTGGTCATGCCGGCAAGCCGCCAGACCCGCAGCCGATCATTCTGCGCTGCGCTGCGCTCGAGCGCAAAGCGCAGGGATACCTTTCGGTATCACAAGCATTTGCAACGACGCCTGCACCCCATTGCAGGCTCAACGCGGGCCCGACCCAAAGCCCGACAGCCTTCTAGTGAACTCGGCTAACCCCATGCGGCGGCAATCATGCCCAACCCCCGGGGAGCGAATGGAGCCTGGCTGAGTGGTTTGTCTCTGGGTCCGCACTACCAAGTGCAACAAGGCCGTTGGTAGATATGCAGTCTATTTTCTGTCGCACCGCACCTTCATCCCCGCACGCCTTCAGGAAGAAATACCAAAATGCTTGAAAACCGATCTTGACTGGAGGGGAAGTCCTTGTAGAGAGGTTAGGCCGCGCTGGTTCCAACGTGGATGACACTGTGCACGCAATGACTACTGGTAGTAGAAGTCATTGCCGAAAACGGTCTTGTAAAAGAGAAACCCTTTGCCAGGCGTGCCACTATTGGCCGCTCTCCAAGAAGCGAGCTTTCCGGGGGAAGGGTCCTTGTAATTTGCTGATTTTTCGATTTCCACCGCCTTGTTTACAAAGGCTATGTATGCGGCACTGCGTGCATCCTTCGGGTTGTTTGCGATGTCGAGTGCATTCTGTATATTATTTATTATTCCAGCATTGTAGTCTGGATACTTCTCAAAGCCTCTGAACTGCCCTCTAGCCCTGACAACGTCTGCTAGCGATTTGGCATGTGCGGCTAAGAATGGACCAGGATTTTTCATCCGATTCCAAAGGACCGCGTCCATCAGTTGCATGGCTTCACTTGCTAGTTCAATCGTGTAGTTCGGATTGGCGGGTCCAGGGCATTCGGCGAGCAGCACTCGGGATTCAACCCCCTCGTCGCTGTTCCTATCAGGCAATTGAAGCATGATTTTTCTCTCCATCGGTGGAGGACTTATTTTGATTTTTGCAGCGGTCTCTGGTGTGGTGAAATGGTGCTCGCTGTGAGACGAACATTTGTCCCGAGGCGTTGGCATCGATCTGCCTGACTCTCTACCCAGCCGTTTGTGACCAAATAGGTGCTTCCGTGTAGGTCACCGTCCGATGCCACGACATCGCGAGTCAAGTCCAGGACACGGCGCGAAGCGATCATCGATGATTCGCCACCATCCCAGAGGAGCATCGTATTGCCGGCGCGCCAGATTACCCATGCCGATTTGGTGCCATCCGTATGCTGCTCGCCAAGTATGCAAACGTTTGTGGGTTTGCGGGCGCTGCGACTTCGTAAGTAGCCCATGAGCGGCTCACGATAATGAGAGAAGTTCTTGTCACCCTTCACATCGAAGATCGAAGCCTCCGAATGACTGCTGGCCGAAGTAGCGCCTGTCCCCAGGATCGAAAAAGCCGCGAGGACCACGGAGATGGTGAGTTTCCCAGGGCAATTGAACGATCGATTCATGTTCAAACCTTACCATATAAATCATGATATGTCGTCCCAACTCTGTGGGTGGGAAGGGAAAACGATGAATGCGGGGCCTAATGTCGAAGCTAACCGGCCCGTTGCAGCAGGCTGGCATTTAGGCTAGTGCCTGGCCGAAAAGCAATAAATGCGATACGAATCAACGGGTTAGGGGTATAATTCGGGGTCGAAGAATTTCGATTCAGGGAATCGAAGTGATTGTCCGGCTCTTGTAAGTTGTTGATTTCATTGATGCCGCTTGA
>JANLOP010000204.1:0-22414 GCA_031366635.1 Betaproteobacteria bacterium | reverse complement strand
GACCTGGTGGACATCGTGCGCATCGACCACTTTCGCGGCTTTGCCGATTACTGGGAGATACCGGCGGCCGAGCCCACCGCCGTCAACGGCCGCTGGCTGCCGGGCCCGGGGGCCGCGCTGTTTGATGCCATCAGCCAGGCGCTGGGGCCGGTGCCGTTGATCGCCGAAGACCTGGGCCAGCTCTCACCGGCCGTGAAGGATTTGATGCGGGTCACCGGGTTCCCGGGCATGGCGGTGCTGCAATTTGCGTTTGCCGGCGATGCTGCTGACCCTTTTCTGCCACACAACCACCACCAACACAGCGTGGTCTACACCGGCACCCACGACAACGACACCAGCGTGGGCTGGTGGGCCGGCGCCAGCGACCATGAGCGCCACCATGCCCGGGCTTACCTGGGCACCGACGGCCACGACATCGCCTGGGCGTTGATGCGCGCGGCCTGCGCGTCGGTGGCCGACACGGTGATCCACCCGATGCAAGACATCCTGGTGCTGCCCAGCGCCTGCCGGATGAATTTGCCCGGCAGCGGCTCGGGCTGGTGGGTCTGGCGCTTTGAGTGGCAGCAGGTGCACCCCTGGCACAGCCAGCGGCTGGCTGAGATGACACGGCTGTTTGGCAGGAGCTGACTCCCCCCCCGAAGCGCCTGCGGCGCTCCCCCCCAGGAGGGCCGAACCCGGACAGCCCAGGTCCAGTGGACCTGGCCTGCCTGGTGAGGGGCCGGGCACCTGGGCCCGGCGCGGCCTGCAAGGCACGCCAGCGGCCCGGCGGAGCCGGTTCCGCGGCGTCTACTTGAAAACAAAAAGGGCGCCTTGTGGCGCCCCTTTTTGTTGACAGAAAACCGATCAGTTCAGCGGCACTTTCTTGCCGTCTTTGTAAACGTACAAGGTCATCGCCGGGTTCTTCAGCTCGCCGTCGGCCTCAAAGCCCACCTTGGTGGTCACGCCCTGGTAATTGGCGTCAAACAACTTGGCCAGGTAGACCTTGGGGTCGGCCGAGCCGGCCCGCACCATCGCGTCCACCAGCACATGCACCGCGTCGTAGGTGTACGGCGAATAGACCTGGAACTGGCCCGGGTACTTGGCGTCGTAACGGGCCTTCCAGGCGGTGCCGCCCGGCATTTTCTCAAGTGACGCGCCACCCTCGGCACACACCACGCCGCCCAGCGCCTTGGCATTGCCCGAGTTCTCGGCCAGCTTGGCGGTGCAGATGCCGTCGCCGCCAAAGTATTTGACGTTGGTCATGCCCAACTGGTCCATCTGGCGCAGCATCGGGCCGGCTTGCGGGTCCATGCCGCCGAAGAACACGGCGTCCGGCGCCTTGCTCTTGATGGCGGTCAGGATGGCCATGAAGTCGGTCGCCTTGTCGCTGGTGAACTGCTCGTCCACCACCGTCATGCCCCGGGCCAGCGCGGTTTTCTTGAAGACCTCGGCCACACCCTGACCGTAAGCGGTGCGGTCATCGATGATCGCGACCTTTTTCAGCTTCAGGTTGTTGGCGGCATGCAGCGCCAGGCCGGCGCCCAGCGCGTTGTCATTGGCCAGCATGCGGAAGGTGGTCTTGTAGCCCTGCTGCGTGAGCTTGGGGTTGGTGGCCGACGGCGTGATGTGCGGGATGCCGCAGGCGTTGTAAATCGACGAGGCCGGGATGGTGGTGCCCGAGTTCAGGTGGCCGACCACGCCGTTGACCTTGGCGTCACACAGCTTTTGCGCGGCCGCCGTGCCTTGCTTCGGGTCGGCGGCGTCGTCCTCAGCCACCAACTCGAGCTTGACCTTTTTGCCACCGATGGTCACGCCCTTGGCGTTCAGGTCTTCGATCGCCATGCGGGCGCCGTTTTCATTGTCTTTGCCGTAGTGGGCCTGGCCACCCGACAGCGGCGCGACGTGGCCGATCTTGACGACCATGTCTTGCGCCATCGCCGTGCCAGCCAAAACCGAGACAGCGGCAGCGACGATCACATTGAGCTTGACTTGCATGCAAATACCTCCGAAGGGGTGTGTTGAATATTAAAACGTGTGGGGTGGGGGTTTCCCAACGGGCGGAACGATACACCCGTTACCACATCGATCCTGGCAGCGATAGCTCGGGGCTTGCCCTGGCTGAAACTGGCGAAACGGTGGTCAACCAGCAAGGTGCGTGCCGCGTTGCAGCGGGCGGTCAGCGGGCGCCTGCGGCAGGGATTGCCGAGCCAGCTCTTGAGCCAATTCCGGCGCCAGTTCCTGCGCAACGGCGCGCGCCACCAGATCGCTCAACGTGCGTGCCAATTCCAGCCGCAGCTCATGCACCAGCAACTCGGCCGCCCGGGCCAGCGCGGGGGCCAGCGCGGTGCGCAGTTGGCTGACGAGAACCGGCTCGATCTGGTGTTGCAACCGGGCCAGCACCCGGCTGACGATCTGCGCTTCGTCCAGCACCGGCAGCGCCGGCCCGCCGGCGCCGGCCTCACTTTCCGGCAGCGGTGGGGCCACGCGCACCACGTCGGTCAGCGTCGGCACGTGGTCGGGCGCGATGTGATCGGGCGCGGTGTGATCAGCCGCGATGTGACTGGACGCGATGTGATCGGTCGGCTGCGGGCGCTCGCTCATGCCCGGCTCAAGCGGTGGCCTGGCTGCGGTTGACGGGCGCCAGGCCGGCCGCCAGGTACTGGCGCCAGCGTTGCCGGCCGGCCTGTACATCGTCGGCCGGCTCGGCCACGATCTCGATCACGCGCGGGTAGCGCGTGTAGCCTGCCGCCAGGTCAGGGCCCAGGTTGACCAGCACCTCGCGCGGCGCGGCCTCATCCGGTGCATCGACCAGCCAGATCGGCGTGCGCAGCGCCTGCGGCCCCGGCGCCTGGCCGGCGCGCAGCCGGACGTGGGGGATGAAGTCACCGGTCTCAAACGTCCACAGCAGGCTGTCCAGCCGGGCCAATTGGTCGGGCGCGCCGGCCACCACCACGGGCTTGCCGGCCCGGTAGGCCTTGCGCAGCAGGCGGCAGACGTAGCCCAGCTTGTCGGCCACGCCGGTGTGGAACTCAACCGAGGTCATCGCCGCACCGCCCGCCGGGTCGGGCTTATTTCGACAACGCCGCTACCGGCACTTTGACTGGCGTTTTCGGCGGCGTTTTTGACAGCGTTTGTGACGACGCTGGTGACGGCACTTGTGACATGACCCAGTGCGTCAACAGCCCCACCGGCCGGCCGGTCGAGCCCTTGGCGGCGCCCGATTTCCAGGCCGTGCCGGCGATGTCGAGATGCGCCCAGCGCAATTTGGCGGTGAAGCGCTTCAAGAACATCGCCGCCGTGATCGCGCCACCGGCGCGGCCGGCAATGTTGGCCATGTCGGCAAAGTTGCTCTTCAGGCCCTCGTCATACTCGTCATCGATGGGCAGGCGCCAGCAGGTGTCGAGCGCGGCCTCACCGGCGGCCATCAACTCGGCCGCCAGGCCGTCGTCGGTAGAAAACATGCCGGAGCGCACGGCCCCCAGCGCCACCACACAGGCGCCGGTCAGGGTGGCGATATCGACCACCGCCGCCGGCTTGAAGCGCTCAACGTAGGTCAGCGCGTCGCACAGCACCAGCCGGCCCTCGGCGTCGGTGTTCAGCACCTCGATGGTCTGGCCCGACAGGCTGGTGACCACATCACCGGGTTTGAGCGCCCGGCCGCTGGGCATGTTCTCGCAAGAAGCGATCACGCCGATCAGGTTGAGCTTGGGTTTGAGCTCAGCCACCGCCCGCATCGTGCCGACCACGCTGGCCGCGCCGCCCATGTCGAACTTCATCTCGTCCATGTCACCGCCCGGCTTGAGCGAGATGCCGCCCGAATCAAACGTGATGCCCTTGCCCACCAGCACCAGCGGCGCCTGGGTTTTGGCCGCGCCGTGGTAGTGCATCACGATAAAGCGCGGCGGCTCGTCTGAGCCCTGGGTGACCGCCAAAAAGCTGCCCATGCCCAGGGCCTCGATCTGCTTTTTGTCCAGCACCTCGATTTTCAAACCATTCGCCCGCGCCATCTTGCGCGCCTCATTGGCCAGAATGGTGGGCGTGCAGTGGTTGCCCGGCAGGTTGCCCAGCTCACGCGCCAGCGCCACGCCGTGGTTGATGGCCGCGGCGCACAGCAGGCCGGCATCGGCCGCTTTGGCCTCGGCCTTGCTGGCCACCAGCAGGCTCAATTTGTTCAACAGCGGCGCCGCTGCGGCGCTGGGTTTGGTGCTGCGGAACAGGTAGACCGCATCGCCCGCCGCACAGGCCACGGCCTCGGCATGGGCTGCGCCCAGCGCGTCGCCGCCGGCAATCTGCAGCGCCAGGTGTTTGACGCCCAGGCCCTTGAGCAGCGCCAGGCCGGCCGCCGCCGCCGCCTTGATGCTTTTGGCGCTGCCGTCCCGCGCGGCGGCCACCGCCACACGCGGGGTTTTAACGCCGGCCACCTGGCGCAGATAGGCCACTTTGCCGGGCTTGAGGGCAAAGTCGCCGTGCCCGATGGCCTCGGTCACGGCGCTGGCCAGCGGCTCGTCCAGACCGGCCGGCAGCGCGTCGCCCACCAGCAGCAACAACAAGGCGTCGGCATTGAGCCGGCTGGCCGCGCCAGCAGCAATGACTTGAGTGCGGAAGTCCATAATTCGCCCAGGTAATGACAACCAAACATGTTATTCGATTCAACCGTGCGTCGTGAGCTGGCGCGCACCTTCGGCGCCACGCTGGTGGTGATCCTGACCATCGTCATCACGATGATGCTGATCCGCACGCTGGCCTCCGCCGCCGGGGGTGAGGTGGCACCCGAAGACGTGGTGCTGTTGCTGGGCTACACGGCGCTCGGCTACTTGCCGATGATGCTGGGCCTGAGCCTGTTTGTGGCGGTGGTGGTCACGCTCGGCCGCATGTACCGCGACAGTGAAATGGTGATCTGGTTTGCCAGCGGCCAGGGCCTGGGGCGGTTTGTGCGGCCGGTGTTGCAGATGGGCTGGCCGGTGCTGGCGGTCTCGGCCGCGCTGCTGCTGTTTGTCTGGCCCTGGGGCAACCGCAGCAGTGTGGAACTGCGCAGCCGCTACGAGCAGCGCACCGATCTGTCGCGCGTCGCGCCCGGCGTTTTCCAGACCTCGCGCGACGGCAGTCGGGTGTTTTTTGTCGACCGCGCCAGCCAGGAGGGCGCCGACGCCCACCATGTGTTTGTGCTGACGCGCCAGCCGCCGGTCGAATCGGTGGTCTCGGCGCGCAGCGGCCGGCTCGAGACGGTGGGCGATGACCGGGTGCTGCAACTTGAGCACGGCCAGCGCAACGAGACCGACAGCGCCACCGGCATCAGCACCTTGTCCAGCTTTGAGCACTACAGCGTGCTGATCGGTGAGGCGGCACTGCGCAGCGCCCAGGAGGCCCCGCCTAAAACCATGACCACGCTGGCGCTGCTGCCACTGGCCACGCCGCGCCACCAGGCTGAGCTGGCCTGGCGCTTTGGCATGCTGCTGGCCGCTGCCAACTTGCTGCTGCTGGGTGTGGGCTTGTCGGCCACCCAGCCGCGCCGCGCCAGCAACTGGAATTTGCTGCTGGCGCTGCTGACGTTTGTGGTTTATTTCAACGGCGTCAACCTGTCGCAGGCCTGGATTGCGGCCGGCCGGTTTGCCATCGGCCCGACCATGCTGCTGCTGCACGGCGGCGCTTTTGTGCTGGGCATCAGCCTGATCTGGTGGCGCGACCATGCCGCCGTCTGGCGCCCGTTTGCCGCCCGCAGCCCCACATGAAAACCGTGCGCCGCCTGCTGTACCGCGACATCGGCTGGTCGGTGGTGTTTGTCGCGGTGGCGTTTTTGAGCCTGTTTTTCTTCATCGACTTTGTCGATGAGCTCGACAGCGTGGGCCGCAACGGCTACACGCTGGGCCATGCGATGGCGCGCGGCCTGCTGGCGGTGCCGGGGCACTTTTATGAGCTGTTCCCGATCGCGGTGCTGATCGGCACGATTTACGCGATGGCCCGGCTCGCCCAGTCGTCCGAGTTCACCATCCTGCGCACCGCCGGCCTGGGGCCGGGCCGGGCGCTGGGGCTGCTGGCGCTGCCCGGGCTGGTGTTTGCGCTGCTCACTTTTGTGGTCGGCGACTATGTGGCGCCGTATTCCGAGCGCCAGGCGGTGGCGCTCAAAGCCGGCGCGCGCGGCGGGCTGTCGTTTGGCAGCGGCGGCGCGTGGATGAAAGAGCGACGGCCGGCCACCGATGCAGCCGCCTTGAGCGGTGACACCGGCGCCGCTGACACGTCCGAAGAGCGCAGCATCTCGGTCAACGTCACGGCGGCTACCGGCGGCGCTGAGTTGCTGGGCATCCGCATCTTCGAATTCGACAGCGACGGCCGGCTGCGCACCCGCATCGAGGCCCGCACAGGCCAGGTGCTGAAAACCGGCCCGTGGCGGCTGCGCGAGGTGCAGCGCACCGACTGGCCCACGCCCGACGCCGCGCAACGCGGCGCGCCGCTGCGCTTGCAACGCCTGGCCGAGCTGGCCTGGCCCACGTCGCTGAATGCCAGCGTGGTGGCCGCCGCGCTGCTGCCGGTGCAAACCATGTCCACGGTGGATTTGTGGCGCTACACCAGCCACCTGGCCGACCAGGACCAGGCTGTGCAGCGTCATGAAATCCAGTTCTGGAAAAAGGCGCTGTACCCGCTGGCCTGCGTGGTGATGGTGGCGCTGGCGCTGCCCTTTGCCTACCTGCATGCCCGGGCCGGGGGCGTCAGCTACAAGGTGTTTGGCGGCATCATGCTGGGCATCGGTTTTGTGTTGCTGAACAATGCCAGCGGCCACCTCGGCCTGCTGCGGCAATGGACGCCCTGGGTGGCGGCCGCCGCGCCCAGTGGCTTGTTTTTGCTGATCTCGATGGGCGCTTTTGCCTGGCTGGTGCGGTATCGATAGCCGCTTTTGATCTCCGACCCTCTTCACGTCCGTCCCCGCTGCCGCCATGACCGCCCAAACCCCTCCCGTCCCCACCGGCCTGCTGCTGTTTGCACACGGCGCTCGCGATCCGAACTGGGCCTTGCCGTTCGAGGCAGTGGCCCGGCGCTGCCGGGCCGAGCGCGGTGCCGGGCAAGTGGCGCTGGCGTTTCTGGAGTTCATGGCGCCCGATCTGGTGGCCGGCGGCAGCGCGCTGGTGGCCCAGGGCTGCACCGCCGTGGACGTGGTGCCGCTGTTCCTGGGCGCCGGCGGCCATGTGCGCAAAGACATCCCCGTGCTGATGGCGCGGCTGCAAGCGGCCCATCCGGGCGTGCGCTTCACGTTGCGGCCGGCCATCGGCGAGGCCGACGCGGTGATTAGCGCGATGGCGGCGGTGGCGCTGGCGCCTGGCGAGACCGAAGTCGCAGTGCGATGAACCTGCACCAGTTCCGTTTTGTGCAGGAGGCGGTGCGCCGCGACCTGAACCTGACTGAAACCGCCAAGGCGCTGCACACCTCGCAGCCCGGCATCAGCAAGGCCATCCTGGAGCTGGAAGAAGAGCTGGGCGTAGACATCTTTGCCCGCCACGGCAAGCGCTTGCGTCGGGTGACCGAGCCTGGCCAGTTGGTGCTGCAGTCGGTGGACATCATCCTGCGTGAAGTGGCCAACCTCAAACGCATCGGCGACGAGTTCTCCAAGCAGGACGCCGGCACCCTGTCGATTGCCACCACCCACTCGCAGGCGCGCTACGTGTTGCCCGAGCCGGTGGCCCAGTTGCGGCGGCGCTTTCCGAAGGTGCAGTTGGTGCTGCACCAGGGCACGCCGGCCGACGTGGCGCGCATGCTGGCCGATGATGTGGCCGAAATCGGCCTGGCGACTGAATCCCTTGCAGATGTGCCCGGCCTCGTCACCCTGCCCTGCTACGAGTGGCAGCATGTGCTGGTGGTGCCGGCGCGCCACGCGCTGGCCTCGGTTGAGCGTCCCACGCTGGCGCAACTGGCAGCCGAGCCGCTGATCACCTACCACCCCACTTTCAGCGGCCGGTCGCGCATCGACACGGCCTTTGCCAAAGCCCGCATCACGCCGCAGATCGCGCTTGAGGCCAGTGATGCCGATGTCATCAAAACCTATGTTCGGCTGGGCATGGGCGTGGGCCTGGTGGCCGAGATGGCGGTGCGCGACGACCCACCCGGCGGTGACCTGGCCTGGCGGCCGGTGGGCCATCTGTTTGGCCCCAACACCACGCGGGTGGCTTTCAAGCGCGGCGCCTACCTGCGCCATTTTGTGTTCGCCTTTGCCGAGCTGCTGAGCGAGCGGCTGACGCGGGCGCTGATCGAGCGCACGATGGCCGAGCGTCCCGGCACGGAATCTTCGTCTTACGAGCTTTAACCCCTTTGATCGAGCCTTGCTGCGATGACGCCCTTCCGCACCCCCCAGCCGCCCAGCCGCCTGCCCAAAGTGGGCACCACCATCTTCACCGTGATGTCGGCGCTGGCGGCCGAGCGCGGCGCGGTCAACCTGGGCCAGGGGTTCCCTGATTTTGCGGGCGACCCGGCGCTGGTGGACGCGGTGGCGCAGGCGATGCGCGACGGCCTGAACCAGTACCCGCCGATGCCCGGCGTGCCGGCGCTGCGCGATGCGGTGGCGGCCAAGATCGAAACGCTGTACGGCCGGCGTTATGACCCGGCCACCGAAATCACCATCACCGCCGGCGCCACCCAGGCCATCATCACGGCCATCCTGGCCGTTGTCGGCCCGGGCGACGAGGTGATCGTGCTGGAGCCGAACTACGACAGCTACGTGCCCAACATCGAACTGGCCGGTGGCACGGTGGTGCGGGTGGCCCTGCAAGCCGAAACCTTCCGGCCCGATTTCGACGCCATCAGCGCCGCCGTCACGCCGCGCACCCGGGCCATCCTGGTCAACACGCCGCACAACCCCAGTGCGACGATCTGGCGCGCCGCCGATCTGGACAGGCTGGCCGACATCCTGCGCCCCACCGACGCGCTGCTGATTGCTGACGAGGTCTACGAGCACATGGTTTACGACGGTGAGCATCACGCCAGCGCGTCGGCCCACGCCGAGCTGGCGGCGCGGGCCTTTGTGGTGTCGAGCTTTGGCAAGACCTTTCATGTCACCGGCTGGAAGATCGGCACCGTGGCGGCCCCGGCGGCGCTGACGGCCGAGTTCCGCAAGGTGCACCAGTTCAATGTATTCACCGTCAACACGCCAATGCAGCATGGCCTGGCGCGCTACCTGGTCAACCCGGCGCCCTACCTCGATTTGCCGGCGTTCTACCAGCGCAAGCGCGACCTGTTCCGCAGCGGGCTGGCGGGCACCCGGTTTCGGCTGCTGCCGAGTGAGGGCAGCTATTTTCAGGTGGTGGATTACCGCGCCATCAGCGATCTGGCCGAGGCCGATTTTTGCCGCTGGCTGACAACCGAAATCGGCGTGGCCGCTATTCCCGTGTCGGCGTTTTATGACGACGGCCGCAACCAGGGCCTGGCGCGGTTTTGCTACGCCAAACAAGACGCCACGCTGCACAGCGCGCTGGCCCGGCTGGCGCGGCTGTAGGCCGGCGGCCTGGCTTCAGCGGCCGGGCTCAGCGGCCGGGCTTCGGCGGCTGAGCGTCAGCGGCGTGAAATCGATGGCGGCAACAAATCGCTGTCGTCAAACGCCGCCAGGTCAGAGACGAGGTTGTCGCGACGCCGGTCCACATCGGTGAAAGCCGCCGGCCGGGTGAACTCTCGCGGGGCCGGTGCAAAGTCACTCAAGTCCAGGTCCAGCTTGGCCGGGCGCGGCGGTGAATCTGGCGCCAGCGTGGGCAAGGCGTCGGTGGCGGCATCTGGCGACCGGCTGGCGGCACGTGAAAACACCCAATCGGCCAGCATCGCCCGCGCCGCACCCGGCTCAGACAAGCGGGGCCGCGGCAAGGTGATGTCGAGCGGGCCGTCGCCCAGCGGCAGCAGCAAATCCACCGCGTCGGCGCCTGCCTGGGCCAGGGCCAGGGCCGGTGCCGGCCGCGCCGGCCGGGGCACGGCCACGGTGACCTGGCCGGCGTCAGCGTCCCGCAAAGGCAGTGGCGTGGGCGTGGGCGTGGGCGTTGGTGTTGGTGCCGGCATTGGCGCAGCAGGCGCCAAACCATGCGCCGGGGGCGCCGGCAAATCACGCACCAGGGCGTGCAAGGTCAGCAAGTCGTGAAACGCCGGCAGGTCAAATGGCTCAAGGTCGGCACGGCGCAGCAGCAGCGCCTCCAGCTCGGCCACCGCCAGTGACGGCTGCGACCAGAATTTTTGCAGGCGCCCCACCACGTCCGGGTAGTCGGCCAGGCAACGCCCTGCGGCCAGATCACCCTGCCAGTCTGGCGCCACGCCGTTGAAGCGCAGGTTGAAGCGCTCTCGGGTGCGCTCATACGCCTCTTCGTCATCTTGCTGGCGGTAGATCTCCAGCAGCTTGAAATACGGCAAGGCGCTGGTGCCGCCGGTGGCCCGCACATGGCTGAGCAGCAAATCGATGGCCGCCTGCTGTTGGCCCAGCACCCTGAAAAAATCAACCTGCTGATCGAGATCGAGCAGTTCTTCCACCGACACCGGCCGGGGTGGTACGCCGGTGCCCATTGCAAACGAGTCGGCTGGCCGCAAACCACCACCGGGCTGGGGCGGCGCCATCGTCGGCACCCGGCTGGGTGCGGGCGGTGGCAGCGGCGCCTGGGCCGGGCCCAGCGGCTGCGCCAACGCGCCGCCAGACAGCAAATGCTGGTCTGGCGCCATCAGCGGGGCTGCCGCCAACGCGCCGCCCGCCGTGGCGCGCGCCGTGTGCGGGTGGGCGTCGGCCGACGCCCACCCGGGGTGTGCCTGATCACGCTGCAAACGCCGCACCCGCAAGCCCAGCCACACAGCGCCCGCAGCGGCCGCCACCAGGCCCAGCACCAGCCAGGGCAGCCAGTCGTTGACGGCTTCGGCAGCCGCCAGCCGGTGGCGCAACTCGGTCAACTGGGCTTGCTGGCGTTTGGCGTCGGTCAGCAATTGCAGCAGTTGGCCCTGCAACTGCACGATCTGCTCGGTGGCGCTGTCGGCCACCGGCGCTGCGGGCGTTGCGCTGCGGGCCGGGTCGGCCAGCGCAGCCACGGTCGTCGCACCGGGCAGCCGCAGCACCTGGCCCTGCTGCGCGCCGGGCCTGCCCAGGCCGGCCGAGTGTGCTGTGGCCACCGCCAACAGCAGGCTGGCAGCGGCCAGCAGCGTCAGCAGCAAAGTCTTGGCGGGCATGGCTGGCACGGTGCGCTGACGGGGTTCAGCCACAGGTGCAAACGCCGGGATACCGAAGAACATCGGCATGACTCTAGCATGCTGCCCGCTGCGCCATAAAGCCAGAAATGCGCCAGAAAAGCGCCAGAAACCGCGTCAAATGGCGCCCGACAACATGTGCCGCGCACGGGCCTCAGCGGTCGTAGCCGGGCGACTGGCGGGCCAGCCGGCGCAGCAAGCCCGGCCACACCAGCGCGCCGCCCATGCCGCGCGTGGCCTGGGCCGATTGCTGGCGCGCGGTGCTGATGATCTCGGGGTGCACCGGGATCAGCTCACCGCCGCCCTGCGCCCGCACCTGGATGGTGCAGACGGTCTCAAACAGGTACATCGACAAAAACGCCTCGGCCACACTCGGCCCGACCGTCAACAGGCCGTGGTTGCGCAGCATCAAGAAGTTGTTGTCGCCCAGGTCGCGCACCAGGCGCGGCTTTTCGTCGTCGCGCAACGCCACGCCTTCGTAGTCGTGGTAACCCAGGCTGCCCAGCACAAAAATCGATTGCTGGGAGATCGGCAGCACGCCGCCGCGCTGGGCCGACACCGCCACGCCGTTGAGCGAGTGCACATGCAGCACGCAGTGGGCGTCGTGGCGCTGGGCATGCACCGCGCTGTGGATGGTGAAGCCGGCCGGGTTGACCGGGTACGGCGAATCGTCGAGCTTGTTGCCGTAGACGTCGATCTTGACCAGGCTGGACGCGGTGATCTCATCGAACATCAAGCCGTAGGGGTTGATCAGGAACTGGCCTTCGGTGCCCGGCACCCGGGCGCTGATGTGGGTGAAGACCAGGTCGTCCCATTTGAACAAGGCCACCAGCCGGTAGGCTGCCGCCAGGTCGAGCCGGGTTTGCCATTCTTCGGCCGTGACCTGGTGCTGGCGCGAGGCGATATCGAGGACGGGGTGGGACATGGCGCGGGTTCCTAGGGGCGACGGACAACCGGTGGACGATAGGATAGCCACTGCGGCGCCGTTGTCGCGCCTGGGACAAGCCATGAACACCCCGGTTCTCACCACCGAAGAACGGCAGAACATCGACGCCGGCGCCTGGTTTGGCCGGCTGTCGCAAGCGCTGCGCAATGCCATCCTGTCGCGCGCTTACGTGCGCCGCCTGCCCGACGGCGGGGCGCTGGCGTCGCGCGGCACACCGGCTGAAGACTGGTGCGGCGTGGCGCGCGGCACGGTGCGGGTGTCGCTGGTGTCGCTGGCCGGCAAGCAAGTCACGCTCACTTATTGCGAGCCGGGTGTGTGGTTTGGCGATATCGCGCTGTTTGACGGCCTGCCGCGCACCCACGACGCCGACGCGCACGGCGAAACCACCTTGCTGTGCGTACGCAAGGCCGATTTCAAAGAGTTGCTGACCCAGCACCCCGAGCTGTACGGCGCGCTGCTGCGCTTGAACTGCCGGCGCCTGCGGCTGATGTTCAACCAGTTCGAAGATCTCAACACCAAGCCGCTGTCGGCCCGGCTGGCCAAGCAGATCATCCTGCTGGCCAAGAGCTACGGCATCGAGCAGGGCGAGGAGATCCGCATCGGCCTGCAACTGGCGCAAGAAGACCTGGCCCAGTTGCTGGGCGCGTCGCGTCAGCGCGTCAACCAGGAGCTGAAAGGCTTTGAGCGCGAAGGCGCGGTGCGGGTTGAGCCGACGCGGCTGGTGGTGCTGTCGCGCGACAAGCTGCTGGAAATCGCCGAGGGTTGAGCCACCCCAGGGCGGCTGGCCGACCGCCGATCAAGCCGCCACGCGCGGGCCCGAGGTGCGCACCAGTTCACTGTGCGACCACGCACCCGGCTGGGTCGTCAGCCCGCCGCCGGCCGCGCTGCGCCACTCGGTGCCCAGGCGCCGGGCCTCGCGCAGCGCATGCTCAAACACCGAGAACCACACCGCCAGCGCGGCAGTGTCGGGGTGCGGCAGCAGGGTGCGCAGCGTGAGCCGGCCCCGGGCAATCGTCAGCGCCACCGGCTGGTCGGCCTGCACCATGTCCAGCGTGGCCATCAGCGCGTCATTCAGCGGGCTGGCCAGCCATTGCAGCAGCCAGGGCGCCACGCTGCACACCGCGCCGTAGCGGCAGTGCAGCCGGCCCAGCTCGGCCGGCGCCAGCTTGGTGTACATCACCAGCCAGCGCATCTCGGACGGCGTGGTGGTGTCGATGCGGGTTTGCACATCATCGACAAACTGGTCGTAGACCGTCTGCTCCATCAGCGCCATCAGGCTGCGGTTGATGACCATCGCCATCAAGGCGTGCGGCAGATCCAGCGCGGCAATCAGCCGCAATTCGAAGCCGGGGATGTAGTTGCGCTGCGACGCGCCCCACTCGATGCGCCAGGGCTGAGCGCCCTGCTGGCCCTCGACCACGCAACCCGGCGCGTTGCGCACCCGCCGGAAGCGATGGCCGTGATCGTGCGCCCATTGCTGCAAGACCAGCGGCTCGACCGGGCCGGGCCGTCGGGGCAGCAGGCGGCGCAACAGCGTCAGCATGGATTAGAGTGGCCCGACACAAGCACAACAAAGGTGAAAAAACATGATCGAAGTCTATTCCTGGCCCACCCCCAACGGGCACAAGGTGCACGTCATGTTGGAGGAATGCGGCCTGCCATACCGTGCAATACCGGTCAATATCGGCACCGGCGAGCAGTTCGCGCCGGATTTTCTGGCCATCAGCCCGAACAACAAGGTGCCGGCGATCACCGACCCCGATGGCCCGGACGGCCAGCCGATCAGCCTGTTCGAGTCGGGTGCCATCCTGCTCTACCTGGCCGGCAAGACCGGCCGATTTCTGCCCGGCGGCACGCGCCAGCGCTACGAGGTGTTGCAGTGGCTGATGTTCCAGATGGGCGGTTTGGGGCCGATGCTGGGCCAGGCCCACCACTTCCGCATTTATGCGCCCGAGAAACTACCTTATGCCGTTGAGCGTTATACCAATGAGGCCAAACGGCTGTATGGCGTGCTGGATCGGCGGCTCGCCAAATCCCGGTATGTCGGTGGCGCCGAGTATTCGATTGCCGATATCGCGGTATTCCCGTGGTTACGCTCGTGGAAGAACCAGGGCATCGATTGGGTGGATTACCCGCAGCTCAAAGGCTGGTTTGACGAGGTCGCGGCGCGCCCGGCGGTGCAACGCGGTGTCGAGGTATTGGCCGATCTGCGCAAACCGCTGACCGACGAGCAATCGCGCAGCATCCTGTTCGGCAGCCGGCAATACCAGCGCCGCTGAGCCGCTGGTCCGCCCGCCAAACCAGGGATTGCCCGCCACACCAGGGATTGCCCGCCCAACCGGGGTTTGCCCGCCGGCCCGGCGGAGGGCGCCAAGGTGGGCTGGACGACAATGCGAGCACGCCCTGACGCCGGACACCGCCCCCGATGAGCAGCCCCCCCAACGACGATGCCTGGCTGCCGACGCGCGCCACACCGGGCGCAGCATCCGGCGCAGCGCCGGTCGCAGCAGCGGGCGCAGCACCGGTCGCATCGTCCCGCCCCTCGCCCGGTGAACCGGCCCGCGACAGCGACGCCTGGGCGCCCACCCAGCGCCTGGCGCGCGCCGGCCATGCGCCCGGACCGGGCTGCGGCAATGCGTTGCCGATGGGCACCCGGCTGGCCGAGTTCGAGCTGCTGCGGGTGCTGGGCGAAGGCGGCTTCGGCATCGTCTACCTGGCGCAAGACCACTCATTGCGGCGCCGGGTGGCCATCAAAGAGTACATGCCGGCGGCGTTGGCGCACCGCGCAGGCGGCCTGCAAATCCAGTGGCTTGCCGGGCGCAACCGGGCGGTGTTCAACGCCGGCCTGGTCAGCTTCATCAATGAGGCCCGGCTGCTGGCGCAGTTTGACCACCCGTCGCTGGTCAAGGTCTACCGCTTCTGGCAAGACAACGGCACCGCCTACATGGTGATGCCGTTTTACGAAGGCGCCACCCTCAAGCTGACGCTGCAGCACCTGCCCGGCCAGCCCGATGAGCGCTGGCTGATGGCCTTGCTGGCCGCGCTGACCGAGGCGCTGGCCGTGGTCCACGCCGGCCACTGCCTGCACCGTGACATCGCGCCCGACAACATCCTGCTGCTGGCCGGCAGCGGCCGGCCGCTGCTGCTCGATTTTGGCGCCGCCCGGCAAGTCATCGGTGATGCCACCCAGGCCCTCACCGCCATCCTCAAGCCCGGCTATGCGCCGGTTGAGCAGTATGCCGAGGCGGGGTCTCTGCGCCAGGGCCCGTGGACCGATGTCTATGCGCTGTGCGCCGTGGTGCACTGCGCGCTGATGGGCAAAAAGCCGCCGGTATCGGTGGGCCGGACCGTCAAAGACAGCTACGTGCCGCTGACCCGCAGCGCGGCGGGCCGCTACTCGGCGCGCTTTCTGCAAGCCATCGACGACGGCCTGAAAGTGCAGCCCGATGAGCGCACCCCGTCGGTGGCCGATCTGCGCCGGGCGCTTGGGCTGGATGCACCAGCGCGCCCGCAAACTGCGGCTGTCGGGGCGGTACTGCCGCTGCCGACCGCCACATCGACAGCCTCGTCCGCGCTCGCACCCACGCCTGCACGCGCACCCGCACCCGCTTTCGCGCCCACCCCCGTCCCTGCTGCCGCACGCGCCCCCGCCCCCGCCCCCGCGCCGCTACCCGCAGCCCCCTCTGCAGCCGGGGCGCGGCGCGCGGCCGCGCCGGTGGCAGCGCGAGCGCGCGGCCTGGCGCCAGCCATGCCGTCCAGGCGGTCCATCGGCTGGGCCGCGCTGGCCACTGGCGCCTTGCTGGCCGCCGCCAGCGCCGGCTACTGGGCCAGCCTGCGGCCCCCAGCCCCCACGGCGGCCACGCCGGCAGCCACCGTGGCCCCGGCCGCTGCGCCGGCTGTGGCGGTGGCCACCCGCAGCGGCGTGCCACCCGCAGCCGTACCGGCCCCGCCGGCACCGCCCGCCGGGGTGTCGATCAGCGCTGAGTTCGACCGCATCGTGCAGGCTGGCAACGCGGGCTTCGGGGTTGAAGCCACTGCCGCCCAGCCGCGCCTGCGCATCGGCCGCGACCGGCTGGCCTTCAAGGTCACATCGGCCCGCGATGGCCATGTCTACGTGCTGCTGGGCGGGCCTGACGGGTCGCTGCTGCTGCTCTACCCCAACAGCCAGGCGCCACAACACCAGATCCGCGCCGGCCAGACCTTGAGCCTGCCGCAAGCCGACTGGTTGCTCGACACCACCGAGCCGGCCGGCGCCGAGCATTTTTTGGTGCTGGTGTCGCAGCACCCCCGGGATTTTTCTCAGCTCAGTCAGCAGCGCGAGACCTGGTTTTTGAAGCTGCCCACCGGCCCCGCCGCCCAGGCCGCCGTGCGCGGCCATGCCGGCCCGGGCTCGGCGCTGGCCGGCGCGGTGCGCTGCGACCAGCCCGGCTGCGATGTTTACGGCGTCGCCAGGTTTTCAGTCGATATTGTCAATTGACAGTGGCGCGCCGCCGACAGGCGTAAAAAAGCCGCCCGAAGGCGGCTTTTCAAACCGGCTGAAAACCGATTACTTGCTTGCGGCCATTGCGGCGGCACCGGCGGCAGCCGACGCGGCAGCATCAACCACCGAGGCAGCAGCGGTGGCGCCCGCCGAGGCGGCGGCGTCAGCCACCGACGAGGCGGCAGCGCCCATCGCCGAAGCGGCGGCAGCAACCGGCACCGTCACGGTGGCCGTGGCTTCTTCTTTCTTGCCGCAGGCGGTCAAGGCAGCGGCGGCGATCAGGGTAGCCAACAGGAGTGACTTGTTCATTTATATCCTCAGTAAAAAATGTCGATCAACGATTACCGGTAAGGGGATCTGACGCATTCAGTCAAAACCGATGTGTCGAGAAACCAGACCCAGAAAGCTCGAGCCCTTCTAAGCCCAGCCAAAAATTATAGCAAACCTAGGGAACCCCCCTATAAACCCAAGGTCGTGGCCGGCCAGGCAGGCTGGCAGCGTTGCAAAAAAGCTGCACATTTTTCGCGCAGTACCGCCACCTGCAACGGCTGGGTGACGACGCGCAAGCGCCAATCTGGTGCGTCCAGCCACTGTGCGGCCACCGGCCCGGCCAGCAGCAAACGCAGGGCCAGCGCGCCGTCCACTGGCGCCAACACCTCGATGCGGTGCGTCCAGTCACGTCGCCAGCGGGCAAAACGCGGGTGGTTTTGCGCCACCGCGTCAAAATCGATGCCGACCAGCCGCAGCCGGCGGCCCGGCAGGCGCAACCAGTGGGCCAGGCTGGCCAGCACCGCAGGGTCGTCCAGCGGCCAGTCGGCAAAGCGGCTGTCGGCCAGCAAAACATCGCGCGGAATGGTGACGAACACCGGCGCGGCACCATCCGGCGGCGCCAGCCCGCACAGCAGGCGGCGCAACTCAGCCTGGCACAGCGCCCGGCCTTGCAGCACGCCGGTGGGCATCGGGGTGGTCATGGCCGTGGCGCGCCGCTCAGACAACCGAATGCACCCAGCCGGCGTCGGCCCAATCGCCCAGCAGGGCGCGCGCCGGGCCACTGAGCCGGGCCACGGCGGCCGCTGGCAACTGGCGCTGGTCGGCCAACTGCTGCATCAACCGCGCATCGCGGCCGCCGGCCACAAAAGCTTCACCGTTGATGAACACATGGTGGTCGTCGTAGAGCATGCGGCTGCGCCGGTCGAGCCGCGCGCCCGCTTCGCTGGCCAGCGGCGTGCCGGCGTCAAACCACACCTGGGGCTTGGGCTCGGTGAGCAACTGGCCCAGCGCGTGGTCCAGGGTGCGCGGGTCGCGCAGCGCACGCTGCAAGGCTTTTTCGGCAAATTGGCGCAGGCCAACGGGCAGGCGGCCGGGCGTGCTGGTGGCGGGCTGGCCAGCGTCGCGGTACAACGCATCGGCTGATTCAGGCGACTCCAGGCCGTCGGCGATCTGGTGCAGCAGCTCTTGCGCCAGCGTGCCGGCGCTGGCCGCCCGAAAGCCGATCGAGCAGGTCATGCACTCGCCCTCAGCCGTGCCGTCATGGCCCCACTGCGGCGGCAGGTACAGCATGTCGCCGGGCGCCAGCAGCCATTCTTCGGTGGGCTCGAAGTGGGCCAGGATGCGCACCGGCAAGCCGGGCACCAGGCGGCGGTCGGCCACCGGCCCGATGCGCCAACGGCGCTGGCCCTGCACTTGCAGCAAAAACACATCGTAGGAGTCGAGGTGCGGGCCGACGCCGCCGCCGTCGCTGGCCCAGGAGATCATCAAATCATCGAGCCGGGCCTCGGGCATGAAGCGGAAGGCTTGCAGCAGCTCGTGCGCCGCCTGGCAATGCAAATCCAGCCCTTGCAGCAGCAAGGTCCAGTTCGGGCGTTTGACGGGCGGCAGCGCGCGGCGGCCGAACGGGCCGTGGCGCAACCGCAGGCGGGCGGCGGACGGCGTTGCTGACTTCGTGGCCGACTTCGCGGTTGACGGCGTCGCTGACTGGGTGGCTGAGCGGGTGGCTGTTGAACCGGCCGGCGCGTCGCCAAACCGGGTCAGCAAGCGCGACTCGACGCCTTCAGCGCTGGCCAGCTCAAACAGCGCGGCGCGGCTGATCGGCGGGCGGATGCCGGGCCAGGCCTGGCGCACCAGCAAGGGTTTTTTTTGCCAGTGCCGGCGCATGAAGGTGGCCGGTGACAGGCCGCCCAGCAGGGCCAGGGGTCGCGTGACATCCATGTTGCCGATTGTCGCCGCCCGGTTGGCCTGCCAGCCCCGTAGCAGGTGCCGGGGTTGAATCACGGTATGCCAAAATTCAGCGATGTTGATCACCGCCCCCTGCGTCGTCAGCCTGACCTGGCGCCTGGCCGATGCCCAGGGCCAGGCGATTGACGATTTGACCGAGCCGCTGGCGTTTTTTTACGGCGGCCATGACCTGTTGCCCAAGCTCGAAGAAGCGCTGGCCGGCCAGCGCACCGGCTTTGAGGTGGACCTGCACCTGGAGCCAGAGCACGGCTTTGGCGACTACGACCCGGCGCTGGTGTGCTTTGAGGAGCGCGCGCTGTTCTCGGGCCACATCGAGCAGGGCATGCAGTTTGACGGCCTGCCCGAGGGCGCCGCCAGCATCGGCATGAGGACCGACGCGATCTACACGATCACCGAGATTTACCCGTCGCACCTGGTGCTGGACGGCAACCACCCGCTGGCCGGCATGGCGCTGCAACTGGCGGTGACGGTGTGCGCGGTGCGCGAGGCCACAGCCGACGAGATCGAGGCTGAAACGGTGAGTGAAAGCGCGCTGAGCGTGCTGTCAGGCCCGTCGGCGCCGGCATCGCCGCATTTGCATTGAATCTGGCGTTGCCCTGTCCCGAACGCGGGGTTGGGGTTGAGGGCGGTCAAGCCAGGCCGCCGTGCCCGAAGCAGCCTCACCCCTGCCCTCCCGCGTGCGGCAGCGGGCGTCAGTCAAGCCCGGCCGGTGGAGCCGAAACCACCCTCGCCGCGCGACGAGGCGCTGAAATCGTCCACCCGCCGGAACACCGCTTGCACCACCGGCACGATCACCATCTGCGCGATGCGCGCCATCGGCAGCACGGTGAACGGGGTGGCGCTGCGGTTCCAGCAGCTCACCATCAGCGGGCCCTGGTAGTCGCTGTCGATCAGGCCCACCAGGTTGCCCAGCACGATGCCGTGCTGGTGGCCCAGGCCGGAGCGCGGCAGGATCATCGCGGCCAGGCCGGGGTTGGCGATGTGCAGCGCCAGGCCGGTGGGGATCAGCACGGCCTGGCCGGGCGCGATCACCAGGTCGGCGTCAAGGCAGGCACGCAGGTCAAGGCCGGCGCTGCCGGGCGTGGCGTAGGCTGGCAAAAACGCGGCCATACGCGGGTCCAGCACTTTCAGGTCGATGGGGGTCATGACGGGCTCGCCAGCCGGCCCGCAATCTCACGCACCAGCTCGCGCGCCAGGCTCAGCTTGTCGGCCGTGGGCAGCGCCCGCTCGCCGGCGGCGTCCACCAGCAGCAAGGTGTTGTCGTCGCGGCCGAAGGTGGCCGGGCCCAGGTTGCCCACCACCAGCGGCACGTTTTTGCGCAGCAGTTTGTCGCGGGCATGGCGCGCCAGGTCCTGGCTCTCGGCGGCAAAACCGACGCAAAACGGCGGCGGCACCAGCCGGGCCACCGCCGCCAGGATGTCGGGGTTCTCCACCAGATCAAAACCGGGAACGCTGCGGCTGCTGTTTTTCTTGATCTTGTGGTCCGACAGGCTGGCCGGCCGCCAGTCGGCCACCGCCGCCGTGGCCACAAAAATCTGCTGGCTGGCGGCCAGCGGCAGCACCGCGTCCCACATCTGTTGCGCGCTTTGCACATCGATGCGGTGCACATGGCGCGGTGTGGCCAGGTGCACTGGCCCGGCCACCAGGGTGACCTCGGCGCCGGCCTCTTGCGCCGCCCGGGCGATGGCAAAACCCATCTTGCCGGACGACCGGTTGGTGATGCCGCGCACCGGGTCGATGGCCTCGAAAGTGGGGCCGGCGGTGACCAGCAGCTTTTTGCCGGCCAGCAATTTGGGCTGGAAGAAGGCGATCAACTCGTCGCACAGCTCGGTGGCTTCCAGCATGCGGCCGTCGCCCACCTCACCGCAGGCCTGGTCGCCACTGCCCGGGCCCAGCACCTGCGCGCCGTCGGCACGCACCAGCGCCAGATTGCGCTGGGTGGCCGGGTGCGACCACATCTCGCGGTTCATCGCCGGGGCCAGCAGCAGCGGGCAGGTGGCCAGCGGCCGGGCGATGCACAGCAGCGACAGCAGCTCAGCGGCCCGGCCCTGGGCGATCTGGGCGATGAAATCGGCTGAGGCCGGCGCCACCAGAATGGCGTCGGCCTGGCGGCTTAAATTGATGTGCGCCATGTTGTTGGGCTCACGCGCGTCCCACTGGCTGGTGGCCACCGGCCGGCCCGACAGCGCCTGCATCGTCACCGGCGTGATAAAGGCGCAGGCCGCGTCGGTCATCACCACCTGCACCGTGGCGCCGGCCTTCACCAGCTCGCGCGCCAAGTCAGCCGCCTTGTAGCAGGCAATGCCGCCCGACAGGCCCAGCACGATGTGGCGGCCGTGCAGGGCTTGTGGCGGGTTTGACGTGGGCAGCATGGCGCGCAATGTAGCGGAACCCGGCGCTGGCCGGCGCTGGCCGCCGGCCGGCGGGTGGCGCGTCGGCAGATCAGCCGGGCAGATCAGCCGGGCAGATCAGCCCGGCAGATCAATCCGAAACAGCGGCGCCGTGGCACTTCTTGTATTTTTTGCCGCTGCCGCATGGGCAGGGGTCGTTGCGGCCGGTCTTGACCTCGACCCGGCGCGTCGGCGGCTTCAGTGCATGGTCCAGCCAGTACAGCCGCAGGTCTTGCACCGCAAAGCAGGCGTCGTCCACGATTTGGTCGCGCTCCAGACTTTCACCGGGGTAGCTGTGCTGCAGATGCTCGGCCAGCTCGGGCCCGCTCAACATCAGCGCCAGCACCCGAGACAAGCAATCGTCACACCAGCGGCCGTCGTCGGTGTCCAGATCGGGCTCGGGCCAGTCGTCGGCAAAAGCCTCGATGGCGTCGCCAAAACCTTCAGCCCACAGCGCGCCGGTGTTGAGCAGCGCGGCCGCTTCGTCGGCCGTCATGTGGCCGCCGGCCACCACCTCGGCGCGCGCCGCATCGTCGTAGCTGATCATCAGCGGGGCCAGCCGCAGGTATTCGGGCTCGTCCATCAGTGAGGCGGCATCGAGCTGGCTGGCGATCACGTTCCAGCGGCCCAGCAGCGTGGCCATCGCCTGTTCCACATCGGCCGGGTCGGCGAAGGCGCGCTCGAAGGCATCACCCAGCATGGCCGGCAGCCATTCGCTGGGCGCGATCACCCGGCGGCTGGCCAGCAGCGCGGCGAGGTAGCCGTCCACCCATTCCAGCGAAATATCAGCACCAAAGCCGACCAGGCGCTCACAAAACTGCTCCAGCGCCGCGATCTCGGCTTCGCTGCTGTTGCGGGCAACACGGCTCATCGCGCACCTCGGGTGGTGGCCAGGCTGGCAGCGGTTTGGGGGTACGGCGTCAACGCCATTTTTCAGCTCTCTTGAACAAGCGGCGAATTGTCACCGCCCGGCGCCGCTGCGCCCGAGGACAGGCCGTTCAAACGCCCTTTTCCGCCCTTCTTCCTTGGCAACCAGGGCAACAGTCCCGTCAGTCGAGGCTCTGATCGGTGTCTTTGTGGTCGACGGCGGCCGAACGAGTGCCGATGACGGGGCAGAACATGCACATCAGCGGGCTGGGTTACGGGTGTACCCGCGCGATCTGGCGCCGTTGCCTCGGTCCTGAGAAGCACAGACGCAGG
>JANLOP010000171.1:0-40137 GCA_031366635.1 Betaproteobacteria bacterium | reverse complement strand
GGGCCGGTATCGCCGTCGCCCAGCCGTTTGTGGTCCTGGCTGCTGGCCAGCGCCAGCACGTTTTTGCCGTCCACCAGCACGATGAAGCTGGCTTCTTCGCCTTGCAAAAACTCCTCGATCACCACCCGGGGCACGGCCTGGCCGTCGGCACCGGCGTTGTGCTGAACACCCAGACTGTCACCCAGCAGCATGAAGTCGACGGCCTGGTGGGCCTCGGCCAGGCTCATTGCCACCACCACGCCCTTGCCGGCGGCCAGACCATCGGCCTTGACCACGATGGGCGCGCCCACCTGGTCAATGTGGGCGTGGGCGGCGGCCACGTCGGTGAAGGCGGCGTGCTGGGCGGTGGGGATGGCGTGGCGCCGCATGAAATCTTTGGCAAAGGCCTTGGAGCTTTCAAGCTGCGCCGCCGCCTGGGTGGGGCCGAAGATGCGCAAGCCCCGGGCGCGGAAGAGGTCCACCACGCCGGCCGACAGCGGCGCCTCGGGCCCGACCACCGTCAGGCCGATTTTCTCGGCCTCGGCAAAGTCAGCCAGTGCGCTGGGGTCGGTGAGGGCCAGATTGCTCAGGCGCGAATCACGCGCCGTGCCGCCGTTGCCGGGCGCCACGTAGACCATCTGCGCTCGCTCGCTTTGCGCCAGCTTCCAGGCCAGCGCATGCTCACGGCCGCCGCCCCCGATGACCAGAATTTTCATGCGGAGTCCGTCATTCAGCCAGCTCCGCGTTGTTGAACACTTCTTGCACGTCGTCCAGGTCCTCGATCACGTCCAGCAGTTTTTGCATGCGCTCGGCGTCGTCGCCGGCCAGCACTACCGTATTTTCAGCCCGCATCGTCACCTCGGCGATCTCGGGCTTGAAGCCGGCGGCCTCCAGCGCGTTTTTCACCGCCTCGAACTCGGGCGCGGCGCACAGCACCTCGATCGAGCCGTCGTCGTGCGTCACCACGTCGTCGGCGCCGGCGTCCAGCGCGGCATTCATCAGCGCGTCCTCGGACGTGCCGGGCGCAAACAAGAACTGGCCGCAATGCTTGAACTGAAAAGCCACCGAGCCATCGGTGCCCAGGTTGCCGCCGTATTTGCTGAAGGCGTGGCGCACCTCGGCCACGGTGCGCACTTTGTTGTCAGTCATGGTGTCCACGATGATGGCCGCGCCGCCGATGCCGTAGCCCTCGTAGCGGATCTCTTCGTAGTGCATGCCTTCGAGTGTGCCCGAGGCTTTGTCGATGTTGTATTTGATGCGGTCGGCCGGCATGTTGGCGGCCTTGGCCCGGTCGATGGCCAGCCGCAGCCGAGGGTTGGCGCTCACATCAGCGCCGCCCTGGCGCGCCGCCACAGTGATCTCACGGATGATGCGGGTCCAGACCTTGCCGCGTTTCTCGTCCTGCCGGCCTTTGCGGTGCTGGATATTGGCCCACTTTGAATGTCCGGCCATGCTGCCTCTCTGATGGGTTTGCCGTGCTGAATCAACCCACGATTCTACCGGGCAGGCCCCGGGCGGCTTGACCGCGCGCTTCAGGCTGCGCGGCGTCGCCCCCACCGCCCGCCTGCTGCCCGTCTGCGGCCCTGCCCGGTCGGCTGCAAATCGCCCACCACGGCGACATGCGCTGGGCTCTGCTGCATGCGCCCGACCCGGCAGCCGGTGGCCGGTGGCGTGCCTCGGCCGTGCCGGCCCGGCGCGATTTGGCGACGCCAGGCGGCGTTCTGTCGCGCCGCCGCCCGCCGCTGCGGCCCCGGCCCGCACCATTCGCCCATCGCACCGCCCCCACCCACCGCCCCTGCCCCCCGCCCGGACACCCGCCGCGCCCACCTTGAAAGCCCCGACCATGATCACCTACCTCCTCACCGTGCTCAGCCACACCCCGCTGTGGGTCTGGGCCCTGCTGGCCGCGCTGGTCGCACTCGGCCTGCTGCAGGCGCGAGACCATCTGCTGCCCCGGGCGCGGGTGCTGGCCCAGCCGCTGGCGCTGGGTGCGTTGTCGCTGGTCGGCGCGGCCGGCGCCTTCGGCCTGCACGCGCTGCCGCTGGGCGGCTGGCTGGCCGGCCTGGCGCTGGGCGCGGCGCTGAACCAGCCGCTGCGCCTGCCGCGCCAGGTGCAGGCCCTGCCCGACGGCCGGTTTGCCGTGGGCGGCAGTTGGGCGCCGCTGGGCCTGTTGATGCTGATCTTCTGGCTGCGCTACACGCTGGCCGTGGCGCTGGCGATGGCGCCATCGCTGGCCGGCCAGCCGGCGTTTGTGGCGGCCGCCTGCCTGGTGTACGGCACGGCCAGCGGGCTGTTTGGCGCCCGCGCCTGGCGGGTGTTGCAGCAGCGCGCGCCCGGGGTTCAGGCCCGCGCCTTGGCCTGAACCGCGGCATGGCCAGACAACGGCCTGAAAACCACCAAACAACCGCCAAACATTCGCCAGATACCCGCCCGACAATCCGCCCGATGTCCGCCCTCAACAGCGCCCCCACCGCGCCCGGCCCCTGGTCGGGCTTTGCGCGCCGGGGCCTGCGCAACCAGGGCGTCTGCGCGATGGTGGCGCTGGTGGCCTGGCTGATGACACCGTCCGCGCGCGGCAACCTGTTCACCGCCTGGGTGTATTCGGCCAGCATCGGCACCTTCTGCTGGTTTTTTATCGATGCCGGCCGGCTGCTGCTGGCCGCCTGGCTGCCCGGCCGGCAGCAGATGTCGGCCGATAGCCGGGCGCGCTGGCCCGGGGCGGGCTGGATGCTGCTGTGTCTGCTGGCTGGCACGGCACTCGGCTACACGCTGGGCATCCGGCTGGGTGATGCGGTCACCGGCTTCACCACCCCCAGCCTGCTGGAAAACCGCCCGGCGGTGGCCATCAGCATCATCGTGGCGATTGCCGCCACCTGGTATTACTACACCACCGCTCGGCTGCGCGCCGAGCAGGCCGCAGCCGAGTCTGCCCGCCGTGAGGCCACCGAGAGCCAACTGATGCTGCTGCAATCGCAGTTGGCGCCGCACATGCTGTTCAACACCCTGGCCAACCTGCGGGTGCTGATCACACTCGACCCGCCGCGTGCGCAAGAGATGCTGGACCGGCTGATCGGCTACCTGCGCGCCACGCTGGGCGCGTCGCGCACCGGCCTGCATCCGCTGTCGGCCGAGTTTGACCGGCTGGCCGATTTTCTGGCGCTGATGGCTGTGCGAATGGGCCCGCGGCTGCAAGTGCAGCTCGATCTGCCTGCCGCCCTGCGCGATTTGCCGGTGCCGCCGCTGCTGCTGCAGCCGCTGGTGGAAAACAGCATCCGCCACGGACTGGAGCCCAAGGTGGCCGGAGGCCGCATCGAGGTGCGCGCGGCGCAGCAAGGCGACCGGCTGCTGTTGACGGTGCGCGACACCGGCGTCGGCCTGGGCCCGGGCGCCACACCTGCCGCCCAGGCCGGCCGGCCGGCCGCTGCGCCGGGCGACGCCGCAAAAGACAGCCGGGACGGCACCCACTACGGCACCCACCACGTGGCCCGGCGCCTGGCCACGATGTACGGTGAGCAGGCCCATTTCCGCCTCGGCCCGGCGGACGCGGCCGAGGGCGGCACGCTGGCCGAAGTCAGCCTGCCGCTGGTGCCGGCCGCCGCGCCCCCACCCGATCACCCCACCTGATCGCCCCACCTGAGTGTCCCAGCCGAGCCACCCACCATGCCCACCGCCCTGATCGCCGAAGACGAGCCGCTGCTGGCCGCCGCGCTGCAAGCCGAGCTGGCCCGGCTGTGGCCCGGGCTGGTCATCGTGGCCAGCGTGGCCGACGGCCTGAGCGCGCTGCAGCAAACCCTGGCCCTGCAACCCGATGTGTGCTTTTTTGACATCCGCATGCCCGGCGCCAGCGGGCTGGACGCGGCCCAGGCGCTGGCCGAGGATTGGCCCGACGACGGCACACCCTTCCCGCTGCTGGTGTTTGTCACCGCCTACGACCAGTACGCGCTGCAGGCCTTTCAGGCCCAGGCGGTGGATTACCTGGTCAAACCGGTGGACGCCCAGCGGCTGGCGGCCTGCATCGACCGGCTGAAAAAACGCCTGGCCGCAGTGCCGCCGGCAGGGCCCGGGCCGGCGCTGGACGACGCGCTGCAACGCACGCTGGCGCAACTGCGTGGCTTGTTGGCCGCCGGGGCGGGTGCGGGTGCGGCGGCGGCGGGTACGGGCGCGGCGGCCGTAACGCCGCCCCGGCTGGAGGTGATCCAGGCCGGCGTAGGCAACACCGTGCACCTGGTGCCGGTGGCCGAGGTGCTGTACTTCGAGGCCGCCGACAAATACCTGCGCGTGGTCACTGCCGAGCGCGAGCACCTGATCCGGCTGTCGCTGCGCGAGCTGATGCCGCAGCTTGACAGCCAGCAGTTCTGGCAGGTGCACCGCAGCCTGGTGGTGCGGGCCTCGGCCATCAGCACGGCGCTGCGCGATGAATCGGGCAAGGTGTTTCTCAGCCTGCGCGGCCGGCCCGAGCGGCTGACCGCCAGCCGGCTGTACGCGCATTTGTTCAAGGGCATGTAGCGGGCCCGGCGGCCGACACCTGAAACACGCCGGTCGGCAATCGTCGGCGATACCGCGCACTCCCTAGATTTGCCCTTGCGCGCACTGACGTCAGGGCTATGCTGCCTGTGGCGCCCGGTGCGGCGGTCGTGCCGGGCCTGTTCGAGGAGAACCTGATGGCGACGATTGGGCGTGGCAGGCGGTGGTTCATGGGCGCCGTGCTGCTGGGGCCCTGCTGGGCCGGCCCGGCCGGGGCGCAGAAGGCTTACGGCCCCGGCGCGTCCGACGGCGAGATTCGCATCGGCCAGACGATGGCCTACAGCGGCCCGTTGTCGGCCTACGGCGCGCTGGGCCGGGTTGAGGCCGCGTACTTCCGAAAGATCAACGACGACGGCGGCATCAACGGCCGCAAGATCGCCTTCCTGTCGCTGGACGACGGCTACAACCCGGCCAAGACCGTCGAGGGCGTGCGCCGGCTGGTGGAGCAGGACGAGGTGCTGTTCATCGCTGGGTCACTCGGCACACCGACCAACCTGGCGGTGCGCAAGTACCTGGCCGAGCACAAAGTGCCGCTGCTGTTTTTGGCCACCGGCGGCAGCATGTGGAACGACCCGGTGGCCCACCCCTGGGCAATGGGCTGGGCGCCAGATTACCGGGCCGAGGGCCGCGTCTATGCCCAGCACATCCTGAAAACCAGGCCCGACGCAAAGATCGGCGTGCTCTACCAAAACGATGACAGCGGTAAAGACTACCTTGCCGGCTTCCGCGACGGCCTCGGCGACAAGCTCAAGCTGATCGTGGCCGAGGCCAACTACGAGGTCACCGCCCCGACCCTCGATTCGCAGTTGTTGCAGTTGCGCGCGGCGGGGGTGGATGTGCTGTTTGACCAGACCACGGCCAAGTTCGCCGCGCAAGTCATCCGCAAAATAAGCGAGATGGACTGGCGGCCGGTGCACTACCTGAACAACATCGCCACCTCCATCGGCGCGGTGCTGGTGCCGGCAGGGCTGGACAATTCGACCGGCCTGATCTCGACGATCTACCTGAAAGACGTCACCGATCCGCAACTGGCTGACGACCCCGCCGTCAAGGAGTGGGCGGCCTTCATGAAGAAATACCTTCCTGGCGGCAACCTGCTTGACTCGATCAATGCCGCCGGCTACTCGGTGGCGCAGACGGTGGTGCAAGTGCTCAGGCAGTGCGGTGACAACCTGACGCGCGAGAACGTGATGAGACAGGCGGCCAATTTGAAAGACCTCCAACTCGGCCTGCTGATACCCGGCGTGAGCATCAACACCAGCGCCACCGACTACGCGCCAATCAAGTCACTGCGCATGCGGCGCTTTGACGGCAAGCACTGGATCGCATTTGGCGACGTGTTGGGCCGCTGAGCACGGCCCTGTCGGGATCCGCACCTGGCGGCGGCGCAGCGCCGTTGCGTCGCCGCCGGCGGCGTTTTGTCGCAGCGGCTGCACCTGGGGCGGCAGCCCAGCCCTAGCATGCGCTGCAAGTGCTGTTTTTCGCCAGCGCTGGGCAGGCCAGTACCGCTACACCGCCGCCGGGCTGCTTTCAACGCGGGTCGAGGTAAAAAATGCAGCCCCCGGCCCCTTCACCTCGCCCCAAGGAACCACCATGCCCAGCATCACCGACCCCAACCCCACCGCCCCCAGCATCGAGCAGCGCGCGCGCCGCCGCGTGGCACTTAAAAAGGGTTTTCTGGTCCACGCCCTGGTGTTTGTGCTGGTCAATGCCGGGCTTTACCTGGTCTGGCAGTTGGGCAGCAGCGGTGACAGCGGCGGCTGGGGCATGCACCGCGGCGGCGGCCACTTTTTGCCGCTCTGGGGCTGGGGCCTGGGCCTGGCCATCCACGGCATCGTGGTGTTCATCCGCCTGCAGGGCGAGGGCGTGACCGAGCGCATGGTGGACCGCGAAATCGAGGCCATCAAGCGGCGCGAAGGCGGCAGCGAGGGCTGACAGCAGCCGGCCCGGGCGACGCTTGCCCGCCGGGTCTGGCTGGATCGGTGGTCGGGCACCGGGCCCGGCAGGCTTTTAGAATCCCTTTTCCGCCCGATCTGCGGCCCGCCCGCCCGGGTGGCGCCGCCCACCCCATGCCTGCACCGCCCGCCAAAAACCCGACCGCCGAGCCGGCTGCCAAACCCGCCAATTTTTTGCGCACGCTGATCGAGCGTGAGCTGCACGACGGCGTTTATGCCCAGCGCCGCTGGGGCGGCTCACCGGGTGACGCGGCCCACCATGCCGCCGGGCCCATCGACCCGGCCGCCGTGCGGCTGCGCTTCCCGCCTGAGCCCAACGGCTATCTGCACATCGGCCACGCCAAAGCCATTTGCCTGAACTTTGGCCTGGCGCGTGATTTTGGCGGCGTCTGCCACCTGCGCTTTGACGACACCAACCCCGAGAAGGAAGAGCAAGAGTTTGTCGATGCCATCATCGAGATGGTGCACTGGCTGGGCTGGGACTGGCAGAGCCGTGTGGACGGCGATGGCGATGGCAACGGCGGCGCTGCGCCCACCGCCCACCTGTACTACGCCAGCAACTACTTCGACTTCATGGTCCGCGCTGCCGAGCATCTGATCGAGCGCGGCCTGGCTTATGTGGACGAGCAAAGCGCTGACGCGATGCGCGCCGCCCGGGGCGACTTCAACAGCCCCGGCCGCGACAGCCCGTGGCGCAGCCGCACGCCGGCCGAGAACCTGCTGCGCTTTCGTGAAATGCGTGCCGGCCAGCACGCCGACGGCGCGATGGTGCTGCGCGCCAGGATCGACATGGCCTCGCCCAACATCAACCTGCGCGATCCGGCGCTGTACCGCATCAAGCACGCCCAGCACCACAACACCGGCGATGCCTGGTGCATCTACCCGATGTATGCCTTTGCGCACCCGATCGAGGACGCGCTGGAGAACATCACCCACAGCCTGTGCACGCTGGAGTTTGAAGACCAGCGGCCCTGGTACGACTGGCTGCTGGCGCAACTGGTGGCCGGCGGCCTGCTGCAAAGCCCGCCGCCCAAACAGCATGAGTTTGGCCGGCTCAACCTGACTTACGTGGTGACCAGCAAGCGCAAGCTCAAGGCGCTGGTGGACGAGGCCATCGTCAGCGGCTGGGACGACCCGCGCATGCCCACCCTGGCCGGCCTGCGCCGGCGCGGCTACACGCCAGCGAGCGTGCGCAAGTTTGCCGAGGACACCGGCGCCTCACGCAGCGATATCTGGGTTGATTACAGCGTGTTGGACGGCGCGCTGCGCGCCGATCTGGAGGCCAAAGCCGGCCGGGCGATGGCCGTCGTCGACCCGGTCAAGCTCAAATTGGGCAACTGGGCCGCGCTGCTGGGCGCCGGCCACATTGAGCCGTGCAGCGCGCCGGCCCATCCGCAACAACCCGGGCTGGGCTTGCGCCACTTTGGCCTGGGCCCCGAGGTATGGATCGAACGTGATGACTTTGCCGAAGTGCCGGTGAAAGGCTTTTTCAGGCTGTACCCGCCCCGCACCGACGCCGCCGGCGTGGCCCAGCCCGGCAACAAGGTGCGGCTGAAATACGGCATGGTGGTGCAGTGCACCGGCTGCGAAAATGACGCTGACGGCCGCATCAGCGCCGTGCTGGCCGATGTGCTGCCCGA
Source organism: Betaproteobacteria bacterium (assembly GCA_031366635.1). GTDB lineage: Bacteria > Pseudomonadota > Gammaproteobacteria > Burkholderiales > Burkholderiaceae_C > Pseudaquabacterium. The sequence goes on along the minus strand of JANLOP010000171.1, from coordinate 32,039 downwards.
CACCAAAAGCGGCACGCCGGGGGCGGACGCCATCAAGGTCAGGGGCACCATCACCTGGGTCGGCCTGCATGACGGCCTGCCGGCCACCTTCAACCTGTATGACCGGCTGTTCACCGAGGCGCAACCCGAGGCCGGCGGGCGCGACTTCCGCGAGGTGCTGAACCCCGTCAGCAAGAGGGTGGTGAGCGGCTTTGTTGAGCCGTCGCTGGCCGGCGCCCCAGCCGATGCGCGCTACCAGTTTGAGCGCCACGGCTACTTTGTGGCCGACCGCATCGACCACCGCGCCGGCGCGCCGGTGTTCAACCGCATCACCGGCCTGCGCGACGGCTGGGCGGCGTGAGCGCCCGGTCGGGCGGCCTCAGCGCCCGGTCGGGCTGAGCGCGGTGCTCGATTTCTGGCCGGCCTGCGGCTACCGCCACCTGACGCCCGATGCACAGGGCCGGCTGCCGCCCAGCGCGGCCTGGCTGGCGCACTGGCTTGATCGGCCCGAGCTGGCGCTGGTGTCTGAGTCCTGCCGCGCCGAAATCAGCCTGCACCAGGCCCTGCGCACCGACGCGCTGCGACCGGTGGCGCCGGCCGCGCTGGCGGCCATTGCCGATGCCGACGCACGCGAGAATTACCGGCTGTTCGTGGCGCTGCGCGACGGCCTGCTGGCAGCCGGCACGCTGGAGGCTTTTTATGTCGATTTGTTCAAGCAGCCGGCGATCAAACTGCCGCCGCTGTTTATCGACCTGGTCGCGCAAACCATCTTGCGCCACCTGCTGGACGAGGGCGCAGACGCCTTCGAGGCCCGAGCCGCCGAGCTGCTGTTCCGGCCGCAGCGCATCAGCTTGCAAAACGGCCGGCTGCTGGCCGGTGACCGCGCCACGCTGGACCGGCTGAGTGACGCCGGCGGCTTTGGCGCGCTCGGCCGGCTGCTGGCCGAGGCGCAGGTGCCGCTGCGCAGCGCGCAACTGGCGGTGCTGGGCACCGACAACGCCGCTGACTACTGGCACGACGGCGAGCGCCACCGCTTTGTGCTGGATTTGACGCACCAGGTGGCCAAAGACCTGGCCCCCGGCGTGGTGGTGCCGCTGCGGCTGGCCCGGTCGGGCCAGGCCGCATTGGCCCGGGTGCTGGCGCGCTGGGTGGCGCACCTGCTGGGCGTGGCGGTGACGATCACCCCGCTGGCACGCATCGACGACGCCCGCTGGCGCTGGCACATCGGGCTGGATGCCGAGGCCAGCACCATCCTGGATGATCTGTACCACGGCAAGCCGGTGCACGCGCAGCGGCGGGATCGACTGATCGGCCTGTACCGGCTGGACTTTGCCGACCCGGTCGAGATGCGCGCCGATCTGGCCGGCGCACCGGTCTACCTCGGCCTGGCGATGGACGCCGGCCAGGTGCTGCGCCTGAAGCCGCAAAACCTGCTGCTCAACCTGCCGCTGGCCCGGCTGAGTTGAGCGCGCGGCCTGTCTGGCCGGGCACAGCGCCGTCGTTAAAACTGCTACGATTTGGTTAACCAACTACTTGAAAGGACCAGACCATGAAACAAGTCGCCGTTTATGAAGCCAAAACCCGGCTGTCGGAGTTGCTGGTCGAGGTCGAGCAGGGGGCGCAGTTCACCATCACCCGGCGCGGCCTGGCGGTGGCCCGGCTGGTCTCAGCGCAATCTGCAGCGCCACCCGCAACGCAGCCAAGCGCCGAACAGGTGGCCAGCCAGGCCGCCGACGCCCAGCGTGCGCGTGTGAGCAGCGCGCTGGCCGCTTTGCAAAGCCTGCGCCAAGGCGTGACGCTGGACCTGCCGTTGGCCGACGCCATCGGCCACGGTCGCGATTGAGCGGCTGGGGCACCCCATGCCCTTTGTGCTGGACAACTCGGTCGTCTCGGGCTGGTACTTGGACAACCAGGCCACGCCTTACAGCCGGGCCATCGCCGAGCGGCTGAAAGACGACCGGGCGCGCGTGCCAGCGCTGTGGGAGCTGGAGCTCAGCAACGTGCTGCGCACGGCTTGCGTGCGGCAGCGGCTGCATGCCCAAGCCGCGCAGCAGGTGCTGCTGCACCTGGGCGCGCTGCCGATCGAAATCGACCGCCATCCGGTGGCGCGCAGCGAGTTGCTGGCGCTGGCCTTGCGGTTTGGGCTGACCAGCTATGACGCCAGCTACCTGGAGCTGGCCTTGCGCCTGCAGTGGCCCCTGGCCACCCAGGACACGGCCTTGCGTGACGCCGCACTGGCCAGCGGCGTGGGCATCGTGGCGCCGACCGCCGGGCCATGATCGCGCCCCCTGCCCCACCCGCCTGGCGCACCGCCGCGCTCACTAGCGTGGCGCTGCTGGCCTTTGCCGGCAACTCGCTGCTGTGCCGGCAGGCGCTGCGCCACAGCACGCTGGACGCGGCCAGCTTCACCAGCCTGCGCCTGGCCTCGGGCGCCGTGATGCTGGCGCTGCTGGTTGCCTGGCGGGATCGGCGGCTGCGGCCGGCGGCCGGCAGCGCAGCCCGGCCCCGGGCGGGCGATTGGCCATCCGCCGTGGCGCTGTTTGTCTATGCCGCCGGCTTCTCGTTTGCCTACCGCCACCTCAGCGCCGCCACCGGCGCGCTGCTGCTGTTTGGCGTGGTGCAGACGGCGATGATCGGCTGGGGCCTGTGGCGCGGTGAGCGGCTGAACGCGCCGCAATGGCTGGGCCTGGTGGCTGCCAGCGCCGGGCTGGTGGCGTTGCTGCTGCCCGGTCTGGCCACGCCCAGCCTGGCCAGCGGTGCGCTGATGGCCGCCGCTGGCCTGGGCTGGGCGGTGTACACCCTGCGTGGCCGCGGTGCGCGGGACGCCACCGCCGTGACCGCCGGCAATTTTTTGCGCGCTGCCCCGCTGGCGCTGGCCTTGAGCGCCCTGCTCTGGCCGCAGGCGCGCTGGGACGCGGCCGGCGCATGGTTGGCCATCACATCGGGCGCGCTGGCCTCGGGCCTGGGCTATGCCGTCTGGTACACCGCCCTGCGCGGGCTCACCGCCACCCGCGCCGCCGTGCTGCAACTGGCCGTGCCGGTGCTGACGGCGGGCGGTGGCATGCTGCTGCTGGCTGAGCCGCTGACGCCGACGCTGCTGTGGGCGTCGCTGGCGGTGCTGGGCGGTGTGGCGCTGGTGATTGCGGGGCGCCGCGCTTGACGGCGCTGGCAAGCGCGTTGGAATGGCCATTCATCGGCGGCGGCGGATGGCCGGCGCGCTTGCTGCACGGCCCAAAGCCAGCTAAGCTCCTTACCTGGTCTGGTCGCCTAGGATGGTCCGAAATGAAGATGAACGTGCAAGAAGCCAAAGCCCAGTTGTCGCGGCTGGTTGACGCGGCAATGCTGGGCGATGAGGTCATCATCGCCAAGGCCGGCAAACCGTGTGTGCGGCTGGTGCCGATGGACCTGCCGGCCCGGCAGCCGGGCTCGGCCAAAGGCCGTGCTGCCATCACGCCGGCCTTCTTCGATGCGCTGCCAGAGGACGAGTTGAGCGCCTGGGATGGCCGCTGACCCGGCCACCGGCGGCGCGCCTGACCACCCGGCAGCCGGGCTGGCGGCCGGTCGCCAGCCCGACCAGGCGGCCAATCCAGTCAGCAAACCCGCCACCCCCGCTGGCCGTGCGTTGCTGCTGGACACCCACGCCCTGCTGTGGTGGCTGCTGGACAGCCCCGAACTGAGCGCCACCGCACGGGCGGCCATCGCCGCACCGGGCCAGCGGGTGCTGGTCAGCGCCGCCAGCGCCTGGGAGCTGGGCACCAAATACCGCATCGGCAAACTGCCCGAGGCCCAGGACATCGTTGTCAATTTCAGCCAGTACCTGCGCAAACAACGCTTCGAGGCCCTGCCCATCAGTGTGGGCCATGCGCTGGCGGCCGGCCAACTGCCCGGCCCGCACCGCGATCCGTTTGACCGCATGCTGATGGCGCAGGCGCAGATCGAAGGCGCTTGGCTGGTGACGCTGGACCCGGTGTTCCGCTCGTACGGGGCGGCCGTGCTTTGGTAGGCACCCGCCCTTTTGCGCGGGCCACCCGCCGTAGACGCCCTGGGCCGCATCGCTGACGCTGTCGGCTGACTGAGGGCGCCGGCCTACACCCGGCCGGGCATCTCGCTGCTTGCGATGCCGCCCAGCCGCTCGGATGCTTCATCTGCTGCCTGCCGACGCAACCCGCGTCGCGCAGCACGCACCAACCGGAGACTGAACATGATTTACACAATTGCCGTTGTGCTGCTGGTTCTGTGGGTTCTTGGCATGGTCACCTCGTTCACTGCCGGGGGCTTGCTGCACATCCTGCTGGTGATTGCAGTGGTGGCGGTGCTTTATCAGGTGATCACCGGGCGCCGCGTCGGTTAGCGTGCAGCCATGGTGGGTCAACCTGTGAGGCGGGTGAAATGATGTGGATGTGGATGCGGATGCGGTTTTGGCTGCTGGCGACGGTGGTCGGGGTGGCCGGCTGTGGCAACCTGGGCAAAACCGGGCCCGACAACCCGGCGGCCACGGCCGGCAAGGCGGGCGCACCCAGCGCGCTGGAGTCCAGGCGCGTGGCCTTGGAGGCTGCCAACCAGAGCACCGGCATTTCCGTGCTGGCCACCAAAGATCAGCAGTTGCAGATCAATCTGCCGAGTGATTTTTCATTCGACACCGGCGCTGCCGCCATCAAATCCAGCATGCACCCGCTGCTCGACCACTTGGCCGTCGATCTGGCCGCGCCGACGATGTCGGGCCTGCTGATCCAGGTCATCGGCTTTACCGACAGTGAGGGCAGCGAGTCGGCCAACGTCACGCTGTCACTGGCCCGCGCCAACAGCGTGCGCAAGTACCTGGAGGTCAGGGGCATCGCTGCCGCCCGCCTGTCGGCCGAGGGGCGCGGTGAAGAATCGCCGCTCGCCGGCAATGACAAGCGCTACGGCCGGGCGTTGAACCGCCGGGTTGAAATCTACCTGCGTGAGCCCGGCACCTGATCGGCCGACTGCCCTGACCCGCCTGGCCCGCCCGGCAACCAGGCGCCGCACAGCGCCGGTGGCGCTGGCGCGATGCCGTCAAACAGGCAGCGCGCCACGCAGGCCGCATCGTCGTGGCGCCGCACCGCGTCATACGCCAATTGGGCCTCGGGGTAGCGGCGACGCAGCAGGTTGAGCCACTGCTTGAGCCGGCCGGCGCGGTGGCGCGGCGCCATCTGGTGAGCCATCAGGCCCCAGTAGGCGGCCACCTGCGGCAGCAGCCCGGCCCAGCCCAGCGCTGGCAGGCCCGGTTGGTCAGCGGCGCGAATGGCCCAGGCCAGCCCCGGATCCGCCACCTGGCCGCGGCCCAGCATCAGCCCGGTGCAGCCCGATTCAGCCCGCGCGCGCTGTGCGTCGGCCACCGTCCAGACCTCGCCGTTGGCGATCACCGGCACCGCCACCGCCTCGCGGATGCGGGCGATGTGCTGCCAAAACGCCGGCGGCCGATAGCCCTGGGCCTTGGTGCGGGCATGCACCACCAGCTCACAGGCGCCGCCCTCAACCAGGGCCAGCGCAGCGTCCAGCATGTGGTGCGCATCCTGGTTGCCCAGCCGCATCTTGGCCGACACCGGCAGGTGCGCCGGCACCGCCCGCCGCACCGCCGCCACGATGGCGTGCAGCAGCGCCGGCTCGTCCAGCAGCACCGCGCCGCCCCGGTGGCGGTTCACCGTCTTGGCCGGGCAGCCAAAGTTCAGGTCGATGCCCTCGGGGTGCAGCGTGGCCAGCAGCGCCGCGTTCTCGGCCAGGCAATGCGGATCAGAGCCCAGCAACTGGGCCCGCACCGGCACGCCGGCCGGTGTGCGGCTGGCGGCAAGCAGCTCGGGCATCAAACGGGTGAAGACGCGCTCGGGCAGCAGCCGGTCGGTGATGCGGATGAACTCCGAGACGCAGCGGTCGATGCCGCCGATGCGGGTGAGCACATCGCGCAGCGGGGCGTCCAGCAGCCCTTCCATCGGCGCCAGCAGGATGGTTGCCGGCGGCGCTGCCAGCGCCGTCGGCGGGGGGGTCGCCGGGGCGGTGGTCTGGCGTGGCGCGGGGTGGTTTGGACAGGTCAACCGCGTAGTTTAGGCAAAATACCGGGATGAAAACCCCCGAGCGGCTGCGGCCCCTGCTGGACGAAGGCTTGATCGATTCAGTCTCACGGCAACTGATGAGCGGCAAAGAGGCGATGGTGTTTGTGGTGCAGTGCGGCCACGACACGCGCTGTGCCAAGGTCTACAAAGAGGCCACCCACCGCAGCTTCCGCCAGGCGGTGGACTACACCGAGAACCGCAAGACGAAAAACAGCCGGCAGGCCCGGGCGATGGCCAAAGGCACCAAATTTGGCCGCCAGGCGCAAGAAGCGGCCTGGCAAAGCGCCGAGGTAGATGCGCTGTACCGGCTGGCTGCGGCCGGTGTGCGGGTGCCCAAACCCTACAATTTTCATGAGGGCGTGCTGCTGATGGAGCTGGTGTGCGACGAAAGCGGCGACGCCGCACCGCGCCTGAACGACCTGTCGTTCACGCCCGAGCGGGCCCGCGCCCTGCACCTGGCCCTGCTGCGCGAGGTGGTGCGCATGCTGTGTGCCGGCGTGGTGCACGGCGATTTGTCGGAGTTCAACATCCTGGTCGGCGCCGATGGCCCGGTGATCATCGACCTGCCGCAGGCGGTGGACGCCGCCGGCAACAACCACGCGGCCGCGATGCTGGAGCGCGACGTGGCCAATCTGCGCCATTACTTCGGCCGTTTTGCGCCCGAGTTGCTGGCCACCGACTACGGCCGCGAAATCTGGTCGCTGTACGAGCGCGGCATCCTTCAGCCCGACGCCGTGCTGACTGGCCGCTTCGACCGCAAATTGAAGGCGGTGGATCTGCGCGCGGTGCTGCGCGGCATCGACGATGCCAAAGACGAAGAAGCGGCGCGCCGGCTGCGTTTGCAGGCCGCCGGATGAGCGATCAGCCGTTGCGCAGCGCCGAACCGTTGGCCATCGCCGAGCCTTGGGCCATCACGGAGACCCGCGCCTGGGTCGACCGCGCCGTGATCGGCCTGAACCTGTGCCCGTTTGCCAAGGCGCCGCAAGTCAAAGGCCAGGTGCGCTACGCGCTGAGCGTGGCCACTGACCCCGCTGCGCTGCTGGCCGACCTGGTGGCCGAGCTGGAGAGTCTGGCCGAGGCGCCGGCCGAGCGCATCGAGACCACGCTGCTGGTGCACCCGGGCGTGATGACCGACTTTGCCGAGTACAACGATTTTCTGGACGTGGTGGACGCCACCGTGCACGAGCTGGACCTGGAAGGCATCGTGCAAGTGGCCAGCTTCCATCCGCAGTACCAGTTCGATGGCTGCGCGCCCGATGATGTGGCGAACGCCACCAACCGCTCACCCTACCCCACGCTGCACCTGCTGCGAGAAGAAAGCATTGACCGGGCGGTTGAGGCGTTTCCCGAGGCCGAGGCGATTTACGAGACCAATATCGCGACGATGCAGCGTCTGGGCGCTGATGGCTGGGCGGACTTGCAGCGACGCTGCCGCGAGGATGCAGAGACCGCAGTCAAACCGCTGTGATGAGGCGCCGTTAAATTACTTTGCAGCAATGACGCAAAGGCTGTATTGGCAAAGCAGATTCGAGTGATCAGCGTCGCTGATTGGCAAGCTGGAACTTGACCGCAGCGAATGACACGTCAAAGTGAAGCGCCGCGTCTTCGATTTGGTCATCGGAGATTTCGTCACCCATAAAATCTTTCAGCGCTTCATAAGGGCACAACAATTGCGCAGCAAATGCGCGTTGCGTTTTCTGACGGGCCGTGTGCGTCGCCGTGGTTGGCAACCAGGTGTCAGAGGTTGGCGCCAGAAGATGATCGGCAAGCATGCGTGCCGCATCAAAGCGCCGACGGACATGGACCGCACTGCGAAAAACAAATCGATCCTGGCCTGTTCTGTCGCTGGCACGAACTGCCAGCCCAAACGGCAGCGTGCGCCCAGCGGCATTTTGGGTTGTCAGTGTGGCCGGAACAATCCCCAGCAGGCCGGCAAGTTGGTGGTCGGAAACAACGGGTTCGCTCCAGCCGCAACGGCTTCGCAGTTGGTTTGCCAACGCGTAGCCGCGTCGCCACGGATATAACTCACCGGCGCCGCTGACAAAAAAATCTTCTGGGCGAAGGTCAATGCGCCCTGCCGGCGCACCCACACTGGCCTTGAGAACCATGGCCGCAGTCAATTGGCCCTGCTTGGGATTGCCGGCGCTGGCGTAAGCAATCTCATCGGCCGCCGCAAATCCAGCACTTATTTTCAAGTCGTCAATTCGCTGGATGGCCTCGTCAGGCGCCTCTCCAGCGTCGAAACCAAGGATTGCTTCGGTGCGTCGGAATTCTGCCGTGGCTGAATCGGCCCGCTCCATTGACAATTCATCCCAAATGTCGTGCAGTTGCGTCTTTGGCAGTCCACGTTCGGTCAAACGCCACAAAACTTTTTCTATAAATTGGCGAGCGACCAACTCAAACTCATCCGCTCCAAGCCATATTGTGAACTGCCCAATGTATTTAATGGGTTCGTAAGCCACGCGCCCCGATGACTGCATTGACACCTTGATGGACTCGCCGTCCGACTCAAATGTCAGTGCCGGCCATAAAAATCCGCCACCTGCTGCGGCGAGAGAATGAGACATTTTCCAGTCCAGACTCGGCTCTCGGCGTTGTTGTCCAGACTCCCAGCGCAGGCGCCACCAAGACGAGGCCAGCCAAAGCGCCAGCGGATATGCCGACAGCAACACTCGGTTGGTGACTGAGCCCGAAAATTCATTGTCACAGCGGGTCGCGGATTCGTTGCCAACGCCAATTTCAATAAAGGCGCTGGTTTCGGCCACCTCGGGCGTTGAGCCCGATGGGCTGGACCACTCGCAGCCGATATAAAAACTATTTGTCATGGTGGTGTATTGGCAGTTTGCCAACGGTCGATGACGCGCGCTCGCAGCGGATCAGCTTCTGGCATCGGATAGCCGTGGTAAGTGCCCAATTGAGCGTTGTCCAGCATCGCCTCCAACGCAATGCCACTGGGCGTCACAGCCCAGACATTCTGCGGAAAATCGCCGCTCAACTGCGTGCTGATCAAGCCCTTTTTCGCACCTTCTGAAAGCAATGCCTGCGCGTCCGACTTGCAGTCGACCACGTCATCGCAGATGGACTTGCCCTGTCGAAGCGCAGCCGGGGGATCAAGATCAAAATCACCCGCTCCACGCTTGTGCTGTGGGTTGCCAACATAGCGCAGACGCTGCGCCAGGACTGCCAAGCACTGCACGACCTGCGCTTCTGTCGGGGGCGGCCGAAGCCGCCGTTTTGGATTGAAGGTTTTTCGGTCCACGGCAAACAGGATACAGGGGGTGATTTTTCAGACGACCGGTTTCTTCATTCGATCAAGCGCCTGCCGCAGCGTTGTCAACCGCGCGCTGCACCGCCAGCCAGGTGAGGTACAGCCGGGTGTCAAACTCGATCTGCTGGTAGCCCGGCAGCATGTGCTGGCACAGCGCATAAAACGGTTTGTTGTGCTCGCGCTCTTTCAGGTGCGCCAGCTCATGCACCACGATCATGTCCAGCATCGCCGCCGGGGCATTCTTGAACAGCGCCGCCACCCGCAACTCGCGCTTGGCGGCCAGCCGGCCGCCCTGCACCCGGGAGATCGACGTCAACGTGCCCAGCGCCCGGTGGTCGATCTGCAACCGGTTGTCGTAAGCCACCCGGGCCAGCGGCGGGGCGTTGCGCAGGTGGCGCGATTTGAGCGCCATCGCATGCGCGTAAAGCGCGCCGTCGGTGCGCACGGTGTGCGCCTCGGGGTAGCGCTGCGCCAGATGGGCGCCCAGCCGGCCTTCGGCGATTTGCTGGCGTACCTGGGCCAGCAGCGGCTCGGCGTAGCCGAACAAAAACGGCAGATCAGGGCTCACGCGGGCTGAACAACGTGGTTATCGCGCCCCGTCAGGCAGCTCGATCTTGACCGCCAGCACCTCGAAGTTGTCTTGTTTCTCCAGGCTCACTTTCAAGTCACCCGGCGCAATGTTGACGTACTTTGAGATCACCGCCAGCAGCTCTTTTTGCAACTGCGGCAGGTAATCGGCGCGCGATCCGCCCCGGCCCGACCGCTCATGCGCCAGGATGATCTGTAGCCGCTCTTTGGCGACCGACGCGGTATTCTTCTTTTCGCCCAGAAAGAACGAGAGAAACGACATGCCGCTCACCTGCCGCCAAACAGCCGCTTGAAGAAGCCGGGCTTGTCGGCGTCCACAAAGCGCATCGCCACCGTCTCGCCCAGAAAGCGGCTGATCACATCCTTGTAGGCCTCGCTGACGTCGGTCGTGGCCAGGTGGATGGCGGGCACACCCTGGTTGCTGGCGTCCAGCACGGTGTCGCTCTCGGGGATGACACCGATCAGCGGGATGCGCAGGATCTCCTGGATGTCGTCGAGTGACAGCATCTGCCCGCCCACCACCCGCGCCGGGTTGTAGCGGGTGATCAACAAATGCTCTTTGATCGGCGCGGCGCCGTCGATGGCGCGCTTGGTTTTGCTCGACAGCATGCCCAGGATGCGGTCAGAGTCGCGCACCGACGAGACCTCGGGGTTGGTCACCACCAGCGCCTCGTCGGCAAAGTGCATCGCCATCAGCGCACCGGTCTCGATGCCGGCCGGTGAATCGCAGACGACGTACTCAAACCCCATCTCGGCCAGCTCTTTGAGCACCCGCTCCACGCCGTCTTGGGTCAGCGCGTCTTTGTCGCGGGTCTGGCTGGCGGCCAGTACGTACAGGTTGTCGCACTGTTTGTCCTTGATCAGCGCCTGGGTCAATTTGGCCTCGCCGTGGATGACGTTGATCAGGTCGTAGACCACCCGCCGCTCGCAGCCCATGATCAGGTCGAGGTTGCGCAGGCCAACGTCGAAGTCGATCACCGCCGTCTTGTGGCCGCGCAACGCCAGACCGGCCGAGAAACTGGCGCTGGTGGTCGTTTTGCCCACCCCGCCCTTGCCGGAGGTGACGACGATGATCTTGGCCATCGGGTTCGCTTTCTTGAGGGTCGGGCTGGAAAGGGGCTTGGCGGCCGTGTGGCGCCGGGCTACGGTCATGGGATCAGCGGCTCCACCAGGATTTTTTCACCGTCCAGCCGCACCTGGCCGGGCTGGCCTTGCACGTTCGCCGGCAGCGGGTTCTCGGACGTGCGGTAGATGCCGGCAATCGACACCAGTTGCGGCTCAAGACAGGTGCTGAAGATGCGGGCGTCGGTGTTGCCGCGCGCGCCGGCAATCGCCCGGCCGCGCAGCGGGCCGTAGACATGGATGTTGCCGTCGGCAATCACCTCGGCGCCAAAACTGACTGCCGCCAGCACCACCAGGTCACCGCCCCGGGCGTACAGCCGCTGGCCTGAGCGCAGCGGTTTGTCGACCACCATCGTGGGCACGGCGGTGGCGGTGGGCAGGCTGGGCGGCGCTTCGGTTTCACGCACCGTGTCCAGCGCCGCTGCGGCTGCGGAACGTTCGGCGGTCCGGGCAGTTTGGGCAGTCTGGGCAGGTTGGGCGGGGTCGTCAGGTTCGGCGGCAGCGGGCGGGATGGCGGGCGGCGCGGCGGGCACGGTGGCGGCCGCGACAGCCGCCTTCGGTGCCGCCTTCGGTGCCGCGTCCGGCGCCTCGGCCAGCCCGGCGGCGCGCGCGTTGGCCATCTGTGCGGCGCTGCCGCCCTGGGCGGCAATCGGCACCAGGCCGTGGCGGCGCAGATGCGGCAGCAGGCCGGCCAGGTGCACGGCATCGTCGGCATCGCGCAGCGGGGCCAGGTCGATCACCACCGGGTCGTTGTCAAACAGCCCGGGGCTGTCGCCAAACCGCGCATCCAGCGCCGCCACCAGTGCGGCCAGATCGGCCGTCTGCAGGCGCAGGGCCGTCAGCGTCCAGGCCGTGCTTTTGAGGTCGAAGGCGGGCTTGGCCGCTGGGGCTGAGGGCATGGGGACCGGGATGAAAAAACCAGGGTGAAAAAATAACGGGCGCTGTGAAAATTGACAGCTCGGCCGGTGCCAAAAGCGCAGCGCGCAGTGTATCTGGCCGATTTTCTGCCCCGTCTTTGCCCGCCGGTTCGCCGGCCCGCCGGCCGACCACTGGCCGCAAGACGGCGGCCTGCGCGCCGGCTTAGGCTGTGGGTCCGCGTTTTTTGGAGATGCCATGCCCACCGCTGCCTCAACGCCTCAGCCTGCCAACACGTCCGCCGCACCGGGCCCGCTGCGCATCGGCGGCGCCAGCGGTTTTTGGGGCGACAGCAGCGTGGGCGCGCCGCAGTTGGTGAACAGCGGGCTGGTCGATGTGCTGGTGTTCGACTACCTGGCCGAGACCACGATGGCCATCCTGGTGGCGGCCCGGCGCAAAAACCCGGAGGCCGGCTATGCCACCGATTTTGTCGATAGCGCCATGCGCCAGGTGCTGGCCGAGGTGGTGCGGCGCGGCATCAAGGTGGTGAGCAATGCCGGCGGCATCCACCCGCAGGCCTGCGCCCGCGCGCTGGCCGCACTGGCCAGCGAGCTGGGCGTGGCGCTGCGCATCGCGGTGGTGGACGGCGACGATGTGCGCGCTGCGCTGCCGGCACTGCGCGCCGCAGCGCCCGGCGGCGTGTTGATGAATCTGGTGAATGGCCAGCCGCTGCCCGACACGCTGCTCAGCGCCAATGCCTACCTCGGCGCCGAGCCGATTGCCCGGGCGCTGGCCGGCGGCGCCGATGTGGTGATCACCGGCCGCTGCGTGGACAGCGCTGTCACGCTGGGCCCGCTGATCCACCACTTTGGCTGGACGATGGACCAATACGACCAGTTGGCCGGTGGCAGCCTGGCCGGCCACATCCTGGAATGCGGCTGCCAGGCCACCGGCGGGCTGTTCACCGACTGGCAAAGCGTGCCCGACTGGGCGCACATCGGTTATCCCGTCGCCGAGGTGGCGGCCGACGGCAGCTTCACCGTCAGCAAGGTGCCCGGCACCGGCGGCCTGGTGAGCTGCGCCACGGTGGGTGAGCAGTTGCTCTACGAAATCGGCGACCCGGGCGCCTATTTGCTGCCCGATGTGGCCTGCGATTGGCGCCAGGTGACGATGCTGCAAGCCGGAGACAACCGGGTGCGGGTGGCCGGCGCACGGGGCGGGCCGCCGCCGGCCACGCTCAAGGTCAGCGCCACGGCGATGGCCGGCTGGCGCTGCAGCAGCAGCCTGGTGATTGTTGGCATTGACGCGGCGGCCAAAGCGCTGCGCACCGGCCAGGCGCTGCTGGAGCGCACCCGAGAGCTGATCCAGGCGCGCGGCTGGGCTGATTTCAGCGCCACGCGCATTGACGTGATCGGCACCGAGAGCCTGTACGGGCCGCACGCCCAGCCGCTGGCGCTGCGCGAGGTGATGCTGCGGCTGACGGTGCAGCACCCCAACCGCGACGCGCTGGCGCTGTTTGCGCGAGAGCAGGCGGCCCCCGGTACCAGTTGGTCGCCCGGCACCACGGGGGCTGGCGGCGGCCGGCCGGCGGTTTCACCGCTGATCGTGCCCTGTGCTTTTCTGCTGCCGCGCACGGAGGTGCAAAGCCGGCTGCAATTTGTCGGGGAGCCCGCAGAGGCCGTTGTGCATCTGCCGTTCAGCGCGCCAGCGCCGAGAGGGCCGGCCTTGGCGCTGGCCGATCCGCCCGCGCCGGTGCCGGCGCACGGCCGCACCCGCTGTGTGCCGCTGATCGCGCTGGCCTGGGGCCGCAGCGGCGACAAGGGCGACGTGTGCAATATCGGCTTGATCGCCCGCCGGCCGGAATGGCTGCCGCTGCTGTGGGCGCAAGTCACACCAGCCGCTGTGCAAGCCTGGCTGGGCCACCTGGTCAAGGGCCCGGTGGACCGCTACCACCTGCCCGGCCTGCATGCCATGAACCTGGTGCTGCACCAGGCGCTGGACGGCGGCGGACCGGCGTCGCTGCGGCTTGACCCGCTGGGCAAGGGCATGGCGCAGATGCTGCTGGAGTTGCCGCTGCAGGTGCCAGCAGACTGGCCGGTTTAAGCCCAACGGGATAACCCGGGCTGCCAACCGTGCAGCCGGCCGCTACAGTGAAATTCGCAAAAAAAGAACGGTCGTTCTATTTCTGACCGTTCTGCGTTGTCGATCCACCTGCAACCACGGCACAAGCTGCGCGGAGACCCCATGATCAACTTTCGCTTGAGTGCGCGCCCGACGGCGATATCCCTGCTGGGCGCGGCGCTGCTGGCGGCCTGCGGCGGCGGCGACCCGTCGATCCCCGGCAGCGGTGCACCGGCCGGCGCCCCCAGCACCAAAGGCAGCTTCACCAGCCTGGTCACCTTTGGCGACAGCCTGAGCGACCTGGGTTCTTACGCGCCCGCCACGTCGCTCCCCGGCAACGGCGCGGCACCCTATTTCGGCGGCAAATTCACCGTCAACATCGACGGCAACCTGGGCCGAGTCTGGGTTGAGAACCTGGCCACCACGATGGGCCTGCTGGTGACGCCGGCCGAAGTGGGTTTTGCCGGCGCGTCGGTCAAATGCCCGGCCAAGTTGGTGGATGCCGCGCTGGCCACCACCTGCACCGGCTACGGCCAGGGCGGCGCACGGGTGACCGACCCCAACGGCATCGGCCACACCAGCGCCAGCGGCGGCCTGGCCGCGCTCACCGTGCCGGTGGTCACGCAGATCAGCAACCACCTGGCGGCTTTTGGCGGCAGCTTCAGAAGCAGTGACCTGGTTTTGGTGTGGGCCGGCAGCAACGATGTGTTTGCGCAGTTTGGCGCCTTCACCGCCGCCGCCACCGCGATCAAGGCCCAAGCCGACCAGGGCAAGATCAGCGCCGACCAGGCCAACAAGCAGCTTTTCGACGCCCAGACCGCCGCCCAAAACGGCATGAAAAAAGCAGCGCAAGACCTGACCGCGCTGGTGCGCGGCCAGATCCTGGCCAAGGGCGGCAAGTACGTGGCGGTGTTCAACCTGCCCGATTCGAGCCTGACGCCGTTTGGTGCCATCTTGCCGGCCAACGTCAAAGCGGTGCTTGTGACGTTGGTGGACACCTTCAACCTCTGGCTGCGCGACGGCCTGACCAACCAGCCGGTGCAGTGGATCGACCAGAACACGCCGGGCAAGAACGTGTATGCCAACCCGGCCAAATACGGCCTGGTCAACAACACCGTGCCCACCTGCGACGCAGCCAAGATCCAGGACCTCACCCGCGGCGCGGTGAGCGACGGCTCGTCGCTGTTCTGCAACGGCACGCCGGGTGCGCCGTACAACGGCCTGCGCGCCGGTGCCGACATCAACACCTGGCAGTTTGCCGACGCGGTGCACCCCACGCCGGGTGGCCACAAGATCATCAGCGACTACGTCACCTCGCAGCTCAAGGCCTTTGGCTGGCTCTGATGCCCCGGCCAAGCGGAGAACACCCGGAGAACACCCCATGAAAATCCAGACCCGATCCTTCTGTCTGCTGCTGGTGGCCAGCGTGCCGGCCGGCCATGCGCTGGCCCAGGCCAGCACGCTCAACACCGCCAAGCTGGGCGTTATCGACTACCAGCCGCATGCCCGCACCACCGGCATCACCGGCCTGGGCGTGCCCGCCGGCGCCGACGCCACCGTCGGCAGCGCCACCACCTTGCTATTGACCTACGAGCGCGAGCTGGCACCCAACCTGGGGCTGGAGTTTGTGCTGGGCGTGCCGCCCAAGATCAAGGCCAAGGGCAGCGGCACGGTGGCGTTTCTGGGCGAGGTGCTGAGCGCCAAGAACGTCGCGCCCACGGTGCTGCTGAATTACCACTTTGGCGATGCCAGCAGCGCGCTGCGGCCTTACCTGGGCGCGGGCATCAACTACACCCGGTTCACCGGCGCC
Source organism: Betaproteobacteria bacterium (assembly GCA_031366635.1). Classification (GTDB taxonomy): domain Bacteria; phylum Pseudomonadota; class Gammaproteobacteria; order Burkholderiales; family Burkholderiaceae_C; genus Pseudaquabacterium. The sequence continues at coordinate 16,225 of JANLOP010000171.1, read as the reverse complement.
AGCACGCCGTACGGCTGGCAAGTCAGCCTGAGCGACAGTTGGGGCCTGGCCGTGCAAGCGGGGCTGGACTACGCACTGAGCCGCGAATGGGGGCTGTTTGCCAGCGTGGCCGCCGTGCAGGTGAAAAGCGATCTGGTGGCGGTGGGCGCGGCGGTGTTGCGCACCACCATCGACTTCCGGCCGATCACGCTGTCAGCCGGCGTGTCGTACAAGTTTTGAGCCGGTAGCCCGCGCCCGGCGCGGGCCGGTTGCCAGCGCCCCCGCCAGCGGCCCCGCCAACCGCCCCCTGCGGCGGCTGGCGGGCCGGCATCAAACGATCAAGGCGTGCAGGCCGGGTAGTTGGCCTGGAAGGCGGCACGGGTTGCCGGCGCTGTGTAGTCCTGGAAGCTGGCCGTGTTGTCGGTGTAGCTGCAGCCGTACTTCGGGTCGGCCAGCGTGGCCGGGGTGGTCACATCATCACCGGCCGGCTTGGTGCCGCCGGCCTCCCACGTGACCATCGCATCGAACGCCGCAGCGGCCTCAGCGGCGGTGAAGGCGCAGTGGCCCACGTCGCGGATGGCGCGCTGCACCAGCCATTTGTCATTGCCCTTGGCCTTGGCGCGGGCGGCGTACACCTGCTCCATCTTGAACGGCACGAACAAATCGCCCAGCGTGTGCAGGCTGACCACCGGGATGCTGAACTCACCGTTGACCTTGGGAATCCAGCGCAGGCCGTCGGTGCGCAAGCGGTTGGCATCGGCGCTGGGGCTGATCTTCAGGATCACCGCGTTGAAGGCGTTGTCGAGTGCGGTCGCCGACGTGGACGAGCCGTCGATCTTGTAGACCAGCGCACTGGTGTCCACGATGTTCTTGGTCAGGACGCCGGTGAAGGTGCCGTCACCGCCGATCGACGCCCAGATATTGCCCTGGTTGCCGGCGTTGGCCCAGCCCTCGTTGTAAAACGGCCGCAGGCCACCGCTCAAGTAGGCCACCGCCGTCTTGAGCTTTTCACCCTGGGCGCTGGTGACGCTGGGGAACGGCGCCCACAGCGTGGCTTGCACGATGGGCGCGATGTCCGCCCAGTTGCTGATCGGAAAGCGGGTGGCGGCCAGCCCGGACAAGGCCTGGGCGACCAACTGGTAGCCGCCGAAGTAGTCGGCCAGTGCGGTATCGCCGACCACGCCGCACAGCGGCACGGCGCCGGCGTACTTCACCTTGTTGACCGAGTTGGCGTAGGTCTCGGCCTCGATGGCGGCGGCCGTGATGTGGCCGCCCATTGAGACGCCGGTGATGAATATCTTGCTCGGGTCGGCCAGCGTGCGGCCGTTGCTGCCGGCGATCTTGACAAAGTTGAGCGCCAGCGCGTTGGTGTCTTCGACCCCAGCGCGCACGTCGTAGTCATTCTTGGTGTAGCTCGACGCGGCCCAGGCATAGCCGTTGTCCAGCAGGTATTTGCGCATGATCGGCGGGAACACGGTGAGGTTGTTGCCGGTGCCGTTGTAGCCGTGGGCCCACATCACCAGCTTGCCGTTCCAGCCGGTCTTGGGCACCTCGATCTGGTAGCCGGCGCCGGCCAGCACGCCGGTCCAGCGGTCGGTGGCCACCGCGCTGCCGCCGGCAGCCGGGTCCATCGCGTCAAAGGCCGCTGTGGGTGCGACGAATGAGTTGCGGGCGTCTTGCGGCCGCGATTCTTCGGGCGGGATGGTGGCATTGCCCTCACCGCCGCCGCAGGCGGACAGGGCGGCCAGCGCCAGCAGGGCCAGGCCGTGTTTGACGGGCGAAAAACGCGGCAGCTTCAGGTCATTGAATCGCATCGGGGTCTCCTGGGATCGAGCAGGCTGTTGCGCCCGCTCTTGAATCGCCGCCAGTGTAGGGACGGCCGCAGCGCCCAAGGCATCGCCGGAGCGACAGCCGGCCTAGGGACATACCAGCATGCGGATGCGATGATGGCAGGTGGTTTTTCCGTCGATTTGCAACCCTTCCAACCCCGCCCCAGCCATGACAAAACGCCTGACATCGATCTCCACCCTGGCCCTGTTGTTGGCCGCACTGCCTGCACTGGGCCAGCCGGCGCCGGCCGCTGCCAGCGCCGGGCTCGGCGCCGGCAACGCCGCCGGCACGGTGACGACCACCAGCAGCGGCCTGGTGTTCAAGCTGATGAAGCCGGGCACGGGGCCCAGCCCCAAGGCCAGCGACACGGTGAAGGTGCACTACCGCGGCACCTTGATGGACGGCAAAGAATTTGACAGCTCGTACAAAAACGGCGGGCCGGCCGAATTTCCGCTGAACCGGGTGATCAAGTGCTGGACCGAGGGGGTGCAAATGCTGCAGGTGGGCGGCGCGGCGCGGCTCACCTGCCCGCCAGCCATCGCCTACGGCGAGCGCGGTGCCGGCGCGGTGATCCCGCCAAATGCCACGCTCAATTTTGAGGTGGAGCTGCTGGCCATCGTCGGTCGCTGATCTCGGCCGCTGAATCGGGCGCGGCGTCAGCCGCCAAACCGGCTACCGCATCGACCGCCAAACCGGTCACTCCCTCGGCCCCCACCTCGGCCAGCACGCACCGGGCGGCCACCTGGTCACCCACTGCCACCGCCAGCGTTAGCACCCGGCCGGCGCACGGTGCCGTGTGCACATGCTCCATCTTCATTGCCTCCAGGGTCAGCATCGGCTGGCCGGCGGCCACCCCATCGCCCACCGCCACCTGCACCGCCACGACGCAGCCGGTCATGCTGGCGCGCAGCTTGCCGTCGCTGGCGCCCGCAGCGGCGGCGGCGTCAGCGCGGTGGGCGGCGGTGCGGCTCAAATCGCTGACCGCCCACGGCCGGCCGGCAAACTGGAAACGCAGGTCGGCGCCGTCGCGCTGCCAGACCGCCGTGGCGGCCAGGCCGTCGATCAGCACCCGGATCCGGCCGTTGTGGCCGGCGTTGCCCGATGAGCCATCGGGCGCTGCACCAGCGCCCACCGCCACCAACTGCAGCGCCGCGCCCCGGCCGTCGATCTGGCTGCTGAAAAGTTGCGGCCCGTGCTGCACCAGCGTGCCCTGGCAAAGCTGGCCGCCCAGCGCAAAGCGTTGCAGCATCGGCAGGCTGTGCGCCAGGCCATGCGCGCCGGGTTGGCCGGCCAGGCCCGCCGCAGACGACCACTCGACACGGGCGCTGCAGTGCAGCAGCAGCGCGGCCAGTGCGGCGGCGCGCTGGTGGCCGGCGGCGTCGCCCTCGGCGGTCAAACCGGCCAGCAAGCCCGGCAAGTGGTCGCCGATGAAGGCCGTGCTGGCTTGGCCGGCGACAAACACCGGATGCGCCAGGCAGGCCGACAAAAACGCCTGGTTGGTGGTCACGCCCAGCGCCACCGCGTCGGCCAGCCCGGCGCCCAGCTTGCGCAGCGCCTCAGCGCGGTCGGCGCCGTGCGCCACCAGCTTGGCAATCATCGAGTCGTAGTGCGGCGGGATGGCGTCGCCAGGCCGCAGCGCATGCTCTACCCGCAGCGCGCCGGGGCGGTGCGCTGGCTGGGGTTCCGGCAGCGTTTCTGGCCGACCTTCCGGCGGCGTTTCTGGCTGACGTTCCTGCTGCGTTTGCGGCATCCACCAGGCCGCCATCACCCCGCTCTGTGGCATGAACTGCTGCAACGCATCCTCGGCGCACAGCCGCACCTCGATGGCATGGCCGACCCAGCGCACCTGGTCCTGGCGCAGTGGCAGCGGCTGGCCGGCGGCCACGCGCAGTTGCCAGTCCACCAGATCCAGCCCGGTGACGGCCTCGGTCACCGGGTGCTCGACCTGCAGCCGGGTGTTCATCTCCATGAAAAAGAACTGGCCCGCTGCGTCGAGCAAAAACTCCAGCGTGCCGGCGCCCTCGTAGCCGATGGCCCGAACCGCCTGCACCGCCACTGCGCCCATGCGGTGCCGCAACTCGGCTGAGACCCCCGGTGCCGGCGCCTCCTCGATCAATTTCTGGTGCCGGCGCTGCACCGAGCAATCGCGCTCACCGAGGTGGATGGCGTTGCCGTAGCGGTCGGCAAAGACCTGGATTTCAATGTGGCGTGGCGCGATCAGCGCCCGCTCCAGGATCACCGTGGCATCGCCGAATGCGCTTTGCGCCTCGCTCTGCGCGCTGCGCAGCGCGTCGGCAAAACCGGCGGCCGCGTCCACCCGCCGCATGCCGCGGCCGCCGCCGCCGGCCGTGGCCTTGATCATCACCGGCCAGCCGATTTTTTCAGCCTCGTCGGCCAGCCGGGCTGCCGATTGGTCAGGGCCCTGGTAGCCGGGGATGCAGGGCACGCCGGCTGCTGCCATCAGCGCCTTGGCGCCGGCCTTGTCGCCCATCGCCCGGATGGCCTCGGGCGACGGGCCGATAAAGACCAGCCCGGCGTTGCGGCAGGCCTGGGCAAAGCCCGCGTTCTCGGCCAGAAAACCGTAACCCGGGTGCACCGCATCAGCGCCGCTCAGCCGGGCCGCGTCGATGATTGCCGGGATGTTGAGGTAGCTCTGGCGCGGCGCCGGCTCACCGATGCACACCGCCTGGTCGGCCTCCAGCGCGTGGCGGGCGTTGGCGTCGGCGGTGGAATAAACCGCCACCGTGCGGTAGCCCAGCGCCCGGGCGCTGCGCATCACCCGCAGCGCGATTTCTCCGCGATTGGCGATCAGGATTTTGCTGAACGGTGTCATGCCAGGGCTTCGTTCTTGGGGCTGCTATGCATGGGTGGGTGGGTGGGTGGATGGCTGGGCGAGTCTTGAGGATGAAATCAGGGCCGGGCGACCGAGAACTGCATCGGCTGCGGCTGGCGGGCATCGCCCTCGCGGCAGATCGCCAGCGTCTGGGCCAGCACGGCGCGGGTCTGGCGCGGGTCGATCACGCCGTCGTCCAGCAGCAGCGCGCTGGTGGTGAAGACGCTCATCTGGGCATCAAAGCGCTGCACGATGCCGGCCTGCAGCGCATCGAGCTTGGCTTGGTCTACCGCGCCGCGGCGGCGCATCGCCGCCGCGGTGACGATGGCCATCGTTTTGGCGGCCTGCTCGCCGCCCATCACCGCCGTTTTGGCGTTGGGCCAACTGAAGCAGAAGCGCGGGCCAAAGCCCCGGCCACACATGCCGTAGTTGCCGGCACCAAAACTGGCGCCGCAGTACAGCGTGATCTGCGGCACGCTGGCATTGGCCACCGCCTGGATCATCTGGCTGCCGTGTTTGATCATGCCGCCCTCCTCATGCTGGCGGCCGACCATGAACCCTGTCGTGTTGTTCAGGTAGAGCAGCGGCGTGCGGCTTTGACAGCAAGCCTGGATGAAGTGGCTGGCCTTGGCTGCACCGGCGTTGTCGATCGGGCCGTTGTTGGTGATGATGCCGACCGGCCAACCCTCGATCCGGGCATGGCCGCAGACGGTGGCGGGGCCGTAGTTCTCGCCAAAGGCCAAGAACTCGGCGTCATCGACGATGCGGGCAATCACCTGGCGCATGTCCACCGGGCGCTTGGGGTCCATCGGCATGATGCCGAGCAATTCTTCCGCGTCATGGCGCGGTGGTTTGAAGCTGCGCTGCGGCAGGGCGTTGCCGGCACCCGCTGGCCAATCGATCTGGCCCATCAACTCACGTGCGATGCGCAGCGCGTCGCGGTCGTCCTCGGCCAGGTAGTCACCCAGGCCCGAGGTGTGGGTGTGCATTTCGGCACCGCCCAGCGCCTCCTCGGTGGCCACCTCGCCGGTGGCGGCCAGCAGCAGCGGCGGGCCGGCCAGAAAGGCCCGCGACCGGCCGCGCACCATGATGATGTAGTCCGACAAGCCCGTTTGGTAGGCGCCGCCCGCCGTGGACGAGCCGTGGGTGACGGTGATGACCGGCAGCCCGGCGGCCGACATGCGCGCCAGGTTGCGAAACAGCGCGCCGCCCCGGATGAACTGCTCCACCCGGTAGGTCATCAAATTGGCGCCGGCTGATTCGACCAGTTGCAGATACGGCAGCTTGTTCTCCAGCACCAGCGCCTGGATGCGCAGCGCCTTGTCCAGCCCCATCGCCTGCATCGCGCCGGCGTCGATGCCCGAATCACTGGCCGTGACCATGCAGCGCTTGCCGGCGACAAAGCCGATGCCGGCAATCACCCCGCCGCCGGGCACGCTTTGATCGAGGTCGGCCACATCCAGCCCCAGGCCGGCAAGGGTGCACAGCTCGATGAACGGCGCGCCGGGGTCGAGCAGCAGCGCCAGCCGCTCACGCGGCAGCAGTTGGCCCCGGGCCTCGAAACGGGCGCGCGACGCATTGCTGGCGGCAACCGAGCGCTGCTCAGCCGCACGCACCCGGTCCAGCAGGGCCAGCATGCCGGCGCGGTTGGTGGCAAAGGTATCGCTGCTGGGCGAAATCGTTGATTCAAGCGTGGTCATGGTCGATTGTCAGATGCCAAGCTGGCGGGCCGCCAAGTCTTTCATGATCTCTTCCGAGCCGCCGCCGATCATCATCACCTTGACCTCGCGGTAAATGCGCTCGCTGCGCGTGCCGCGCATAAAACCCATGCCGCCCAGGATTTGCACCGCCGCATCGGCGCAAAACTGCATGCACTGGGTGGCTTGCACCTTGGCCAGCGCGGTGCGGGCCACCAGTTGCGCCGGGTCAGCGGCGCTGTGCTGCACCCGCCAGGCCAGGTCGTAGACATGGCAGCGCGCCACGTCGGTCTGGCGCAGCATGTCGATCAGCTTGTGGCCGATCACCTGGCGCTGGCTGAGCGGCGCGCCAAAGGTCTGGCGGGATCGGGCCCAATCCAGCGCCTCGTCAAAACAGCTCTCGGCATAGCCCACCGCCTGCGCCGCCATGCCCAGGCGCTCGGCGTTGAAGTTGCTCATGAAGGTTTTGAAGCCCTTGTATTCTTCGCCGATCAAGTTGGCTGCCGGCACCCGGCAATCGTCAAACCGCAGGTGGGCGGTGTCACTCGCCCACCAGCCCATTTTGTCGAGCTGGCTGCGGCGCAAGCCCGGCGTGTCGCCGTCGATCAGCAGCGCCGAGATGCCGGCCGCGCCTTTGTTGGCGGTGTCGGTGCGCACTGCCACGGTGAAAAAATCAGCCCGCATGCCCGAGGTGATGAAGACCTTTTCGCCGTTCACGCGGTAGTGCTCGCCGGCCGCATCGATGCCCCGGCTGGCGCTGGTGGTCAGCGCCGCCACGTCCGACCCGCACGACGGCTCGGTGATGGCCAGCGCGGCGATTTTGTCGCCCACCAGCACCGGCGGGATGACGCGCTGTTGCAGCGCCGCATTGCCAAAGCGGGCCACCGGCGGCAGGCCGATGGTGTGCGACAGCAGCGACGCCGCCACGCCACCGCAGCCCGGCCGGGCCAGCTCTTCACTCAGGATCAGGTGGTAGAACAGATCGGCCGGTGTGCCACCCAATTCTTCCGGGTAGCCCAGGCCCAGCAGACCGATGGCGGCGGCTTTTTTGTACAAGTCGCGTGGAAAGGTCTCGGCCTCGTCCCAGGCGTTGGCGTGCGGTGTGATCTCGCGCGCCACCCAAGCGCGCAGCGACGCGCGGAACTCCACATGCTCGGGCGTGAACTGGTGCGGTGCGGCGGGCGCGTCAAGCAGGCTCATGGCTGCACTTTGGCCCGGCGCCGGGCCGGGGTCTTGCGCCAATTGGCTGGCCGGCGGGCGCCGCCCGACCCGCACAGCCGTGCAGCGCCGCCGGGCCACCGCCATCGGTTAGCGTTGAAATCCCCCCCACCGTGCCGCAGAAAGCCCCGCGATGAATGTCTCTGATGCCCTGAACAGCCGCCTCTCGGTGCGCGATTTTTTGCCCACCCCCGTGCCGGCCGAGGTGATCCGCCAGGTGCTGGCCACCGCCTCGCGCGCCCCGTCGGGCGGCAATGTGCAGCCCTGGCAGATCGACGTGCTGGCCGGCGACCCGTTGCACGCGCTCAAGGCCCGGATGCAGACCCGCCTGGCCGAGGTGGCGGCCGGTGACCGCAGCGAGGCGCCCGAGTACGACATCTACCCGAAAGAGCTGGTCGCACCGTACCGCGATTACCGCTTCAAGCTGGGTGAGGACATGTACGCCCGGATCGGCATCCCGCGCGACGACAAGCCCGCCCGGCAACGCTGGTTTGCCCGTAACTACCAGTTTTTTGGCGCGCCGATGGCGCTGTTTTGCAGCGTGGACCGGCGCATGGGCCCGCCGCAGTGGAGCGACCTGGGCATGTTTTTGCAATCGGTAATGCTGCTGCTGCGCGAGGCCGGGCTGGACAGTTGCCCGCAAGAGTGCTGGGCGGTGTACCCGCGCACGGTGGGCGGTTTCATCGGCCTGCCGGCCGAGCGCATGCTGTTCACCGGCATGGCCATCGGCCAGCGCAACCCCGACCATCCGGTGAACGGGTTGGCCTCGGACCGGGCCGGGGTGCACACCTTTGCGCGGTTTCACGGGGTTTGAGCCGGGCGCATGCGCCAGCGCGGCGGGCCGGTGGCGATCAAGCGGCCAGGCGGCGCAGCACGGCCTCGCGCACCAGGCCCAGCCGGTCATTGCCGAAGTACATGTCGTCGCCGCCGACAAAAATCGTCGGCGAGCCAAAACCGCCGCGCGCGATCACCTCGTCGGTATTGGCCTTGAACCGGGCCTTGACCTCAGGCGTGCCGATGCCGGCAAAAAACGCCGGCGCGTCCACGCCCAGCGCGGCGCAGATGTCAGCCAGCACCGCGTCTTGCGAGATGTCGCGGTCATCCGTCCAGTAGGCTTTGAACACGGCCTCGGCAAACGGCAGCAGCAGCCCCTGGGGTTTCAACCAGCAGCAGCCGCGCATGGCCTTTACGCTGTTCACCGGAAACACGGTGGGCGGGAACAGGATCTGCACGCCGTCATGCCGGGCCCAGTCCATCAAATCCTTGCGGTGGTAGGCCTGCTTGGCCGGCACGCCTTTTTCGCGGAACTCGTAGACGCTGGGGTTGACGCTGTTGAAGATGCCGCCCACCAGCACTGGCCGCCAGTCCACCGCCACGCCCAGCTCGGCGGCCAGCGGCTGCAGGTTGCGGAAGGCCAGCCAGGTCCAGGGGCTGGAGCAATCAAAAAAGCATTCGATCATCAAGGGTTCTCCGGGCTGGGTGGGGGGGTCGGGGCCGCGTCCGTCGGGCTGGCCGGGCTGGCCTGGCCGAACAAATTGCGCCGCCGCTCTTCGTCGCTCACCGTCTGCTGGTGCAAATCCTGGCCCACGGCCAGGCCACGCTGCACCGGGTCCCGCGCCCGCAGCGTGGCGTACCAGCGCTTGACGTGCGGCCAGTCGTCCAGCGTCAGGCCCTGGGCCTTGTGCGTCATGGCCCACGGGAAGATGGCGATGTCGGCAATGCTGTAGTCGGCGCCGGCCACAAAAGCGCCGGTCAGGCCGAGCTGGGTGTCGAGCACGCCGTACAGCCGGCGCGTCTCGCGCTCGTAGCGGTCAATCGCATACGGGATTTTTTCAGGGGCGTAGAGCTTGAAGTGGCCGTGCTGGCCCAGCATCGGCCCCAGATTGCCCATCTGCCACATCAGCCAGGACAGCACGCGGTGCCGGCCACGCCAACCGGTGGGCAGCAGGCGGGCTGTTTTCTCGGCCAGGTAGACCAGCATCGCGCCGGTCTCGAAGCTGGAGAACGGCGTGCCGCCGTCGGCCGGATCATGGTCTACCAGTGCCGGGATGCGGTTGTTCGGGCTGATGGCCAGGAAGGCGGGCAAAAACTGCTCACCCCGGCCGATGTGCACCGGCTTGACGGTGTAGGCCAGGCCCAGCTCTTCGAGCGCAATGCTGATCTTCCAGCCGTTGGGCGTGGGCCAGTAGTACAGATCGATCATCGGGTGGTCCTGGGCGGGTCTTGGGGCAGGTCTTGAGGCAGAACGGCGGCAACGGCGCAAGCATCGGCCGGTGCAGGCGCTTTGGGCTGGCGCACCGGTGACAGCAAGCCACCGACGCTAGCGCGAAACTGCTGTGCAAGGAGACCCCATGCACCCCTGCCCACCCCCGACGGCCACCCTGCGCGCGGCCGCGCTGACCCATCGCCAGCCCTCGGCTGGCGCCGCATGACCGAGCCCGCCAGCGGCTTTGCCCCGATGCGGCTGGGCGACGGCTTCATCAGCGTGAACGGGCCGCTCTACCTGAAGCACGAGGGCGCGCTGGTGCAGATGGGCTTCCGGGTCGAGCGCCGCCACACCAATCCGATGGGCAATTGCCACGGCGGCATGCTGGCCAGCTTTGCCGACATGCTGCTGCCGATGTCGGTCCAGCGCAAAGCGCCCGAGATCGGCCACAAGTTCCTGCCCACCGTCAGCCTGCAGATCGACTACCTGGCCCCGGCCCCGCTGGGCGCCTGGGTGCAGGGTGAGGCCGAGGTGCTGCGCGCCACCCGCAACCTGGTGTTTGCCCACGGGCTGGTAAGCGCTGACGGCGTGCCGTGCCTGCGCGTCAGCGGCATCTTCAAGATCGGCAAGGATTTCAAGCCGGCGGATTTGCCGGGCGGCTGATCCAGCCGGGCCCCACAGCCCAAAAGCACCGCCAAAGTGCAGCCCGGGCGCCAACCAAGCCCCGCACACGCCCCCCGGCACAATCGCCCCATGCCGCTGCACTTCGACCTGGTTGACCTGCGCCTGATGGTGCGCATTGCCGAGGCCAACGGCCTGACGCGCGGCGCCGAGGCCTCGCACATGAGCCTGCCGGCGGCCAGCACCCGGGTGAAGAACCTCGAAGAAGGCATTGGCGCCAAGCTGCTGTACCGCACCAGCCAGGGCGTGACGCTGACGCCACCCGGCCAGGCTTTTGTGCACCACGCCAGGCTGGTGCTGGGCCAGATCGAGCATTTGCGCGGTGACCTGCAAAGCTTTGCCAAAGGCATCAAAGGCCACTTGCGGGTGTTTGCCAATACCACCGCGCTGGGCGAGTTTTTGCCACCCGTGCTGCGCAGCTACCTGCAAACCCACCCGGACGTGAATATCGACCTGCGTGAGCGCCTCAGCCACGACATCGTGCGCGCCGTGACCGAGGGCCAGACCGACATCGGCATCGTGGCCGGCGCGGTGCGCACCGACAAGCTGGAGACCATTGCCTACCGGCAAGACGCGCTGGTGCTGGTGGTGCCGCGTGGCCACCTGCTGGTGGGCAGTGCACCGGTGGACTTTGCCAGCACACTGGACCTGGACCATGTGGGCCTGCACCCGGCCAGTGCCATCCACGCCTTTTTGCGCCAGGCCTGTGACCAGTTGCACCGGGTGCTGCCCACCCGCATCGAGGTGGGCAATTTTGAGGCCGCCTGCCGCATGGTGGAGGCGGGTGTGGGCGTGTCCATCCTGCCCGGATCGGCGGCACGCCGCCATGCGCTGGTGATGGCGATTGACACCGTGCCACTGGCCGATGACTGGGCACTGCGCCGCATGCAGGTGTGTGTGCGCAGCCTGGCCGCCCTGCCCTTGTTTGCGCGTGACCTGGTGGATTTGCTGGTGGCCGATGCGCAGGCCGCCAGCGCAACGGCCCAGCCTGATGTGAGGCAGCTCAGCGGTCCTTGAACACCGGGGTGCGCTTTTGCAAGAACGCCGCCACACCCTCGGCAAAGTCGCCGGCCCGGCTCATCTCACCTTGCACCCTGGCCTCCTGGCTCAAGGCCTGGGCGTAGTCCAGCGGCAGTGCGGCGTCGATGATGTTGCGGGTGGCGGCCAGCGCCCGGCTGGGCAGTGCAGCCAGCCGGTATGCCAGGCCCAGCGTGGTCTCCTGCAGCGCGGCGTCGTCCACACAGCGCCAGATCAGGCCCATGGCGGCGGCCTCTTCGGCCGGCAGCTTGTCGCCCAGCATGGCCAGGCCGATGGCACGCGCGCGGCCCACCAGGCGCGGCAGCAGCCAGGTGCCACCACCATCGGGCACCAGGCCGATCTTGGAGAAGGCCTGGATGAAGCTGGCTGAGCGCGCTGCCACCACGATGTCGCAGCCCAGCGCGATGTTGGCACCTGCTCCCGCCGCCACACCGTTGACCATGGCCAGCACCGGCACCGGCATGCTGCGGATGCGCAGCGCGAGAGGTTTGTACAAGCGCTCGACCACACCCTCCACATCGGCGGGCTGGCCGTCGGTGCCCATGCCTTCGTCATTCAAATCCTGGCCGGCACAAAAGCCCCGGCCGGCGCCGGTGAGCACCACACAGCGCACCGCCTCATCCAGCGCGGCAGCGTCCAGCGCCTGGCGCAGCTGCAAGTGCATGGCCGCCGTAAAGCTGTTGAGTGCGGCCGGCCGGTTGAGGGTGAGGGTGCGAATGGCACCGTTGGTGGTGACCAGCACCAGAGCGTCGGACATTGGGGGGCTTTCAAGTGATGGGGATGGCACATTTTGCAGACCGGCCGGCCCGCCCCACCAGGGGTTGACCCGGCCGGGCGCTGCACGCCGCACAAGGCCGGCAGGCCCCACGGGTAACATCCCGCAGCCATGCCAGACCACGCTTCTCAGCCCGTTGATGCCGCTCCGGCCATCCACGAATTTGCCCCCGGCCTGTTCACCCGGGGCGTGCAAGCGCCGCTGCGTCTGGGTGATTTCAAGCTGGTGGCGTTTGACATGGACTCCACCCTCATCAACATCGAGTGTGTGGACGAAATCGCCGCCGCCGCCGGCCGCCGCGACGAGGTGGCCGCCATCACCGACGCTGCCATGCGCGGTGAGATCAGCGACTTCAAGGACAGCCTGCGGCGCCGTGTCGCCTTGCTGGCCGGTGTGCCCGAGCGTGCGCTGGCCGAGGTGGCCGCGCACAAACTGCAGCTCAACCCCGGTGTGCAGCAATTTGTCAGCGCCTGCCAGGCGGCCGGCCTCAAGACGCTGCTGGTCTCGGGTGGTTTCACCTACTTCTCAGAGCAGGTACGGCACCGCCTGGGGCTGGACTTTGCACGCGCCAATCTGCTGGAAATCAAACACGGTGTGCTCACCGGCCAGCTGTTGCAGCGGCCCTGGGGCGACATCTGCGACGGCGCGGAAAAACGCCGTGTGCTGCTGGAGGTGTGTGAGCTGATGGGTATCGATGTGGCCCAGGCCATTGCGGTGGGCGACGGCGCCAATGACCTGCCCATGATGCGCGTGGCCGGCCTGTCGATCTGCTACCACGGCAAACCGGCGGTGCGCGCCCAGGCCATGATCTCGATCGAGGCCGGTGGCATGGACCGGGCGCTGGAGCTGTTCACGCGCTAAGCCTGGCCTGCCCTGCCCTGCCCTGCAGCAGGCCCGGGGCCGATCAAAACCCCATCGAGGCCAGCAAGTCGTCCACGTCCTGTTGGGCCACCGCCTTGGCTGGCACTTGCGGGCCGTTCGACAGGTTGGGCGCGGCAGTTGCAGCCGGCAACACCACCGTGCCGCCGGCTTGGGCCAGCAGTTGCCGCAGTTGCTGCTCCGCCTGGCTGATGATCAACAGCGCCTTGTTGACCACCTGGCCGGACAGGTCCTGAAAATCTTGCGCCAGCATGATGTCGCTCAGCAGGCTGGCCTGGCGCCTGGCCAGATCGGCCTGGTGGCGCAGGGTGTCTGCGGCTTCAGCCAGTGCGGCACGGGCCTCGCCCACACCCAGGTCGGCATGCTTGTGCAGGCAGGCCAGGCGGCTGGCCAACTGGTCGGCATCGGCCGCCGCGTCGCGGCAAATCGGCTGCGCCAGGTGCACCAGGTTGCGCACCTTCACGGCGGCGTTTTGTGTCATCCGGCCCACATGGGCCAGGCGCTGGTTGGCATCGGGCAGGGCATCGCCCAGGCGAGACAGCGAGCGCTCCCAACCCGGCGCCGACAAGGTGTTGCCAAGGCGCTGCACCCGGGCGTCCAGCTGGTCGATGGCATCCTGTCCCGCAGACATGTCACTCACGTTAAGCCACTCCATTGACTTGTTTATCGATTGCACAGCGCTGCGGCCCGGGGCTGGCCAGACGCCACGGCGCCCGCCCGCCAGGCCAAGCCGCCCGCCTCTGTGTATCGGTGCGCTGGCAGTGCGTCTTGATGGTTGGCTGGCGGCAAATGTCACGGCCACACCTGTTTTGCCACCCGTGCCGGCCCGTACCCCAGCCGGCCTGGGCTCAACTGGACAGTTGAGCCCAGGCCTTTTCCAGCCGCTTGGTGCTGACGGGCTGCGGCGTGCGCAACTCTTGGGCGAAGAAGCTCACGCGCAGCTCCTCGATCAGCCAGCGGTATTCGTCCAGCCGGGCATCGACGGCCCCTTTTTGGTCGGCCAGGCGGCGCACGTAGCGGGTCTCCAGCGGGCGCAGCTCAGCCAGGCGTGATGCATCACGCGCCGGGTCGGCCCGGTGTTTGTCCAGCCTCAGGGTGATGGCCTTCAAGTAGCGCGGGTAGTGCTGCAACTGGGCAAATGGCGCTTGCGGCAAAAAGCGCTTGGGCAGCAGGCGCTGCAATTGGGCAGCCACGTCGTCCGTCACTTCTTTGGGCGGGCGGGCGTCTTTCAACTTGCGCTGGGCGGCGTTGTAGTCGATCAGGATCACACCGGCCAACCGCGCCACTTCTTGCGCAATCAGATTGAGACGGCTACGGCCTTCGGTGATGCGGCGCTCAAAGTCGGCCGCGTTGGTGGGCAGCGGGTCGGCCAGAAAGGCCCGGTCCAGCGCCAGGTCAATGATCTGGCCGCGCAACTCGTCCGCACTGCCCAGTGGCATGTACAGCGTGGCCATCTTCACCAGGTCGGGGATGTTTTTTTCCAGGTACTTGAGCGGCTCTTTGAGGGCCAGCGCCACCAGCCGGCGCAAGCCCGCGCGGTGCTTGGCCGCAGCGCCGGCGGGCTCATCAAACACCTCGATCTCCACATGCGTGGTCTTGTCGATCAGCGCCGGGAAGCCGATCAACACCTGGCCGGCTTGGTGGATTTCCATCAGCTCGGGCAACTCGCCAAATGTCCAGGCGGTGTGGCGTGCGGGCGCGGCTGGGGGGGTTGCGGGTAGTGGTGGCGGTGCGGTTTTTTCAATCCGGCGCGCGCCGCCGGCGGCCGGCTGGGCCAGCACCGCCGCTGCCGGCGCGGGCGCAGCGCTGCCGCCCAGCTTCAAGGCTGCCAGCGCCTGGAAAGCCGACCGCGCCTGGCCGCCCAGCTCGGCCTTGAGCGTGGCCAGGTGCCGGCCCAACCCCAACTGCCGGCCGTGCTCGTCCACCACCCTGAAGTTCATGAACAGGTGGGGCTGCAGCATGTCCAGCTTGAAGTCGTTGCGCTGCACCGCAATCTGGCTGCGCTGGCGCACGGCCTTGAGCAACACGTCCATCAGCGCGCCGTCGCCAAACGGCTGGCTGGTGATGAACTCGGCCACAAAATCCGGCAGCGGCACCAGCCGTGAGCGCGGCCGCTGGTGCAGGCTTTTGAGCAGCGCCGTGATCTTGCCGGCCAACATGCCGGGCACCAGCCATTCACAGCGCTCATCGCTGACCTGGTTCAGCGCATAGATGGGCACCGTCACCGTCACGCCGTCCTTGGCGTCACCTGGCTCATGCAGGTAAGCCACCGCGCAATCCACCCCGCCCAGGCGCAGCAGCTTGGGGAAGGCACTGCCGGTGATGCCGGCCGCCTCATGGCGCATCAGCTCATCGCGGGTGAGCTGCAATACCTTGGGGTTGGCGCGGCTCTCAAATTTGACCCAGCGCTCCAGCGTGGCGCCCGAGTGCACATCGGCCGGCAGCAACTGGTCGTAAAAAGCGTAGATCAGCGCATCGTCCACCAGCACATCCTGGCGCCGGCTTTTGTGCTCCAGCTCTTGCACTTGCGCCAGCAGCTTGCGGTTGTGGCTGATGAAGGGCAGCGCGCTATCCCAGTCGTCTTCCACCAGCGCACTGCGGATGAAGATCTCGCGTGCGCCGCGTGGGTCGACATTGCCAAAGTTCACGCGCCGGTTGTTGTAGATGACGATGCCGTACAGCGTGGCGCGCTGCAGGGCCACCACTTCTGCCGCTTTTTTCTCCCAATGCGGCTCCAACAGCTGGGTCTTGAGCAAATGCCCGGCCACGCCGGGGATCCACTGCGGCTCGATGCCGGCCAGGCCGCGGCCATACAGTTTGGTGGTGTCCACCAGCTCGGCGCTGATCAGCCAGCGGCCGGGCTTTTTGCTCAGGTGGGCGCCGGGGTGGCGCCAGAACTTGATGCCACGCGCACCCAGGTACCAATCGTCATCGTCACGTCCTTTTCTGCCCCCATGCCCCCCGAGGGGGGCGCCGACTTGGGGCGGCCCGGCGTCGGCGCGACAACCCACATTGCCCAGCAGGCCGGCCAGCATCGACAGATGGATCTGCTCGTAGGTGGCCGGGCTGCCATTCAGGCGCCAGCCCTG
>JANLOP010000115.1:0-3576 GCA_031366635.1 Betaproteobacteria bacterium | reverse complement strand
CGAGCGGGCCAACAAGGTCAACGAGTTCCCCTGGCTGGCCGACCTGCTGATCTGGCGCGCCAACCACAGCCCGCGCATCCTGCGCCGCATGGAGGGCGTGCTGGAGGAAACCGGCAACCCCGGCAACCTGGTCTCGCTGCGTGGCCTGACACGGCTGTTCCTGCCGATCCGCTAGCCGACATGTGCCCCCACGCTCACGATGTTCGCTGCTCCCCGGGGGGGCGCTCAGTGCCATTGGGGCGGCCCGGCGGGCACTGAACCGCCGATGTGCCAGCTGCTGGGCATGAATGCCAACACGCCGACCGACGTGATGTTCTCGTTCGCCGGCCTGGCCACCCGGGCCGATGAGCACAAGGACGGCTTCGGCATCGCCTTCTTCGAGGACCCGGGCCTGCACCTGTTTGTCGACCACCACAGCGCGCGCCAGTCGCCGGTGGCCGAGCTGGTCAAGCGCTACCCGATCAAGAGCGGCAATGTCATCGCCCACATCCGCAAGGCCACCCAGGGCCGGGTGGCGCTGCAGAACACCCACCCCTTCATGCGCGAGCTGTGGGGCCGCTACTGGGTGTTTGCGCACAACGGCGATTTGAAAATGCCCCCAAGGCCGCCGCACAGCGGCGACCGCCCCTCCGAGCGGGAGCAAGCCAACTTGGGGCGGCCCGGCGGCGGCGGTCCACCGGGTTCTGACGGCTGACGCGAGATCATGTGCCAACTGCTGGGCATGAACGCCAACACCCCCACCGACGTGATGTTCTCGTTCGCCGGCCTGGCGAGCCGGGCCGACGAGCACAAAGACGGCTTCGGCATCGCCTTTTTTGAAGACCCGGGCCTGCGGCTGTGGGTCGATCACCACAGCGCCCGTGCCTCACCGGTGGCCGAGCTGGTGAAGAACTTCCCGATCCAGAGCGGCAACGTCATCGCCCACATCCGCAAAGCCACGCAGGGCGGCGTGGCGCTGCAAAACACCCACCCTTTCATGCGCGAGCTGTGGGGCCGCTACTGGGTGTTTGCGCACAACGGTGATTTGAAAAACTTCGCGCCGCGCCTGCACGGTGGTTTCAGGCCGGTCGGCGACACCGACAGCGAGCGGGCGTTCTGCTGGCTGATGCAAGAGCTGGCCAAGGCCCATGCCGCCGTGCCCAGCATCGCCGAACTCAGCCGCACCCTGGCCGAGCTGCTGCCGGTGCCGGCGGCGCACGGCACGTTCAACTGCCTGCTCAGCAACGGCCAGGCGCTGTGGGCCCATTGCAGTACCGCGCTGCACTGGTTGGCTCGGGCCCATCCGTTTGGCGCGGCGCACCTGGCCGATGAGGACTTGCAAGTCGACTTCGGCGCACTCACCACGCCCGGTGACCGGGTGGCGCTGGTGGCCACCCAGCCGCTGACCCGGGGCGAGACCTGGACCGCCTTTGCGCCCGGTGAGCTGCGGGTGTTTGTCGGCGGGCAGCCGCTTGAGCTGGCAGGCCAGCGCCATCGGGCTGCACCGGCGGTTTAAGCCGGGCCGGGCCGGGCACCGGCTGGCACGGGCTGCGGTCTGAGACACTTCAGCGCCGTTACAAATCAACACGTCACGGGCCGCCGGTCAGCACCGGCCCGTCTGCACCGTCCCGCCAGCACCGTCCCGCCAGCACGTTCCTTCAGCACGTCGCGCCAGCACGTCGCGCCAGCACGTCCCGTCATCACCATCCCGTCGCCACCATGCCCACCGCCGCCCTGCCCACCCCGCGCTTCGACACCTTCTACCGCCACGCCGAGTTGTCAGCGCTGCTGCAGGGCTACGCAGCGGCGCGGCCCGAGCTGGTGCAATTGCGCAGCCTGGGCAAAAGCCATGAGGGCCGCGACATTGCGCTGCTGGTGATCACCAACACCGGCACCGGTGCCGACACCGACAAACCGGCGTTCTGGGTGGACGGCAACATCCACGCCGGTGAGCTGACGGCCAGCACCGCCTGCCTGTACTGGCTGCACCAGTTGCTGCTGGGCCACGGCAGCGATGCGCAGATCACGCAACTGCTGGACACGCGCGTGGTTTATTTGTGCCCGCGGCTGAACCCCGACGGCGCCGAGCTGGCCCTGGCCGACCACCCGCGCTTCATCCGCTCGTCCACCCGCGCCTACCCGTGGGACGAGGCCCCGGTGGACGGCCTGACCGCCGAAGACATCGACGGCGACGGCCGGGTGCTGCACATGCGCCTGCCTGATCCGCATGGCACCTGGAAATGCCACCCCGACGACGCCCGGCTGATGATCCCGCGTGAGCCGGGTGAGTTTGGCGGCAGCTACTACCGCGTCATGCCCGAGGGCACGATCAGCCACTACGACGGCGTGCAGATCAAGGTCAACCCCGACCGCGAGGGGCTGGACTTGAACCGCAACTTTCCGTCGATGTGGCGGCAGGAGTTTGAGCAGCCTGGCGCCGGCCCCTACCCGACCAGTGAGCCGGAGGTGCGCTCGATGGTGGATTTCATCGTCAAGCACCCGAACATCGGCGCGGCCGTGAGTTTTCATACCCATTCCGGCGTCATCCTGCGCCCGATGGGCACGATGAGCGACGAGCAGATGACGCCGGAGGATTTGTGGATCATCAAGCGCTTCTCGGCGATTGGCGAGAAGCTCACCGGCTACCCGGCCGTCAGCAGCTTTCACGATTTTAAATACCACCCGAAAGAGGTGGTCACCGGCACCCAGGACTGGCTGTATGAGCACCTGGGCGCGCTGTTCTGGACGGTGGAGATCTGGGCCCCCAACAAAGAGGCTGGCATCACCGGCTACGACTGGGTGCACTGGTACCGCGACCACCCGCCAGAAGATGATCTCAAGCTGTTGAAGTGGAGCGATGCCCAATGCAGCGGGCTGGCCCATGTCGATTGGTATGCCTACCGCCATCCGCAGCTCGGCATGGTTGAACTCGGCGGCTGGGACCGGCTGAACTACTGGCGCAACCCACCGCCCCACCTGCGTGAGCGTGAGGCGGCGCGCTTCCCGGCCTGGTTGAACACCATCGGCCTGAGCCTGCCCAAGCTGGAGCTGCTGCGCACCGAGGTGCGGTCCCTGGGCGGTGACACCTGGCGGGTGCGCATGGCGGTGGCCAATGCCGGCTACCTGCCCAGCTACGTCACCCAGCGCGCCATCGAGCGCAAGGTGGTGCGCGGCGTGGTGTTTGAGCTGCACCCGCCGCCGGGCGTCACCTTGCAAACCGGCAAGTTGCGCATCGAGGGCGGGCAACTGGAGGGGCACGGCCCGAAGGCGTCGCTGCAGGCGTTTTTGCCCAACCGCCAGATCACCGGCGACCGGGCGGTGGCCGAGTGGGTGGTGATGGCGCCGCGCGGCAGCCACATCGCGCTCACGGCGGTGGCCGACCGCGCCGGCACGGTGCGCACCGAGGTCACGCTGGACTGAACGGCGCGCGCCGGCGCCGCAGCAACAAACCGGCCAGCCCGGCCAGCCCGGCCAGCAACACGGCGCCGCTGGCCGGCTCGGGCACCGCGCTGGGGATGGCCGGCAGCAGCGGCAACGCGCCGGCGACGCTGCCGGTCAAGGCCGCCAGATCGTGCAGGCTGGCCGGGTCGGTGATCA
>JANLOP010000263.1:0-34012 GCA_031366635.1 Betaproteobacteria bacterium | reverse complement strand
GACGCCCGCGTCGAGATCAAAGCGCCCAACGTGCCGCTGCCGGCGGTGGCGCTGGTGTGGAAGGGCCCGTCCGCCGCCCACCCCGACGCCCCGGCGCTGGAGCTGGCCTCGGCCCTGCTGGCATCGGGCGACTCATCGCGGCTGAACGAGGCCCTGGTCTACAACAGCCAGGCCGCGCAAGCGGCCGGCTTTGCCACCGAGCTGTATGCCGACGCCGGCCTGCTGGCGGCTTATGCCATCGCCGCCAGCGGCCAGAGCCTGCGCAAGCTGGAGGACGCGCTGCTGGCCCAGATCAACCTGCTGGTGCGCGGCAAGGTGGCTTTTGCCGAGATGGACAAGGTGCGCACCCAGGTGCTGACAGGCGCCTTGCTGCAGCGCCAGACGCCACAAGGCCTGGCCGATGCCATCGGCCGCGCCGTGCTGCTGCACGGCGATGCGCGCGATGCCGACTTGCGCATCAACCGCCTGCAAGCGGTGCGGGTGGCCGATGTGCAGCGCGTGCTGGAGCACTACGTGCTGCGCGCCCGCCGCGTGACCATCGACTATGTGCAGGGCAATGCCTGAGACACCGGTGGCGGGCCCCTAAGTTGAAGCCCCGGCCACCGCCCGCCAGCGCGCAAGCAAGCCGGTAGAGGGTTCAACATCGGCCCACTCGCCCGCAATCCCTGCGCAGCGTTAGCACACGTCGGAGCCATGATGAAACAACCGGTGCTGGCCAGCAAGCTGTCGAAGTCGGGTTTGGCAGCGCTGCTGCTGTGCGGCGCGGTGTCGCTGGCCTGGTCGGCCGACTACGCGATCTCGCCCGACGGCAACGCGGTGGTCCGCCTCACGGCCAGCACCGCACTGTCCAGTGCCGGCTTTGACGACAGCCTGGTCACATCGGCCTACCCGGGCTGGACAGTCACCAAGGCCGCCGCCGCCGCAGGCGGTGCCATCGCCCAAACCACCTACCAGGCCGGTTGGCAGAACGGCAGCGGTGGCGCCAAGTACGAGGCCGACTACCTGCAAACCAATTCGGTGGCGGCGGGCAAACAACTGCACTATTTGCAGGTCATCACCACCAACCAGCCGCTCAACGGCGCCGTCTCGCCCTACATCGACCCGCAACCCAACGACGACAACCTGCCCTTCTACTGGACCACGGGCGAGGTGGCCACCCGATCCACCCCCAAGACGGTGCACTTCTCTGACTTCTCCAAACGCGGCCCGGCCGCGCTGGCGACCACCAACCCGATCACCTGGAACGCCAATCTCTACCAGGTGGAGTACGACGGCGCCAGCGCCGTGACGGTGCGTGACGGCGTGAGCTGGGGCTGGAACATGAAGCCGGCCACCGTGGGCAGCGCGGCCGGCATCTTTTCGGGCCCGGCGCCCACCTGCCCGCCGGCCACCTGCTCGGGCCTGGGCACCAACACTGTCAACTGGGGTATCGGCCAGCAAGGCGGGCTGTCATTCCAGGGCTCGGCCTTTGCCCCGGTGGTGGGCGATGCCTTCAAGATCGGCACGCTGTTCTACATCAACGGCGCCACGCAGGCCGGCAGCTCGCTGGACGGCGTTGACCTCGACATCGCCCTGTCGTTCAGCAACGTGGCCGAGGCCAACCACACCTACCACTCGCGCCTGTCCATCAACAACACGCCCAACACCAACGACCCGGTGGCCAGCGCCGACTACGTCTACTTCAGCGTCGGCGGATTTCCGTACAGCTTCAACGTGCTGGAGGGCGCCATCGCGTCGGTGGACGTGATGGCCAAGCTGACGCCCGGCCTGGCCGTGACGCCGGCCGGCAGCGGCCCCGCCCATGCCGACAAAAGCCCCGGCGGTGTGCTCAACCCTGGCATTGCCGGGTTTGGTGTGACGCTGGTGGGCTTTGCCAATCCGTCGGGCGGCGGCTTTTTGCAACCCATCCCTGAGCCCGCGACGGGGTTGCTGTTGGCGCTGGGCCTGGGCGGGCTGTGGGCAAAGCGCATCTGGCGTGCGCCGCGCTGCCCGTCGCTGGCGCTGTCCTGACGGCGCGCAGCAGCCCGGTGCCGGGGCTGGCGCGGGCCGGGCGCCGGTCCGCAGTCCGCTGGGGCGCCGTGTTCATGCTCACTGCTTTGATGACCGGGCCCGCGCTGCCGGCAGGCCCTGCGCCAGTGCCGCAGCGCCTGCAATCGCTGTGCTTTGTGCATGTGGGGCCCGAGGACAAGCCGATGCCGGCGTTCTGCGTGGCCAGACCGGGCGCCGCGCCAGCCGCTGGCGGCACGCCGGCCGAGGCTGAGGCGGTGGCCGTCACGGCGCGCGGCTGGCAGGCGCTGGTCAGCGCGCTGCACCACACTGCACCGGCCGACCCGGGCCAGCCCGCCGCCTTTGGTGTTTACCGGGTGCGCAGCCTGCCGCCCGCGCCAGACCAACGGGTGACCGCGCAGGTCATGCGCCGCCTGGGCTTGATCGTGCAGCAGGACGCCGCCCGCTGCGGCGTTGCCGTGCCGGCCGTGATCGACAGGCTGCTGCGCCGGCTGCCGCCCTGACCGGCCGGCTTTTGCGGCGCGGCCAGCCGCCACGCCGCCACCACCCCACCACCGCGCCGCCAGCACCCCGCCACCAGCCTGCCGCCGCAGATCGACGATGATCCCGGCCATGCACCTCGTCAGCCCTTTTCCAAGCTGTTTCTTGCGGCGCGCCGCGCGGTCCACGGCAGGGCGCGTGGCGCTGTTGCTGCTGTGCACCACGCTCGGCTCACCCGGCTTGCGCGCCGCGCCCGGCGTGGACGAGCCACCGCCGGCCCAGCCGCCGCGCCCGCTCACCCTGCCCACGCTGCATGAAAGCACGCTGGGAAATGGCCTGGTGGTGGTGGTGGCGCCGCACCCGGCGCTGCCGGTGGTCAGCATCACGCTGCTGTTGCGCGTCGGGCCCGAGACCGACCCGCCCGACCGGCCTGGCGTGGCGGCGATGACCAGCACGCTGTGGCCCAAAGGCGCGTTGCGCGCCGGCCGGCCGGTGCCGGCGGCCGAGCTGGCGCGCCAGGCCGAGGCGCTGGGCGGCGGGCTGGACAGCCACAGCGGCTGGGGCGCCAGCACGCTGTCGATGACCGTCAGCAGCCCGCGGCTGGACGAGGCCCTGGCGCTGCTGACCGACGTGCTGCGCCACCCGCTGCTGGCCGCTGATGAGCTGGCGCGCGCCCGCACCCAGGCGCTGGACGGCCTGCGCGTGACGATGGGCAACCCGTCTGACGTGGCCGCGCTGGCGCTGCGCCGCAGCTTCTGGGGCAGCAGCGCCTACGGCCAGGTCACCACCCCGGCGGGCTTGCAGCGCTTGCAGCGCGCCGATGTCCAGGCCTTTCAGGCGGCCTGGGTACGGCCGGACCGGGTGGCGTTGCTGCTGGTCGGCGATGTCACGCCCGAGCAAGGCCAGGCGCTGGCCCGGCGCCTGCTGGGAGATTGGCGGGCCAGCGCGTTGATTGCGTCCGCGCCCGCCGCGCCAGAAGCCGCCGCGCCGGCACCGCAAGCCGCCGCGCTGGTGCTGATCGACTTGCCCGGCAGCGGCCAGGCTGGCGTGGCACTGGCCGCGCCCTACATCGGCAGCGGCCTTGCCGAGCGGGGCGAGCGCTACGCCGGCCTGGTGGCCCAGGCGGTGCTGGGCGGTGGCAACTCGGCCCGGCTGAACCAGGAGGTGCGCATCAAACGCGGCTTGAGCTACGGCGTATCGGCCAGCGCTGAAAGCCAGCCCGGCGGCGGCATGTTCACAGCCAGCGCCCAGACCAACCACCCCACCGCTGCCGAGGTGCTGCAACTGCTGCGCAGTGAAGTCACCCGGCTGGCCGACGCGGCGCCCGGCGCCGACGAGCTGGCGGCGCGCCAGGCCACGCTGGTCGGCAGCTTTGCGCGCCGGCTGGAAACCACCAGCGGGCTGTCGGCGTTGCTGGTCGGCCAACTGGCGCAGGGCCGGCCATTGGCCGACCTGGCGAACTACAGCCCCGGCCTGCTGGCCGTCACCCCCGCCCAGGTGCAGGCCTTTGCGCGCCGGCACTGGCAGGCCGCCGGTCTGCGCGCGGTGGTGGCCGGTGATCTGGCCGCCGCCGGTGACAGCCTGACCAGCCAGGCCCCGCCCGCGCTGCGCCTGACGCTGGGTGAGCTGGATCTGGCGCAAGCCGGCCTGCGCAAGCCGGCCGCGCCGTAAGCCGCCGCCTGGCGACTCTGAGCCGGCTGCAAACGAGCGACAGAACCTGCATCAGCAGTGGGCGCGCTGCGGCCGGTCTCGCCCCGGGCCGCTTGAAAACCGCGCCGGCGGGGCCACCTGCCACCGGTGATGCCCGACACCCTGCTCACCGCCCTGCCGTTGCTGCTGCTGGTGGCCGCCAGCGTGCTGGCCGGCACCGCCTTGCTGGCCCAGCCGGCCTGGGCCGAGCGGCGTCGTGTGCGGCTGCGCGCCAAACCCTTTCCGGCCGCCTGGCGCCGCATCCTGCGCCGCCGGGTGCCGGCCGCATCCCGCCTGCCGGCCGATCTGCAACAGCGGCTGAAAGCCCACATCCAGGTGTTTCTGGCTGAAAAGCCGTTCATCGGTTGTGCCGGCCAAGCCATCACCGACGAGTTGCGCGTCACCATCGCCGCCCAGGCCTGCCTGCTGCTGCTGGGCCATGCCCGGCCCGATTACTTTCCGCGCCTGCGCCAGGTGCTGGTCTACCCGGGTGCGTTTGTTGTGCACCGGGTGCAGCCGCAGGGCGGCGGCGTGGTGCAAGAGCAGCGCCAGGCGCTGGCTGGTGAATCGTGGGCCGGCGGGCCGGTGCTGCTGGGCTGGGCCGACGTGCTGGCCGGCGCGGCCGACCCCGGCGACGGCCGCAATGTGGTGCTGCATGAGTTTGCCCACCAGATCGACCAGGACAAAGGCGTGGCCGACGGCCGGCCGTGGCGGCCGACGCGGGCGCTGCGGGCCCGCTGGGCAGCGGTGATGGCGGCCGGCTTGCAGCAACTGCGCCAGCAGCCGTC
This sequence comes from Betaproteobacteria bacterium, assembly GCA_031366635.1. Lineage (GTDB taxonomy): Bacteria > Pseudomonadota > Gammaproteobacteria > Burkholderiales > Burkholderiaceae_C > Pseudaquabacterium. Next base: position 29,048 of record JANLOP010000263.1, on the reverse strand, counting down.
GGCCGTGATCGACGGCTACGGCGCCACCGATGCGGCCGAGTTTTTTGCCGTGGCCACCGAAACCTTTTTTGAGCGGCCGCAAGCGCTGGCCGACGAGACGCCCGATGTCTACCGTGAGCTGGCGCTGCTTTACCGGCTGCAGCCGCTGGCCTGGTGAGCCCGCGCCGCCGCGTTACCCTTCGGGTTTTGGCGCCGCGCCCACCTGTGCTCCAATTTAGGGCAACGCTGAACTTGCCGTGATCGGCACCGAAAAGGATGGCCGTGATGAAGCCCCGCCACAAGAGATTGACGATTGCCGCCGGCGTGCTGCTGGCCGTGGGCGGCGCGGCCGCGCTGGTGCTCAACGCCTTCCAGAGCAACCTGGTGTTTTTCTACTCGCCGTCGCAGATCGCCGCGCACGAGGCGCCGGCCGGCCGCACCTTCCGGCTCGGCGGCATGGTGCAGGCCGGCACGGTCAAACGCGATGGCTTGACGGTTAGTTTTTGGGTCACCGACACGGCGCAGACGATCCCGGTGCGCTTTGAGGGCATCCTGCCCGACCTGTTCAAAGAGGGCAAAGGCGTGGTGGCGCAGGGCAAATTGCAGGACGGCGTGTTTGTCGCCCGCGAGGTGCTGGCCAAGCACGACGAAAACTACATGCCGCCCGAGGCCGCCGAGGCGTTGAAGCGGGCCCAGCAAGGCAAATCCAGGCTGGGGCAGACCCTGGTTCAGCCGCAAACCCTCAAAGCCACACCGGAGAAATCGCTGTGATCGCCGAGCTGGGCCATTTTTCACTCTGGCTGGCGTTCGGCGCCGCGCTCGTGCTGGGCATCTTGCCGATGGTGGGGGCGCAGCAGGGCCGGGGGCCGTGGATGGCGCTGGCCCGGCCGGCGGCGCGGGTGCAGTTTGCGCTGGTCGCGTTCAGCTTTTTCTGCCTGGCGGCGAGTTTTGTGCGCAATGATTTCTCGGTCAGCAACGTGGCCGCCCACTCCAACAGCCTGCTGCCGCTGCACTTTCGCATTGCCGCCACCTGGGGCAGCCATGAGGGCTCGATGCTGCTGTGGCTGCTCATGCTCACCGGCTGGACATTGGCCGTGGCGCAGTTCAGCCGCCATTTGCCGCTGCCAGTGCTGGCCCGCATCCTGGCTGTGATGGGGCTGCTGAGCGTCGGGTTTTTGCTGTTTGTTCTGCTCACGTCCAACCCGTTTTTGCGCCAGTTTCCGGTGCCACTCGACGGCGCCGACCTGAACCCGCAACTGCAAGACCCGGGCATGATTTTTCATCCCCCCATGCTCTACATGGGCTATGTCGGCTTCTCGGTGGCTTTTGCGTTTGCCACCGCCGCATTGATCGGCGGCAACCTCGATGCGCAGTGGGCGCGCTGGTCGCGGCCCTGGACCACGCTGGCCTGGATGTTTTTGACGGTGGGCATCGCGCTCGGCAGTTGGTGGGCGTATTACGAATTGGGCTGGGGCGGCTGGTGGTTCTGGGACCCGGTGGAGAACGCCTCGTTCATGCCGTGGCTGGTGGGCACGGCGCTGATCCACTCACTGGCAGTGACCGAGAAACGCGGCAGCTTCAAATCCTGGACGGTGCTGCTGGCCATCCTGGCGTTTTCACTGTCCCTGCTCGGCACGTTTTTGGTCCGCTCGGGGGTGCTCACTTCCGTGCATTCCTTCGCCAGTGACCCTACGCGCGGCCTGTTCATCCTGTGCTTTCTGGCCTTGGTCATCGGCTCGGTGCTGGTGCTGTACGCCTGGCGGGCGCCCAAAGTGGGGCTGGGCGCGCGCTTTGAGTTGCTGTCGCGTGAGAGCCTGTTGCTGGCCAACAATGTGCTGCTGGTGGCGGCGATGGCGGTGGTGCTGCTGGGCACGCTGTACCCGTTGATCCTGGATGCGCTGGGCCTGGGCAAGATATCGGTCGGCCCGCCGTACTTTGATGCGGTGTTTGTGCCGGTGATGGCGCCGCTGGTTTTCTTGATGGGCATCGGCCCGCTGGCCCGCTGGCGCCAGGCCGAACTGCCCGATCTGGCGCACCGGCTGCGCTGGGCGGCGGGGGTGGCGGTGTTGTGCGCGCTGGGCGCGGCTTGGCTGGGCGGGGTGCTGGCGCCGATGTCGGTGCTGGGCCTGCTGATGGCGTTCTGGATCGTCGCCTCGCTGGTGACCGATCTCTGGGAACGCATCCGCCCGGCCGGCGGCCAGCGCGCCCAGCCGCTGCAACAGGTGGGGCAACGTTTAGGCCAGGTGCCGCGGGCGATGGTCGGCATGATGGTGGCGCACTTCGGCGTGGCGCTGTTCATCGTCGGCGTGACGATGGTGCGCACCTACGAGGTCGAGCGCGACGTCAAGATGCGTGTCGGCGACAGCACGGTGGTCAACGGCTACACCTTCACCTTCAAAGGCATGCGCGACGCGCCCGGGCCCAACTTCCAGGCCGTGCGCGGCCAGGTCGAGGTGAGCAAAGGCGGCAATCTGCTGGCCACGATGCACCCCGAAAAGCGCATCTACAACGTGCAGCGCATGCCGATGACCGAGGCCGCCATCCGGCCCGGCCTGACCGAAGACCTGTATGTCTCGCTGGGTGAGGTGGTGGACGGCAATGCCTGGATCGTGCGCGTCTACATCAAACCCTTCATCGCCTGGGTCTGGGGAGGTTGCCTGGTGATGGCGCTCGGCGGCCTGCTGGCGGTGACTGACAGGCGCTACCGCCAGCGCGCGCGCAGCACCGCCGATGACCGGCTGGCCGGTGCGGCCGCCTGATGCAGTTCGATCCGATTCGATTCGATCCAACCCGGCGATGAAGTCATTGCGTTTTTTGCTGCCGCTGGCGGCATTTGTCGTGCTGCTGGTGTTTCTGGGCGTCGGCCTGGGCCTGAACCCGCGCGAGGTGCCGTCGCCGCTGATCGGCAAACCGGCGCCGGCCTTCACGCTCGGCCGGCTCGACGATGCCAGCCAGCATTTGGGCCTGGCCGACATGCGCGGCCGCGTCTGGATGCTCAATGTCTGGGCCTCGTGGTGCGCGCCCTGCCGCGAAGAGCATGCGCTGGTGCAAGACATCGCCCGGCGCAAGCTGGTGCCGGTTTATGGCCTGAACTACAAAGACAGCCGGTCCAGCGCCACCCAGTGGCTGGCCGAGATGGGCAACCCCTACCAGGCCACGCTGTTTGACGGTGACGGCCGGGTCGGCATCGACTTTGGTGTCTACGGCGTGCCCGAGACCTTCATCATCGACCAACAAGGCATCGTGCGCATGAAACACGTCGGGCCGCTGACCCCCGAGGTGATCCGGGGCCGGATCGAACCCCTGCTGAAGCAGCTCAATGGCGCCGGTTGACGGGGCGTGGGCGGGGTGGCGGCGCCGCGTGCAGCGCCCGGCGCACAGGCCATTTTGGGCACCGCTGCTTGCGCTGGTGCTGGCGGTGATCGTGCTGGCCGGCACGATCACCGCCCCGGCGCTGGCCGCCGACGCCGCCCCGCTGGCCGCCGACCCGGCGCTGGAGTCGCGTGTGATGCGGGTGGCGGCCGAGTTGCGCTGCCTGGTCTGCCAAAACCAGACCATCGCCGACTCGCATGCTGATCTGGCAGTGGATTTGCGCAACCAGGTGCGCGACATGCTGCGCCGGGGCGACAGTGAGGCCCAGGTCTACGCTTACATGACGGCCCGCTACGGCGATTTTGTGCTGTACCGGCCGCCGCTCAAAAGCACGACCGCCCTGCTCTGGTTTGCCCCCGCGCTGCTGGGCGTGGGTGGCCTGCTGGCACTGGTGCTGGTGCTGCGTCGGCGCAGCCGCTTGAGCGCAGATCGCTTTGAGGCCGATCCGGCCGACCCGGCCGACGACGCCGTGCCGCCGCCTGCGCCGCCTGCGCCGCAAGCGCAGAAGGACAGCGCATGAGCGCCGACAAGCTGGGCCCCGAGATCGACGCGCTGCGCCAGCAACTGCAAGCGCTGCAAGCCCGGCATGACCGGGGCGAGCTGGACGCCGAGGCCCTGGTCCAGGCCCGGCAGCCGCTGGAGCGCCTGCTGGTGGATGCGGTGCTACAGCCTGCCGCCGGTGCGCCCGCAGCAGCGCTGGCTGGCCAGCCCGGCGCAGCCGCCGCAACGGCGCCATCTGCACAACCCACCGCGCCACCCCGCGCAGCCGCAGCCGCAGCGGTCACACCAGCACCGGCTGACCCGCGGCCGTCGCGCCGGCTGCAAGCCGGCCTGACGCTGGCCGTGTTGGCGCTGGCGGTACTGGGCTATGCCTTCACCGGCTCGCCGGGCAACGCCGGTTGGGGGCCGGCGTCGGCCGGCGCCGGCAACGGCGCGAATGCCGGCACGGCCGGTGAAGCCGCCACGGCCGGCGCCGCGCCCCCGTCCGACAGCCCGGCCCAACCCAGCGCCGCCCAGGTGGCCGAGATGGTGGGCCGGCTGGCCCAGCACCTGAAAGACCAGCCCGACGACGCCGCAGGCTGGGCCTTGCTGGCCAGGGCCTACTCGGCGATGGGGCGTTTTGCCGAGGCCGTGCCGGCCTACGACAAGGTGCTGGCGTTGCAGGGTGAAACCGCCGACCTGCTGGCCGACTCGGCCGACGCACTGGCCGGGCTGAACCAGGGCAAGCTCAACGCCCAGGCGCTGGCGCGCATCGAGCGCGCGTTGGTGCTCGACCCGGACAACGTCAAGGCGCTGGCGTTGGCCGGCAGTGCGGCGTTTGATGCCCGCGATTTCGCCACTGCGGTGCGCCAATGGCAACGGGTTGAAAGCGCGCTGCCGGCCGAGAGTGCGTTGCGCAGACAAATCCAGGCCAGCCTGGCCGAGGCGCGCCAGCTCGGTGGCCTGCCGGCCGGGGCCTCGGGCCCGGCATCGGTGGCCGGTGAGCCCGGCAGGATCGCTGCCGCGCCCAGCGCCGGCATCGCCCCGACCACCGCCGCCGTCGCCCCGACCACCGCCGCCATCGCCGTCAGTGGCCGGGTCACGCTCGACCCGGCGCTGGCCGGCCGTGTCAGCCCCGACGACACCGTTTTCGTGGTTGCCCGGGCGGCCAGCGGCCCGCGCATGCCGTTGGCCGTGTTGCGCAAACAGGCCCGGGACTTGCCGTTCGACTTCAGCCTCGACGACAGCATGGCGATGGCGCCCAGCGCCAAGATCTCCGGCCAGCGGCAACTGGTGCTCAGTGCGCGCATCAGCAAGCGCGGCGATGCGCGGCCGCAGCCCGGTGATTTGACGGGCCAATCGCCTGTGCTGGCGCCCGGTGCCAGCGGCATCCCGTTGCGCATTGCCGAGGTGCTGGGCCCGCCGGCACGGCCTTGACGCTGCGGCGGGCCGGCCAGCGGTGCGCCGCAGCGCCGCAAGACCGGCACGGCGCCAGCCGCTCAGGCTCCTCAGGCCGATAAGGGGCGATCCGGCCGGCCCGGCATGCCGGGCCGGCGCTACAGCCCGACGACCTGCGCCGTGTGGCCCAATCGGCCACCGACAACCGCAGGGGGCAGCATGGCTTGGCGAAAAAGCAGGGTATTCCGGTATTTGGCGGTGCGGCCCCGGCTGTACTTCACGCTGGGTATCGCGCTGTTGTTGGGCTGGTGGCTGCCCGAGCACTGGGTGCCGCATGCGCTGACGCGCTGGCTGCTGGCCTGGAACGCCGGCACCGTGCTGTATGTCGCCTTGGCCTCGGTGATGATGCTGCGCTCGTCGCCGGCCCACATGCAGCGGCGCGGAACGGCGCATGACGAAGGTCAGTTGGTGATCTTGTTGCTGGTGGTGGCCGCCGCACTGGCCAGCGTGGGCGCGATTGCCGGTGAGCTGGCGCTGGCCAAGCAGCGGCAGGGCGCCAACGAGGCCCTGCATGTGGCGCTGGCTGGCATCACGGTGTTCACCTCCTGGGCCTTCATCCAGGTGATGTTTGCCATCCACTACGCCCATGATTACTACGCGGCGCTGGTGCGGGGCCGGCCGGCCGGGCTGAAGTTTCCAGACGACGACGCGCCCGATTACGGCGATTTTTTCTACTTCGCGGCGGTGATCGGCACGTCGGGCCAGACCGCCGACGTGGCCTTTGTCAGCAAGCCGATGCGGCGTATCGGCACGTTGCACTGCGTGCTGGCGTTTGTCTTCAACACCACGGTGCTGGCGTTGTTGATCAACATCGGCGCCAGCCTGGTTTGACGGGGCCTGCGCCTGAGCGCCGGGGCCGGCCGGCTCAAACCGCGGTGGCCTGGCGCACCGCCTTCTCCCACTGCGTCATCAGCGCCTGCGCCCGGTCACGCGGCAGCGTGGGGTGGAAGCGCCGCTCCACCTGCCACAGCGCTGACAACTCGTCCAGGTTTTTGTACACGCCAGTGGCCAGGCCCGCCAGGTAGGCTGCGCCCAGCGCGGTGGTTTCGGTGATCTTGGGCCGCAGCACCGGGATGCCCAGCAAGTCGGCCTGGAACTGCATCAGCAGGTTGTTCACGCAGGCGCCGCCGTCCACCCGCAGCTCGGTCACCGCCAACGCCGGGCCACCCCCCGCAGCGGCGGCATCCCGGCACATCGCCTGCAACAGCGCCGCGCTCTGGAAGGCGATGCTCTCCAACGCCGCGCGGGCGATGTGGGCCACCGTGCTGCCGCGCGTCAGGCCGGTGATGGTGCCGCGTGCGTTGGCATGCCAGTACGGCGCGCCCAGGCCGGTGAAGGCCGGCACAAACATCACGCCGCCGGCATCGGGCACGCTCTCGGCCAGGGCCTGCACCTCGCCGCTGGCCTTGATGGCGTTCAAGCCGTCGCGCAGCCACTGCACCACCGCGCCGCCGATGAACACGCTGCCCTCCAGCGCGAACTCGGGGTGGCCGGCCACCGGCTGCGCCGCGCTGGTGGTGATCAGGCCGTTTTCACTGCTGCGGAAGTCATCGCCGGTGTGCATCAGCATGAAGCAGCCGGTGCCGTAGGTGTTTTTGGCCAGCCCGGCCTTGAAGCAGGCCTGGCCGAACAGCGCACTTTGCTGGTCACCGGCCATGCCGGCCACGGGGATGGCCGCGCCCAGCAGCGCCGGCACGCTGTGGCCAAAGACATGGCTGCTCGGGTGCACGCTGGGCAGCAGGCTGTCCGGCACGTGCAGCAGTTTCAGCAACTCGTGGTCCCAGACGTTGTGGCGGATGTCAAACAGCATCGTGCGCGCGGCGTTGCTGACATCGGTGGCATGCACCTGGCCGCCGGTCAGCTTGTAGAGCAGCCAACTGTCGATGGTGCCGAAGGCCAGGTCACCGTGGGCGGCGGCGATGTGCGCGCCGCTGACATGGTCGAGCAGCCAGCGCAGCTTGGTGGCTGAAAAGTAGGCGTCCACCACCAGCCCGGTGCTGCGCTGGATTTGCCCGGCGTGGCCGTGCTCGCGCAACTGGGCGCACAGCGGCTCACCGCGCCGGTCTTGCCAGACGATGGCGTTGTGCACCGGCAGGCCGGTGCGGCGGTTCCACAGCACGGTGGTCTCGCGCTGGTTGGTGATGCCGATGGCGCTGATGTCGCGTGCCGTCAACCCGGCTTTGGCGATGGCCTGGCGGGCGGTGGCCAGTTGCGATTGCCAGATTTCTTCCGGGTCATGCTCGACCCAGCCGGGCTGGGGAAAGATCTGCCGGATCTCCTGCTGGGCCATCGCCACGATGCTGCCGCCGGCATCAAAGACGATGCTGCGCGAGCTGGACGTGCCCTGGTCGAGGGCGAGGATAAAGCTCATGGCGGGCCCCCGTTGTGCTTGCTCTCGTGGCTGTCGTTGATGTCGTTGCTGTCGTTGCTGTCGCTGGTCTTGCTGTCGCTGGTATTGCAGGCCACACAAGCCACCCCGGCCTCGGCCATCAAAGCGCTGAAAGCCGGCGGCGGCGCGCTGTCGGTGAACAGCGTGTCCACCTGGTCCAGCCGGCCCAGCTCCACCATCGCCGGGCGGTTGAACTTGCTGTGGTCGGCCACCAGCCACACCTGGCGGCTGGCGCGGATGATGGCCTGCGCCACCTTCACCTCGCGGTAGTCAAAATCCCGCAGCGTGCCGTCGGCCTCGATGCCCGAGATGCCGATCAGCCCGATATCGACCCGGAACTGGCCGATGAACTCCACCGTGGCCTCGCCGATGATGGCGCGGTCACGTTGCCGCACCAGGCCGCCGGCCACGATCACCTCGCATTCGGGGTTGTCGCTCAAGATGGCGGCGACGTTCAGGTTGTTGGTGATCACCCGCAGGCCGCGGTGGCCCAGCAACTCGCGTGCCACCGCCTCGACCGTGGTGCCGATGTTCAGGATCAGGCTGCACCCGGCGGGCACCTGCGCCGCCACCGCCCGGGCGATACGGCGTTTGGCGTCGTCATTGAGCGCCTGGCGTGCCCGGTAGGCAATGTTCTCGGTCGTGCTGGCCGGCAGCCGCACGCCGCCGTGGAAGCGCGCCAGCAGCCCGGCCTCGGCCAGCAGCTTGACATCGCGCCGCACGGTTTGCAGCGTCACGCCAAAGCGCTCGGCCAGGGCCTCGACGGTGACCGAGCCCTGCTCGCGCACGGTGATCAGCACGCCGGCCTGGCGCGGGTTGGGGGTGAGGTCGGGCGCGGCGGGCACGGCACAGTTTTGGGGCGGGCTGGCGCAAAGGGTACGTGATCCGGCCAGCGCAGCGATCAGGGAAAACCGGCTTGCCAGGCCCGCAGGCATGGGGTACAAACGAAAAGAAGCGAACACAAAACGAAACGACAAGCGCCAACGCGCGCCGACAAGCGCCAAGAATCGCGCAGCGACGGCACCGCCAGTCGCCCGCCGCCAAACACCCGCCGAGGAGAGAAGTTGAGCCAGTCCCTGCTGGGTGCCACTGCGCCCCTGCTGCCCGCCATGCCCGCCATGCCCGAATTTTGCGACGTGCTGGTGGTGGGTGGCGGCATCAACGGCGCCGGCATCGCGCGTGATCTGGCGGGCCGGGGCTTGGGTGTGGTGCTGTGTGAGCAGGACGATCTGGCGCGCCACACCTCGTCGTCGTCCACCAAATTGATCCACGGCGGGCTGCGCTATCTGGAATATTACGAGTTCAGCCTGGTGCGCAAAGCGCTGGCCGAGCGCGAGCGGCTGCTTAAAAGCGCGCCGCACATCATGTGGCCGCTGCGTTTTGTGATGCCGCACGATGCGTCGATGCGGCCGGTGTGGGTGGTGCGCACCGGCCTGTTTTTGTACGACCACCTGGCCAAGCGCGAATGGTTGCCGGGCAGCACCACGGTGGATTTGCGCCAGCATGCGCTGGGCGCGCCGCTCAAAGCCCAGTACACCCGCGGCTTTGTCTACAGCGACGGCTGGGTGGACGACGCCCGGCTGGTGGTGCTGAACGCGGTGGACGCTGCCGCGCGCGGCGCCACCATCCTGACGCGCTGCCGCTGTGAGCGGGTTGAGCGTGTGCTGGGCGGCAGCGCCGATGGCTGGCGCGCCACCCTGCAGCCGGCCGGCGGCGCAGCGCTGCACCTGCGCGCCCGGGCGCTGGTCAATGCCGCCGGGCCGTGGACGGGGGAGTTTCTGCGCGACCGGGCGCAGGTGCAGAGCGCGCGCTCGCTGCGGCTGGTCAAGGGCAGCCACATCGTGGTGAAAAAGCTGTTTGACCATGACCACGCCTACATCTTTCAAAACCCCGACAAGCGCATCATCTTCGCCATCCCGTACGAGGGCGATTTCACGCTGATCGGCACCACCGATGTCGAGATCAGCGGCGCACCCGACGCGGCCCACATCGACGCCGACGAGACCGCCTACCTGTGCGCCCAGGCCAGCCGCTACTTCGAGAAACCGGTCGTCGCCGCCGATGTGGTGTGGTCGTACTCGGGCGTGCGGCCGTTGCTGGACGATGAATCGGGCGCTGCATCGGCCGTGACACGCGACTATCTGCTGGAGTTTGATGACGCAGCGCCCGGTGCTGCGCCCTTGCTGTCGGTCTGGGGCGGCAAGATCACCACCTTCCGCAAGCTGGCCGAAGAGGCCGCCGACCAACTGGTGCAGCGCCTGGGTGAGCAACGCCCGGCATGGACTGAATCTGCCCTGCTGCCGGGCGGGGATTTGTCGGCCTGGATCGGCCCGCCGCAGCGCCCCGACACCGACATCAACCGCTTCATCACCGAGCTGGCACGCCGCGCGCCGCAGGTGCCGGCGGCAGTGCGTGCCCGCTGGGCGCGCTGCTACGGCGCCCGGGTGGGCCTGCTGCTGGCCGCAGGCGGGCTGGGCGTTGAGGTGGCGCCGGGTTTGTTTGAGGTCGAGCTGGACTACCTGGTCCAGCATGAATGGGCGCGCTGCGCTGACGATGTGCTGTGGCGCCGCACCAAGCTGGGCCTGCACCTGGGGCCTGCCGATCAGGCGCAGGTAGCGGCCTGGTTTGACCGCCTGCCGGCAACAATGCCAAGCCAAACCGCCGTCGAGGCACCATGCAACTGACGCTGGCCGGCCTGCAGCACCGGGTGGGGGCGGCCACCCACCTCTACCCGCTTGACCTGGCGCTACAGCCCGGCACGGTGAGCGTGTTGCTGGGCGCCACCCAGGCCGGCAAGACCACCTTGATGCGGCTGATGGCCGGGCTGGACGTGCCCAGCCACGGCAGCGTGTCGGTGGACGGCGTGGATGTCACCGGTCTGCCGGTGCGCCAGCGCAATGTGGCGATGGTCTACCAGCAGTTCATCAACTACCCGTCGATGACGGTGTTTGACAACATCGCCTCACCGCTCAAATTGCGCGGCGCGATGAGCAAAGCCGCCGTGCGGCAGCGCGTGCTGGCGCTGGCCGAGAAGCTGCACATCGAGCCGTTTTTGCAGCGCCTGCCGGCGGCGCTGTCGGGCGGCCAGCAGCAGCGGGTGGCGCTGGCCCGGGCATTGGCCAAAGACGCGCCGCTGATGCTGCTGGACGAGCCGCTGGTCAACCTGGATTACAAGCTGCGCGAAGAGCTGCGTGATGAGCTGTCAGCGCTGTTTGCCGCCGGCAGCTCGACGGTGGTCTACGCCACCACCGAGCCCACCGAGGCCTTGCTGCTGGGCGGCTGGACGGCGGTGCTGGACAAAGGGGAGGTGCTGCAATACGGCCCGACGGCGGAAGTGTTCCACCGACCGGCATCGATCCGGGTGGCGCGCGCTTTCAGCGATCCGCCGATGAACCTGCTGCCGGGCGGCGCGCCGCAGCTCGGCCTGGATTTGCCGACGCTCACCCCCGACACCACGCTAGGCCTGCGCGCCAGCGCACTGCGGGTTCATCAGCGCCCGGGCGACATCGCGCTGCCCGGCACAGTGGAGCTGGCCGAGATTGCCGGCTCCGACACCTTTGTCCATGTGGCCACGCTGGCCGGCGAGCTGGTGATGCAACTCACCGGTGTGCACTTTTTCGAGCTGGGCGCGGCCGTCACGCTGTACCTCGATCCGGCGCAGGCCTACGTCTTTGGCGCCGATGGCCGGCTGCAGCAGGCGCCGGCCCGGCACGTCCGGCCGGCGGAGAACTGACATGGCGCGCATCACCCTCGATCTGGCCCACAGCTACGGGCCCGACCCGCAGCAAGACAGCGACTACGCGCTGTTGCCGCTGAAAATGACCTTTGATGACGGCGGCGCCTACGCGCTGCTGGGCCCGTCGGGCTGCGGCAAGACGACGATGCTCAACCTGATCTCGGGCCTGGTGCAGCCGTCGCACGGCACGGTGTTTTTCGACGAGATCAACGTCACCCGCAAAACCCCGCAGGCGCGCAACATCGCTCAGGTGTTTCAGTTCCCGGTGATCTACGACACCATGACGGTGGCCGAGAACCTGGCTTTTCCGTTGAAGAACCGGGGCCTGGCGGCTGAGCGCATCAAGCTGCGCGTCGGCAAGATCGCCGAGATGCTGGAGATGAGCGGCCAGCTTGGCCAGCGCGCCGCCGGCCTGAGCGCCGATGCCAAGCAGAAGTTCAGCCTGGGCCGCGGCCTGGTGCGCGAGGACGTGAGCGCGGTGCTGTTCGACGAGCCGTTGACGGTGATCGACCCGCACCTGAAGTGGCAGTTGCGCCGCAAACTCAAGCAGATCCACCACGAGCTCAAGCTCACGCTGATCTACGTCACGCACGACCAGGTCGAGGCCCTCACCTTTGCCGACCAGGTGGTCGTGATGACCCGGGGCCGGGCGGTGCAGGTGGGCGCCGCCGACGCGCTGTTCAACCGGCCGGCGCACCGCTTTGTCGGCCACTTCATCGGCTCACCGGGCATGAACTTCCTGCCGGCGGCACTGGCACCGGCGGCACCCGCTGGCGCCCACACGCTGGGCGTGCGCCCCGAGTACCTCACCCTGGCGGCCGATGGCGCTGCCGGCGCGTTGCCAGCCCGGGTACTGCAGGCGCAGGATGTGGGCACCTACTGGTTGATCACCGCCCGCATCAGCGCCAACGGTGCTGAACACACGGTGCGGCTGCGGCTTGACCCCGACGCCGCTGCGCCGGTGGCCGGCGCCGCAGTCTGGCTGGGCCTGATCGGGCCGCACACCTGCTATTACGCCGCCGACGAAACCCTGATCGCCCCGGAGACCGCGCCATGAAACCCGTCAACCAAAAAGCCTGGTGGCTGGTGCTGCCGGTGTTCTTGTGCGTCGCCTTCTCGGCGGTGCTGCCGCTGATGACGGTGGTCAACTACTCGGTGCAAGACATCATCTCGCCCGAGCGACGGGTGTTTGTCGGCACCGAGTGGTTTGCCTCGGTGATGCGCGACCCCGACCTGCATGAGGCACTGCTGCGCCAGATCACCTTTTCGCTGGCGGTGCTGGCGGTGGAAATCCCGCTCGGCATCCTGCTGGCGCTGGCCATGCCCGAGAAAGGCTGGCAATCGAGTGCGGTGCTGGTGCTGGTGGCGCTGTCGTTGCTGATCCCGTGGAATGTGGTGGGCACGATCTGGCAGATTTTTGGCCGGGCCGATATCGGCCTGCTGGGCGCGGCGCTGCAAAAGATCGGCATCGACTACAGCTACACCGGCAACGCCAGCCATGCCTGGCTGACGGTGCTGGTGATGGACGTGTGGCACTGGACACCGCTGGTGGCGCTGCTGGGTTATGCCGGCCTGCGCAGCATCCCCGATGCCTACTACCAGGCGGCGCGCATCGACGGGGCCAGCAAGCTGGCGGTGTTCAGGTACATCCAGTTGCCCAAGATGCGCGGCGTGCTGATGATCGCGGTGCTGCTGCGCTTTATGGACAGCTTCATGATCTACACCGAGCCGTTTGTGCTCACCGGCGGCGGCCCGGGCAATGCCACCACGTTTTTGAGCCAGTACCTGACGCAAAAAGCGGTGGGCCAGTTTGACCTGGGGCCGGCGGCGGCCTTCTCGCTGATCTATTTTTTGATCATCCTGCTGCTCTGCTTCATCCTTTACAACTGGATGCAGCGGGTGGGCACGGCCGACAAGGAGGGCACGGGCCATGAATGAACCCAGGTTTCAGAAGCGCACCGTCTTCTTGATCGTCTACCTGGTGTTTGCCATCCTGCCCATCTACTGGATGGTCAACATGAGTTTCAAGACCAACGAGGAGATCCTGGCCAGCTTCACGCTGCTGCCCAAGCACTTCACCTGGGCCAATTACCGGCTGATCTTCACCGACGCATCCTGGTACTCGGGCTATATCAACAGCCTGATCTATGTGGCCATCAACACCGTGATCTCACTGGCGGTGGCGCTGCCGGCGGCCTATGCCTTCTCGCGCTACAGCTTTTTGGGCGACAAGCACCTGTTCTTCTGGCTGCTGACCAACCGCATGACACCGCCGGCGGTGTTCTTGCTACCGTTCTTCCAGCTCTACACGACGCTCGGGCTGATGGACACGCACCTGGCGGTGGCGATGGCCCACCTGGTGTTCAACGTGCCGCTGGCGGTGTGGATTCTGGAAGGCTTCATGAGCGGCATCCCGCGTGAGATCGACGAGACGGCCTACATCGACGGCTACACCTTCCCGCGCTTTTTTCTCACCATCTTCCTGCCGCTGATCAAGGCCGGCGTGGGCGTGGCGGCCTTCTTCTGCTTCATGTTCAGTTGGGTTGAGCTGCTGCTGGCGCGCACCCTGACGAGTGTCAACGCCAAGCCCATCGTGGCCACGATGACCCGCACGGTGAGTGCCTCGGGCATGGACTGGGCCACACTGGCGGCGGCCGGCACCCTGACCATCGTGCCCGGCGCCATCGTCATCTGGTTTGTCCGGCACTACATCGCCAAAGGCTTCGCGATGGGCAGGGTTTGACGCCATGAAAAGGGCACACGCGATGAGAAGCGCACGCATTGCCAAGCGGGCGCCGCGGAGCTGGCTCCGCCAGGCCGCTGGCGCGGCCCCCCTGGGGGGGAGCGCCGAAGGCGCTACGGGGGGGGGCCATGTTTGATTGGATGGCCTGGACTTTGCCGGTGGCCGTATTTTTTAGCTGCATCGGCCTGATGCTGGTCGGCATGACGGTGTGGGAGTTGAAATCGCCCACCGTGCTGCGCAAAGGCTTTTTGCCCATCGCCACCACCCGGGGCGACCGGCTGTTCATCGGCCTGCTCACTGCCGCCTACATCAATCTGGCGTTTGTCGGGCTGGCCGGCAAGGCCACCGAGTGGCTGGGCCTGGCGGCCGAGCCCAGCATCTGGATCAGTTTTGTGTTGTCGATGGCCGCGCTGGTCGGGGTCATGCGGCGCGGTTGATTCAAAGCCGTTTTTCAGGGTACGGCCCGGCGTTTCCCCGGGGCTGGTCAACCCTTTCAAAGCCTGTCGGGGAAACACACCACACACGGAGATAAACCATGAAAGTGCGCTACACCGCCTTGGGCCTGGCCGCGATGCTCGCGGTCACTGGCCCGGCCTGGGCCGACGAGGCTGCGGCCAAGAAATGGATCGATGCCGAGTTTCAGCCGTCTACGCTGACCAAAGACCAGCAGATGACCGAGATGAAATGGTTTATCGAGGCTGCCAAGAAGCTGCAAGCCAAAGGGGTCAAAGAGATTTCGGTGGTGTCCGAGACGCTGACCGTGCATGAGTACGAGAGCAAAACCCTGGCCAAGGCGTTTGAAGAGATCACCGGCATCAAGGTCAAGCACGACATCATCCAGGAGGGTGATGTGGTGGAGAAGCTGCAAACGTCGATGCAGTCGGGCAAATCGATTTACGACGGCTGGATCAGCGACTCTGACCTGATTGGCACCCACTACCGCTACGGCACCGCGCTGGCGCTGTCAGACCAGATGACCGGTGCCTGGAAAGAATTCACCAACCCGGGGCTGGACCTGAAGGATTTCATCGGCACCAGCTTCACCACCGCGCCCGACAAAAAGCTCTACCAGTTGCCCGACCAGCAGTTTGCCAACCTGTACTGGTTCCGGGCTGACCTGTTTGCCCGGCAAGACCTGAAAGACAAGTTCAAGGCCAAATACGGCTACGACCTGGGCGTGCCGCTGAACTGGAGCGCCTACGAGGACATCGCCGAGTTCTTCACGAATGACGTCAAAACCATCGACGGCAAGCCGATCTACGGCCACATGGACTACGGCAAGAAAGATCCGTCGCTGGGCTGGCGCTTCACCGACGCCTGGCTGTCGATGGCCGGCGCGGCCGACAAAGGCATCCCCAACGGCATGCCGATCGACGAGTGGGGCATCCGGGTGGGTGACGACAAGTGCACGCCGGTGGGCGCAGCGGTTGAGCGGGGCGGTGCCACCAACTCGCCGGCAGCGGTGTACGCACTCACCAAGTACATCGACTGGATGAAGAAGTACGCGCCCAAAGAGGCGATGGGCATGACCTTCGGTGAGTCGGGCCCGGTGCCGGCGCAAGGACAGATCGCCCAGCAGATCTTCTGGTACACGGCCTTCACCGCCGACATGACGAAGAAGGGCCTGCCGGTGGTCAATGAAGACGGCTCACCGAAATGGCGCATGGCGCCGGGCCCGAACGGCCCGTACTGGAAGCAGGGCATGCAGAACGGCTACCAGGACGTGGGCTCGTGGACGTTCTTGAAGTCGAACGAGCCCAACCGGGCCACCGCCGCCTGGCTGTACGCCCAGTTCGTCACTGCCAAGACCACGTCACTGAAGAAATCCGTCGTCGGCCTGACCTTCATCCGTGATTCCGACATCCGCAGCGACTACTTCACCCAGAACGCCAACAAATACGGCGGCTTGATCGAGTTTTACCGCAGCCCGGCGCGGGTGGCCTGGACGCCGACCGGCACCAACGTGCCCGACTACCCCAAGCTGGCCCAGTTGTGGTGGAAGAACGTGGCCCAGGCGGTGACCGGCGAGAAGACCCCGCAGGGCGCGATGGACAACCTGGCCAAAGAGATGGACGACGTGATGGAGCGCCTGGGCCGCGCCGGCATGGCGCATTGCGCGCCCAAGCTCAATCCGCGCAGCGACACCGCCAAATGGCTGAGCAGCGACCACGCACCGTGGAAGAAGCTGGCCAACGAGAAGCCCAAAGGCGAAACCATCGTCTACGACCGGCTGCTGGAAGCCTGGAAGGCCGGCAAGGTTCGGTAAACCCCGCGAGTTTGTCTGCACTGCCCCGGCCGGGGGCTTTGGCCGCGCGATGGCTGACAAACCGGCCAACGCGCGGCCTTTTTCCGTTGAAACCTGCCTGGAAGCCGCTGATGAAAGTCACCCTGCGCTGCGATCCGGCGCTGCTGCATCTGCTGCCGCCGCCGGTGCCGGCCCGCCAGGCCCTGCCCGACTGGCTGCGCGCGATGGCGCCGCGGGTGGCGTCGCCGCTGCACGGGCGCGACATCCGCACCGTCAAGCAATGCCCGCCGTTCATCGACGCGATGACCCAGGGCTTCATGGTCTTGCTGCCCTGCGATTTGCGGGTGCAGCGTGGCCGCTTCAGTTGGGACTGGCCGCTGCCGCCGCTGACCGTCGACAACCACCCGGTGGCCCCGCTGGGCTTTCATGCCGCCGCCCAGTTGCAAGGGCTGCCGGGGCATGATGGCCAGTCGGTGGCGATCAAGTTCAACAGCTTTTGGACCATCGAAACCGAGCCCGGCTGGGCCTTGCTGGCGATGCACCCGGCCAACCGGGGCGATCTGCCATTCCGCACCTTGACCGGCCTGGTCGATGCCGACCAGTTTCATGACGCCGGCATCCATTTCCCGGCACTGTGGTGCGCGCCCGACTTTGACGGCGTGCTGCCGCGCGGCACGCCGGTGGCGCAGTGCCTGGTGCTGCCGCGTGAGCCGCTGCAACTGGTGGTGGCGGCCTTCACGCCCGAGCAGGCGCAGCGCTACGCCGCGCTGGTGGGGGAGGTGCTGGCCCAGCCCGGTGTCTACCGGCGCCGCTTCCGCGTCAAGCGGCCGGCGGCGCCGGGGGCGGCGGCAGGCCCAGCCGGCCCGCACGGCAGTTGAGCTCTTGCAGCAGCGCATCGGCGGTCAGCCAGACCGCGCCGCTGCGCTGCGAGCACAAGGCCATCGTGATGCGGCCCAGCAGCGCCGGCCGCAGCCGCCAGACGCGGGCATGGTGGTCGAGGGCGGTCTCAAGATGGCCCCGGGACTGCTCGATCAGCGCCAGGTTCAGCCGGGCCTCTACATGGTCAGGCTGGCGCACCAGCACCTGCGCCAGCGCCGCAGCGGCTTCGTCGGTGGCGTGCAGGTCTTCACAGGCCAGCGCCAGCAAGAACCAGCCCGCAACGCCCGCCGGCTGGGCCAGTGTCAATCGGCGCAGCAGCCCGGCGGCCACTGCCGGCTGGCCGTGCTCGATCAGCGCCGCGCCGTGGCGCAACGCGGCTTGCTCGGCCAGCCGCAGCGCGGGCGCGTGGCCGGGGTGGTGCAGCAGCACCGGCTCAATGGCGGCCAGCGCCGCAGCCGCATCACCGCTGGCCAACAGCAGCGTGGCCAGCAGTTGCAGCAGGCCGGGGTGGGCGGGCTGTGCTGTCAGGCCCTGCTGGCAACGTTGCAGCGCGGCCGCTGTCTGGCCGGCGTTGAACAGCGCGACCGCGCTGGACAACGCTTCGCTGGCGGTGTGCGCCTGCGCCTGCGACAACGCCAGCGCCTGCGCCGGTGAAGCGCCGGGCGGGCCGGCCGGCGGCCGCGTCATCGGCGCGCTGGCGCGTGGGCCCGGCTGGCGTGCGGCACCCGACTAGACGATCTGGTTCAGCGCCGCATCCAGCCGGGCCACCGTGCCGGCCACATCGGCCAGCTTGTCGAGCCCGAACAGGCCGATGCGGAAGGTCTTGAAATCGGCCGGCTCGTCGCATTGCAGCGGCACGCCGGCCGCAGTTTGCAAGCCCAGGCCGAGAAAGGTCTTGCTGCTGCTCAGGCCGCTGTCGTCGGTGTAGCTCACCACCACACCGGGCGCTTGAAACCCCGCTGCGGCCACGCTCTTGAAGCCCTTGCGAACCATCAACGCGCGCACCGCGTCGCCCAGCGCCTGCTGCTGGGCCCGGGCGGTCTCAAAGCCGCGCGCCCGGGTTTGCAGCATCACATCGCGCACTTGGGCCAGCGCGTCGGTGGGCAGGGTGGTGTGGTAGGCATGGCCGCCGGCCTCATAGCTTTCCATGATTTGCAGCCACTTTTTCAGGTCACAGGCAAAGCTGCTGCTGGTGGTGGCGTCGATGCGGCTGCGCGCCAGCGCACTGAGCATCACCAGCGCGCAGCAGGGCGGGCCGCTCCAGCCTTTTTGCGGCGCACTGACCAGCACATCGACGCCGGTGGCCGCCATGTCCACCCAGATCACGCCCGAGGCGATGCAATCCAGCACCAACAAACCGCCCACCGCGTGCACGGCGGCGGCCACCTGGCGCAGGTAGTCGTCGGGCAGGATCAGGCCGGCGGCCGTCTCAACGTGCGGTGCAAACACCAGGTCGGGCTTTTGCGCCAGGATGGTGGCCACCACCTCGTCGATGGGCGCGGGCGCGAATGCCGCCTGATGCTGGTCGGCCACCCGGCGCGCTTTGAGCACGGTGCTCTGGGCGGGGATCTGGCCCATGTCGAAGATCTGCGTCCAGCGGTAGCTGAACCAGCCGTTGCGCAGCACCAGGCATTTTTTGCCGGTGGCAAATTGCCGCGCCACCGCCTCCATGCCAAAAGTGCCGCTGCCTGGCACCACGATGGCCGAGCGGGCCTGGTACACCTCTTTGAGCAGGCCGGAGATGTCGCGCATCACGCGCTGGAACTTGGCCGACATGTGGTTCAACGCCCGGTCGGTGTAGACCACCGAGTATTCGAGCAGGCCATCGGGATCAACATCGGGCAGCAGGCCGGGCATGGTGGGCTCCAGGGTGAGGCCGGGGCCGGCACAGCCTGCCGGTCCGGTCAAAGGGCACGCAGCTTAGCACCGGGTGCCGAGGCCATCGGGCCGCCGCCAGCCATGCCGGGTGCCGCGCAAGGTTTCAGCGGGTGGAGAACGCGGCCTGCGCCAGCTCGCGCGCCAGCGTGTTGTGGCGCTCGATCAACGGCGGCAAATCCAGCGTGGTGAGCTGGCTGTCGCGCAACACCACCCGGCCGTTGATGACCGAGTGCCGGGTGGTGGTGCGTGGCAGAACAGCAGCGCGGCCAGCGGGTCTTGCTGCGCGCCGGCCAGGCGAATGTCGTCCAGTGGCAGCGTCACGATGTCGGCCGCCATGCCGCGCGCCAGCGCGCCAGCGCGCCGATGTCGTCGCGGCCCAGCACCCGGGAACCGCCCCGCGTGGCGATCACCAGCGCCAGCCGCGCCGTCAGGGCTGCCGGCCCGCCCGCCACCCGCTGCAACAACAGCGCCAGCCGCGCCTCGCCCAGCAGGTGGCCGGCGTCATTGCACGCCGCACCGTCCAGTCCCAGGCCCAGGCCCACCGGCACACCGGCGTCGCGCAGCGCCCGCACTGGCGCGATGCCCGAGCCAAAGCCCGGCAGACGCCCCAAGTCCGACAGGCTCCTGGAAGCCGAGAAAGCGGGTGGTCATGTTGCCGCTGTCCAGGCGCCGGACTTGGCCGTACCGGCGGTCTGGAACTGGCCGGCCGACAGATCAACCAAACCGTACAGCGAGACATCAGCCTGGGCTTTTGCCACCAGCAGCGCGCTCATTGCGGCCGTGGCGCACGGCAGGGCAGGGAGATGGCGCCTGAATCGGGTCATCAAAGTCTCCGGGGGGGGATGGCAAACACGGCCGTGCAAAATTGAGTAAAAGCTGCAAGCAAATGGCATGCCTGATTTTGTTCCCGGTGCCGTCGCAGTTTTGCGCGGTGCGGCGCTATGTTCGAAAGGCGGTGCAATTGGCGGAAATTGGCCCGACTTGAGGGCAAAAACCTGACATTGCTGGCAAACCGCCCGAATTTTGCACCTCGATGGCACTCGTATAATTGCTACAAATGGTGAATGAGCCGCGACCGCACCGCTGATCGGCTGTTTAAAAGCAGCTTGTCTGTGGCCCGGCCGGCGCGCACGGCGCCCAAAAAAGCCAATTTCGGCAGCCAATGGAGAGTTCCACGATGGTCCAGCGAGTTCAAGCCAGCGGGTCGGCCCGGCAGCGCGGCGGCTTTGCCGTTGTCGGGCGGGTGCGGTTTGGCTGGCGCGCGGCGCTGGGCGCGCTGATGTTGGCGCTCACGGCCAGTGGTGCCAGCGCGCAGACGGCACCGGCGTCGGTGGTCGAGGTGCATGCCGGCGACACGTTTTCAGCCATCGCCGCCAAGTTCACCGGCGACGTGCGCACCTGGCGCACGCTGTACAGCGCCGACAACTCCGGCCTGCCCAACCCGAACCTGATCGCTGTCGGCATGCATTTCGAGCTGGTCACTGACAGCGCCGGCAAGCGTTTTCTCAAGCTGCTGGGCGGCCCGGCGGTGCGCAGCGCGGCGCTTGCCGCGCCGGTGCTGGCCCCCAGGACGGCCGCGCTGGCGGCCCCGGCCGTTGCCGCAGCGCCGGTGCCGATGGCCGCCGCAACCCACCCACCGGCAGCCCCACCGGCCGCCACCCCTGCGCCCGCGACCGCGCCGGTGCCGCCAGTGCCGCCGGTGCTGCCATTGACTGACAACACGCTGGTGGTCGGCGTGTTGCCCAATGTGGCTGCTGCCACGTTGATCCCGCAGTACGAAAACCTGAAGCGCTACCTTGAGCGCGTCGGTGGCCAGAAAGTGCGCATCGTGGTGCCCGGCAGCTTCAAGGCGTTTTTCGACAGCATGATGAACGGTGAGTTCGATCTGGCCGTGTCCGCCCCGCACTTTGCCCGCGTGGCCCAGCTTGACCGCAACATGACGCCGCTGGTGATTTACGAGCCGCGCGTCAATGCGCTGCTGATTGCGCCGATCGACAGCAACTTCACCGTCGCCCGCGACCTGCGCGAGCGCGCGCTGGCCTTTGCCAACCCGACCTCGCTGGTGGCGATGTACGGCCAGCAATGGCTGCGCCAGCAAAACCTGGAGGCCGGCAAGGATTACGAGGTGCGCAGCGCGCGCACCGATCTGGGCGTGGGTCGCATGCTGCTGTCGGGTGATGTGGTGGCCGCGATCATGAGCAACGGTGAGTTCCGCTCACTGCCGCCCGAAGAGTCGGCGCGGCTCAAGGTGATTGAGGTCTTTGCCCGCATCCCCAACTTCATCGTCATGGCCCATCCCCGGCTCGAGCGCGACCGCATCGCCAAGCTGCGGGCCCAGTTCAAAGCGTTTCTGGCCGAGGGCGACGATGGCGCGGCGTTTGCCAAGGCCACCAGCTTTACCGGCATGGCCGACGCTGACGATGCGCAGTTGAAAGAGCTCGATCCGTTTGTGCCGCTGACCCGCCATGCGATGGGCGTTGGCAAGTAAATGGCCACGCCGTTGCGCTGCTGGGGCGTGTGGGCGGCAGCAGGCTGGCCTGGCGGCGCCTCGTTGTGAGCAAGTTCAAACTGCCGTGGGCCGCTGCGGACGACGATGCCACCGCCGGCACCGGCCTGGCGCCGTTGCTGGCGCGCGACATGGCGCTGATGTTCGGCCAGATCGGGGTGGTCTCGCTGCGGGCGTCGGTGGTCGACATGGAGTCGATGGCTTTCCAGCCGGCCTGGACCATCACCGAGCGCGGTGAGATCGGTGAAGACCCGCTGAACCGGGGCCTGGACAGCGCGTTTCCGGCGGCCATGGCCACCATCGCCCAGATGGGCGTCTCGTCGCCCGAGCACACGGTGGTGCGCAAGCTCAGCCCGCGCCACTGGGCTTTCGCCTGGCGCATCGACGAGCAGCATGTGGCGGTGGCCGAGGCCCGCTACCGCGACCAGCGCGACATGCAAACCGAGGCTGATACCGCGCTGGTGCGGCTGATCTGCGACAACGGCATCCACGCCAACCAGGCGGGCGCAGTTGACGGCAGCGGGCGAGGCAGCGCGATGCCGGCCGGCACGCTGGACGGCCGGCCGCTGATGCTGTGGCCGGCCATCGACCGGCGCCGCGCCAAACAGGTCGCCGCCGTCGGCCCGTTGAGCGTGTTTCTGGTGGTGCTCAGTGCCTTGCTGGCACTGTGGATGGTGGCGGTGGCCCTGCCGTGGGCGCGCAGTGACAGCAGTGCGCTGCAAACCGAATTGACTCGCGTGCACGACCGGGGCAACGGCTCGATGCTGCAAAACCTGGCGGCCACGCTGGCCACCGGCGATTACGGTGAGGTGCAGGCGGCGCTGACCTCGTTTGCGGCGCTGGGCTATTTTCAGGGCGCGGTGGTCACCAACGCCCGGCAACGCATTGTGTCGGTGGCCGGCACGGTGAGCGATGCGCGTATCGGCGACGCGGTATCGCCCACGCTGGCGCGGTCGGCCCGGGTGCTGGATCTGTCGATCGGCTCAGAGCGCTACGGCCAGTTGCTGACGCTCGGTGCGGCGCCGCCCACCGAGCCCACCGGCGGCTTGCACATGCTGCTGGTGTCGGCGCTGCTGGTCAGCGGGTCCACGGCGCTGGCGGCGCTGTTGCTGCTGTGGCGCCAGCGCCGACGTTAGTGTGGTGTTGCACGCCAGCGTTTGAATCATGAACACCGGCTGCTGGGTGCCGTTGGTGCCTAGGAGCCTGTCGGACTTGGGGATCGTCGGCTGCAATTTGGCCGCAGCGGTCCATTTTTGGCTTCGCCGCACTTCGTGAACACCGGCTTTTTGTCCCATAGCTACGGCTATGGGCCTGCAAACCCGGCAAAAACTGTCCTGGCTGGGGCCAAATTTCGCTTCGACGCCCCAAGCCCGACAGGCTCCTAGACTGCACCCGGCGCTGCTTGCCGCAGCGGCAGAAACCCTTCTTCAAAAGCCACGCTGCGCTCGCCGCCAAAGCGCATCGCCACATGGCCCGGCGCCATGGACTCATCGAAGGTGAGCGCAGCAGCCACCGTCGGGTGGCCTGGCCACACCAGGCAAACCTGCGTGTCCTCAAACAACCGCGATTGCGGGTGAGCAATGCGGGCGGTGTACTGCTCGGGCATCACCAGCAGGTCAATGCCGCCCCGGTCAAACACGCCCACCACGTCTTTGGGCAGGTTGTGGCCGGCGTTGACGTCGCCGCACGCAAAGTGGCTTGTGGCTCAGGTGTATTTGCGCAATTCCAGTTTCCCGATCTGGTTGCGGTGCACCTCGTCCGGGCCATCGGCCAGCCGCAGCACCCGCGCCATGGCATAGGCCCGTGTCAGCCCGAAGTCGTTGCTGGTGCCGCCGCCGCCGTGGGCCTGGATCGACCAGTCGACAACCTTGAGAGCCATCGCCGGTACGGCCACCTTGATCATGGCGATCTCGACCTTCGCGACCTTGTTGCCGACGCTGTCCATGCGCTGCGCGGCGTGCAGCGTGAGCAGTCGGGCCTGCTCGATGGCGATGCGCGATTCGGCGATGCGCTCCACCGTCACGCCTTGCTGCGCCACCGGCTTGCCAAACGCCACTCTGACCAAGGTGCGGCGGCACATGCGCTCTAGCGCCCGCTCGGCCAGGCCGATCAACCGCATGCAATGGTGGATGCGTCCGGGGCCCAGCCGGCCCTGCGCAATCTCGAAGCCTCGGCCTTCGCCCAAAAGCATGTTCGAGGCTGGCACCCGCACGTTTTTGAACACCACCTCCGAAGCGCGGTCTGGCATGCCGTAGAAGCCGAACACCGGTAGCGCCCGCACCACGTTGACGCCGGGCGCGTTCATCGGCACCAGGATCATCGACTGCTGCTTGTGACGGTCAGGATTCTGCGCATCGGTCTTGCCCATGAAGATCGAGATCGTGCAGCGAGGATCGGTGGCATTGGTGGTGTACCACTTGTGGCCGTTGATCAGGTAGTGGTCGCCGTCGCGCACGATCGAGCTCTCGATGTTGGTGGCATCACTCGACGCGACGTCCGGTTCGGTCATGGCGAAGCACGAGCGAATTTCTCCTGCCAGCAGCGGCTTCAACCAGCGCTCCTGATGCTCGGGCGTGCCATAGCGTGCCAGGACTTCCATGTTGCCGGTGTCTGGCGCCGAGCAATTGAAGACCTCGGGCGCAAGAAAGGACCGGCCCATGATTTCGCACAGTGGCGCGTACTCCAGGTTCGTGAGGCCTGCGCCATGCGCGGAGTGCGGCAGGAATAGATTCCACAGCCCGGCCTCGCGCGCCTTGGGCTTCAGCTCTTCAATCACCGGGTGGACCTTCCAGGCCCCGAGATTCTCGGCCTCCTCGGCATGACGCTGCTCGTTTGGATAGATGTGCTCGTCCATGAAGGCCATCAGGCGCTGCTGCAGCGCCTGCACCTTGGGACTGGGGTCGTAGGACATTTTGGGTTCCTCTGTGAACAGGGTTCAGGCCGCGCCGGGCCGCCCCAAGCGGCCTGAGATCCCCTTGGGGGGCGATGCCGAAGGCATCTTGGGGTCGTCAACTCCGTGCGCCGAGATGTTCCTGCGCACGGCGCCAGGCCAGCTCGCCAATCGCACGCGCTTTGGCGCCAGTCGCTCGGGCGGTGGCATGGGCGGCGGTGCCATCCTCCACCCGCTTGGCGATTCCTTGCAGGATGGCGGCGAGTCGGAACAGGTTGTAGATGAGGTAGACCTCCCATACGTCGGGCGGCGGCGCGGGACGGCCGCTGCGTTCCACGTAGCGAGCGAGGTAGGCATCGGCTTCAGGGATGCCCAGGCCGGCCAGGTCGGCACCCGCCATGCCGCGGAACTCATCGGCCCGCAGGTGCCAGGTCAGCATGTGGTAGCTGAGATCGGCCAGCGGATCGCCCAGGGTGGACAGTTCCCAGTCGAGCAAGGCCACCACACGGGGCTCGGTGGGATGGATGATCATGTTGTCCAAGCGCAGGTCGCCGTGAACGATGGTGGCGGCTGACGTTCGGGGCACCCGGCTCGGCAGCCATTCGATCAATTGGTTCATGGCCGGCTGTGGCGCCGTCTCCGATGCCCTGTACTGGCGGCTCCAGCGTGCGGTCTGGCGCGCCAGGAAATCGCCCGGCTTGCCGTAGTCGGCGAGGCCCACAGACGCTGGGTCCACACTGTGCAGCCCGGCGATCACCTGGTTGACATGCTCGTAGAGTGCGGCGCGCTGCTCTCGCGGCAATTCAGGAAGCGTGGGATCCCAAAACACCCGGCCCGGGACGAACCCCATCACGTAGAACGGGGTGCCGATGACGGCGCTGTCCTCGCACAGATGAAACGACGGTGCGACGGGCACATGGGTCGATTGCAGGGCCGCAATGACGCGGTATTCGCGCTCCACCGCATGGGCCGACGGCAGCAAGATGCCCGAGGGCTTTTTGCGAAGCACGTAATGCGTGCCGTCGCTGCCGTGCAGCCGATAGGTTGGATTCGATTGCCCACCGGCGAAGCGCTCAATCGCCAGCGGGGCCCGGAAACCGGGCAGGTGAGCAAGCAGATGGCTTTCGAGCGGGCCGATGTGGAAGTCATTCATGGCGCGGCGCCCAGCGGATTGGCCGGACTGTGACCCTGCACGATGTCGCGCAGGCGCTGGTGATGACCGCGACGCGGCCAGCGGGCTGTGCAAGGGGGCTCGTCATGTCGGCGCTCCAGAGGCCGCTGGCTGCGGGTCGGCATGATCGCGCAAAGATTTGGCCAGCACGGCGCGTGTGATTTTGCCGCTCTCGGTCTTGGGCAACTCGCCCAGCACATGCACAGCCACCGGGCATTTGTAAGCGGCCAGCCGCGTGCGGCAGTGCTGCTGCAGCGCCGCCGGGTCAAGCGACGCGCCGGCTGCCGCCGACACGAAGGCCACCACGGTCTCGCCGCGGTAGTCGTCTGGCGCGCCGACCACGGCGGCTTCGCGCACGCCCGCAAAGGCATACAGCACATCCTCCACCTCGCGCGGCCAGACCTTGAAGCCCGAGGCGCAGATCATGTCTTTCTTGCGGTCGACGAGGTAGAACCAGCCCTGCTCGTCGAAGAAGCCAACGTCGCCCGTGTGCATCCATCCGCTGGCCATGGCGTCGGCGGTCTCGCCGGGCTTGCGCCAGTAGCCGGCCATCACGTTCGGGCCGCGGATGACCAGTTCACCCTGCACCTGCGGGCCGACAGGGCAACCGTCGTCGTCGATCACGATCACGTCGACCAGGGCGGTCGGCAGGCCGATGGATAGCGCCCCCGACGCAGGATCGACCGGAATGGCACCTTCGGCAGGTGCCAGGTGGCTGGGCGCACACAACTCGGTCATGCCGTAGGACGTGCGGATCGAGCGTCCGAAGCGCTGCTCGAATGCGGCAACCACTGCGGGTGCGATGGGTGCGCCGCCCGAGTAGAGGTTGCGGAAGCTGCGGAAGTGCGCCCGCGACGCCGCAGGCTGGTTCATCAGTGCGATAAAAGCGGTGATGGCACCGATCAAGAAGCTCGGCCGATACTCCAGGAAGGCATCGAGCACGACAGCGGGCTGGAAGCGGTAGCTCAGCACCACGCTGGCTGATGCGGCGAAGGCGCAGACCATCTGCAGCGCCAGACCGGTGACGTGGAACAGCGGGGCAATGCCGAAGATGCGCGAGGCTTCCGAGAGCCCGAAGTGATGCACGCCGAGGCGCGCGTTCACCACCAGGTTGTGGTGGGTCAGCATTGCAGCCTTGGGCACGCCCGTGGTGCCCGAGGTGTAGAGCAGGACGGCGGTGTCGCTCGGCGCGGGCCGCACGCCAGGGTGCAGCATTGACGGCGCTGCCGGCGACTGCGCCAGGACCGCAGCCAGCGAGCACGCGGCCGGCGGTGGCGAGGCCGGCGCTGCGGGCAGCACCCGGGCGTCGTTGCGGGCCTGCATCTCGTGGGGCGAGGTCCACAGCAGGCAGTCGCTGGCGACGCGGTTGGCGGCCACCTCGGCCACGCTGGCCCACTGCGCGTCGTGGCAGACCACCGCCGCCGGCTCAAAGTCGTCAAACAGCCGTGCCAACTCCGGTACCTGGTACATCGGGTTCAGCGGCACTGCGATGGCGGCCAGTTTCCAGGCCGCCAGCGTGGCGATCAGAAAGGCCGGGGTGTTCTGCAGGATGATGGCCACGCGGTCGCCGCGGCGCAAACCTCTGGCCTGCCACCAGACGGCCAGTCGGGTGCTCAGCGAGTCGAGCTGCGCGTAGTCGAGGCATTCGTCAAAGTAGCTGATCGCCAGTGCCCCCGGCCGGGCCGACGCAAACAGTTCGAGCGCAGTCGACCGATCCTGCGCAGGCACGGACTGCCGCAGGCCCGTTACCGCCAGCCAGGGCCGCACACGGGCGGCAGCTTCGTAGGCATCAAGCCGTGAAGGGGTCATGGGGCGAGGCGTCTGCATCGAGGGTGGTCCGGGAATCGGCTGCGTTTGTTGGCGCGCGCCGGCGGGATTTTTGGCGCTCTTTCGGTGGCGGTGCCATCTTCTCGATCAGCAACCGGGTGCGCCTGATGTGCAGGCGAACGATGCTGGCAGCACCCTCGGCATCGCGCGCTCGGATCATCTCCATCAGCATCAGATGCTGCGGATCTGAAAATGGCAAACCGGCCTTGGCCAGGCTGTCCTTGACGAACCAGCGGCGAAAATGCTGGGTGCTGTTCCAGTAGCGCTCGATCGTGCGCAACAGGTGCGGCAAGGGGGCTCGCGAGTAGGCCTTGAGGTGGAAAGCGCGATCCAGGGGGATGTACTCCTGCACGCTGTCCACCCGTTCCAGTCGGGCCACGGTGGCTTCGAGTGCGCTGATGTCTTCGTCGCTCAGGTGCGGCACGCTCTCGGCCATCGCCAGCGGCTCCAGCGCCTCGCGAATTTTGTAGACCTCGATCGATTCCTGCGAGGTCACGTCTGCGATCCAGGCGCCGCGGTTGGGCGCGAGGATGACGAGCCCCTCGTCCTGCAACTGGCGCAGTGCCTCGCGAACCGGGATGCGGCTGGCGCCGAATTTGGCGGCAAGCCACTCCTGGCCTACCCGGGTGCCGGGCAGCAGGCCGCCGTCGAGCACGGCGCGGCGGATATCGTCGGCAATGCGCACGCTCAGCAGGCGCCCATCGTCGTCAGGTGAGTTCGGCACGTCGATCATCACGGTTCGCGCTGCATGGTCAGTGGATGGCCGCGTACATGATCTTTTCCTGGCTGGCGTCGGCGGCCGACATCTCCTCGACGATACGGCCAGCTCGCGCGACGAGGATGCGGTCGGAGATGGCCAGGATTTCCGGCAGGTACGACGAGATCACCATCACCGCCTTGCCCTGCGCCGCCAGCTCGCGAATGGCCTGGTGGATCTGCGGAATCGCGCTCACGTCCACGCCGCGCGTCGGCTCGTCGAAGATGATCACCGCCGGGTTCTGTGCCAGCGCCTTGGCCACCACCACTTTTTGCTGGTTTCCGCCCGAGTACTCGACGATTTTCAAGCTGCGCTTGAGGGCCGAGATCGACAGTGCCTTGATCCATTTGTCAGCGATGCGCTTCATCTCCTGCGGGGAGTAGATGAAGCGCCGCACCCGTGGCGAAGCGAGGTAGCCGAGGTGGATGTTCTGGTCGACGGTCATGGTCTCGAAGAAGCCGTCCAGCTTGCGGTCTTCGGTGATGTAGGCGATGCCGTCGCGCACCGCCTGGCGGGGCACGCGGTAACGCACCGGCTTGCCGCGCAGGTAGATCATGCCGCCGCGCAGGAAGTTGCGCTTGCGCGCGCCGCAGACCACCTGGGCGGCTTCACTTCGCCCTGCGCCGACAAGCCCGAAGACGCCAACCACCTCGCCGGTGAACATCGAGAACGACATGTTCTTGACCACATTGCCCATGGTGATGTTCTCAACCGAGAGCACCTTCTCGCCGCGTTCGG
>JANLOP010000026.1:0-4568 GCA_031366635.1 Betaproteobacteria bacterium | reverse complement strand
TGGCGCCTGCCGATCTGGCGTTTCTGGCCTGGTTTGCGCGCCGCGCTGCGGCCGCGCTGCCCGGGCTGACCTGCCCCCGCGACGGCGTGCCGCTGGCCGAGCATGCCGCCGGCTATCTGCTGGAGTACCGCCGCGTGCGTGGCGTGTTATGTGACGACGGGCGCAGTGCGGCGCGCTACCGGCAGGGCATGGACAAGGGCCAGTTTCTGGAGCGCAGAGCCAAGCTCAACAAGGCCCTGCGCAGCGCCTTGGGCATGGCCGCCGCGCCCTACCTGGTGGTGGGTGAAGGCCGCCAGCCGATGCGCTACCGGTTGGCGCTGCCGGCGGCGGCGGTATGCTTTGTTTGACACTGGACAACTTGCAAATGACGGAAGCGCCATGTTGACCCTTCACTACACGCTGAGCTTCAACACCCCGGCCTTTCTGGGCAATGCCGAGCAGCAGGCGCAGTGGCGCACGCCGCCGATCAAGGCGCTGATACGGCAGTGGTGGCGGGTGGTGAAGGCGCCAAAGCTGGCACGCCCCTGCGACTCGGGTGCACTGCGGCGCGCTGAGGGTGAGTTGTTTGGCGTCGCGGCTGACCGCGAAGGCGATTCCACCCGATCCTGGGTACGCCTGCGGCTATCTCACTGGGATGCCGGCACCCTGGACCAAGCCCGGTGGCCACGCAAAGAGATACGCGAACTGCCAGTCGGCCCGGGTCGATCCGTCCCGGCCGATGTGTACATCGGCTTTGGCCCCGTGCTTGCCGCCAGCAAGAAGGAAAATCGACCGCTGCCGATGTTGGGGCGCACTGCCATCGCACCAGACACTAGCAATGAACTTTGGCTAGCGCTGGACCAGCGCGTTGCACCAAGTCAGCAGGCCGAGCTGGCAGCAGCGCTTTCGTTGTGCCACTGGTTTGGCACCATTGGCAGCCGCTCACGCAATGGCTGGGGATCACTCACACTGGCCGGCGAAGGCATCGGCGGCATGCCAACGGCTGCCGGCATTCGCCCGTATCTGCGTCCGCTGCGGGAATGCTTTGACACCGACTGGTCACACGCCATCGGCATTGACCGCGACGGCCCATTGGTCTGGACTGGCAACGCGGTGAAGAACTGGCGCGAGGCCGTTCTGTCGCTGGCGCAAATTAGACTGGCAGTTCGCACTGCAGCCAAAAAGCTCGGCCGCAACCGCGATACCTCAGCCAACCAGTTGATTGCCTACCCCGTGATGCAGTCGGCCAACAGTGTGTGGGGCACCAAGGAACGTTTCGCATCGCCGCTGCGGTTGAAGGTGCACAAAACGCCCGCCGGTCTCATTCCGCTGGTTGTGCATTTGCCTTGCGCCCTGCCGACAGTGCTGTTTGACAAGCTCGGCAGCAGCGACCAACGCTGGGTGCGCGACAACCAGCTCGCCGTGTGGCAAGCCGTGCACGAAGAACTCGATCAACGCTTACCCCGCCTGGGAGCCTCCGCATGACCCTCTGGCAACGCAAGCTGGCCGCCTGGCTGCACGACCCGGCCGAAAAAGCGCTGGTGCTGATGCGCGACTTCAACAACGCCGGCCAGCGCATCGGCCATGAAAGCGGCTCGGTGGCCGGCCTGCGCGCCGCGCTGGGCATCCGCAAAAGCGATTTCGACAAACGCGCCGACCACTACGCCGCCGCTGCCGACCGGCCGCAATGGCCCATCGACGATGGCCGCCCGCGCCCGGCCTGGGCCAATGTGCGCTTTGTCGAGCAGCCGGTGCTGGTGCACCCGCTGTCGGGCGAGGCCATCGCGTTGCCCAAGCTCGATGACATTGCGGCGGCCCACATCCGAAACGCCAGCCTGGATCACTTCACCGCGCTGATCGAGCGCGCTGCCGATGGCCAGCCCGACTTCAAGCTGACCCAACTCGCCTTCTGGCGTTTCGGCCCCGAGCCAGCACTGGTGCCCTCCGAGATCGGTGCGCTGTGGCGCTTGCTGCCGGCCGACACCCGCGTGCCCGACCACAGCATCTGGCAGCACCTGGACGTGGTGTCGGCCATCAGCGGTGCGATGGCTGACGACGACGCCCCGGCGCTGCTGACGATGAGCTTTGGCCCCGTGCAGGGCTTTATTGCGCAAGCCCGGTCCACATCGGATTTGTGGGCCGGCTCACACCTGCTGTCGTCGCTGGTGTGGGCCGGGCTGGCGGTGGTCTGCGACCAATTGGGGCCTGATGCGGTGCTGTTTCCCAACCTGCGCGGCGTGGCGGCGGTGGACCGCTGGTTGTTGCAACTGGCCAAACAGGCACAAAAGGCCCCGCACTGGCGCCAGCGCTTCAAACAGATCGGTGCGCCCTGGCTGGACCAGGCCAGCGACGCCAACCCGCTGTTTGCCGCCACGCTGCCCAACAAGTTCATGGCCATCGTGCCAGCGGGACGCGCACAGGCCATGGCCGAAGCGGTGACTGCGGCGGTGCGCGCCCAGGCCTTGGCTTGGGCCCTGGATGCCGCTGAAAAGGTGTTTGAAGCCGCTGGCCGCGACTGCAGTGAAACAGCACACTGGCGGGCCCAGGTGCGAGACCAGTTGCAGGGCTTTCCAGAAGTGCATTGGGGCAGCGCCGACTGGCCGGTTGCACCGCAAGGCGAGCAAGCCGATCCCGCACCGCTGAAGACAGCGCTGCAAGCCTTTGGCAGCCAGGGTCTGTTTGATGCGCCGGTGTGGCAAGTGCTCAACCGCGAAATCACGCTGGACGGCATCGGCTTCTACCAACCCAACGCCGGCATCCTGTACCCAGCGGTGTTTGACTTGGCCGAGCGGGCGCTGGCCGCCGCCAAGGCACTGCGCCCGTTTGAGCCGCTGGCGCAGCAGGGCTTTCGCTGCACCCTGACCGGTGAGTTTGAATGGCTGACCGACAAGCCGGAATTGTTGACCGCGCCGCCCACGGCCCGCACGTCAATATCGGTCTGGGGCCAGGTGGTGGGTCAGTTCGGCATCAAAGCGGGCGAGCACCTGGGCGCCATCGGCACACTCAAGCGCCTGTGGCCCACGCTGTTTGCCCGGCAAGCCGCCGCAGAACTGGGCCTGGACAGCATCCAGCGCTTTGTCGTCAGCACCCACACGATGGCACTGGCCACGCCTATCGCGCGGCTGGTCGAGAACTTTGACGCCAAGACGGCATCGGCACTGGCAGCACTGGCCGATGAGCTGGCAGCCGACGACCCGGTGGTGCTGCCAGCCAGCCTGGCCAGATCGCTGCACCGTCTGTATGAAACCTCTGCCCGATTGTTGCGCCGCTTGCCCGCCGCGCTGGACCGTGAGCACAGCGACCAACCCGACACGCAGCAGCGCAATGAAGCCTTGCAGCGCCGCATCGCTGATCTATTCGGCAGCCAGCGCCCCGAAACCTACTACGCGCTGATCCAGATGGACGGCGACCGCCTGGGCGCCTGGATGGCGGGCAACGAGGCCGCGTTCCAGCGCAGCTTTGCCAGCACCTGGCATCCGCAGGTGCGCAACGCCGTGGCGCAGAAGTTCGGCCACCTGCCAGCGTTGAGAAGCTACCTCGATTCACCGCGCCCGCCGTCACCCGCCCGGCATGCCGCCATCTCGGCCGTGCTGAACGACTTTTCCACCCAGGTGGCCCGCCATGTGGTGGAGAACGTGTTCAAGGGCAAGCTGATTTATGCCGGCGGCGACGACGTGTTGGCGATGGTGTCGGTGGACGATTTGCTGCCCTGCATGCTGCTGCTGCGTGCGGCCTACAGCGGCGTAGGTGATTGGTCAGACGCACTGCCGGGCCTGGCGGACCTGGCCGGCCTGCGCCTGCGCCGCGGTTATGTTGAGCTGAAGGTGAAGTTGAACCAACGGCTGCTGCCGATGATGGGCACCCAGGCCACCGCATCAATGGGCGCGGTGGTGGCCCACCACCAGGCCCCGCTTGCCGGCGTGCTGCGCGCGCTGCATGCAGCCGAGCAGCGCGCCAAACAGCATCTGAACGGGGCGCGCAACGCCTTTTGCCTGCGCCTGATGAAGCGCGGCGGCGGCGAGGTGGCCGTCACCAGCCGCTTCTGGCCCACAGCCGATGCGCCACCGCCGCTGCAAGACTCGGCACTGGGCCTGCTGCTGCGCTTTGCCCAGGCCATGGGCGAGAGCAACATGTCGCGCCGCGCGGTCTACAACACCACCGAATGGTTGGCCGGCCTGCCCAGCCGCCGCCATGCCGGCGAGCCCCAAGGCATGGCCGATGCAGATTGGCGTGACATGGTCACCCGCAACCTGGCGCGGCAGTTTGATCGGCAAAAAGGCGTGCAAGCCCATGCGGCCGAGTTTGTGCAACTGGCCTGTGCCGAGAGCCAGCCCGCCGACACCGCAAAAACACTGTAGAACCTGCTGGTCTGCGCCGAATTCTTTGCCCGTGAGGGCCGGGGGTTCAGCACCTCAATGCAGCCCGAAGATGGATCCGGAAAACCTGCGCCATGACGATTGCCGACAACACCATCGCCCACTTTTTTGTGACCCCGCTGGACGTGCTGATGCTGCGCGGCAACCGCAGCTTTGGCGCTGCCGGTGAACATGGCGAGGCCCTGCTGCCGCCCTGGCCATCGCTGTTTGCAG
>JANLOP010000008.1:0-1554 GCA_031366635.1 Betaproteobacteria bacterium | reverse complement strand
CCCGGCGCCGACAGCGCAAAGGCGTCGAGTTGCTCGCAAGCCGCCATGATGCGCAGCACCGTGGGGATGCCGGCCACCTCGATCTTGAACACCCGCATCACCACCACGATGCTGGCCAGGCAGATGTCGGCCAGCGTCGGTGCATCGCCGTGGCAGAAGCGCCCCGTGCCGGGCTCGTTGGCCAGGCGTTGCTCCAGCGCCAGCAGGCCGGTGCTGAACCAGTGGATCTGCCAGGCGCGCCAGGCCGCATCGTCGAAGTTGCCGGCCGTCGTCAGGTATTTCTTGACGCGCGGCGTGATCAGCGGGTGGGCGTCGGCCGCCAGCATCAAAGCCAAAGAGCGCACGCGGGCCCGGCCATGGGCGTCGGCCGGCAGCAGCGCCGGGGCCGGGTAGGTCTCTTCCAGAAACTCCAGGATCGCCAGCGATTGCGTCAGCGGCGTGGCCGGCTGGCCCGGGCCGTGGTCCAGCAGCGCCGGCACCGCACCCAGCGGGTTGATCTTGAGAAACGCCTCGCCGCGCTGCTCGCCGCCGTCCAGGTTGATGTTGTGCTCCTGCGGCAGCACGCCCTTCAACCTGAAGGCCACCCGCACCCGGTAGGTGGCGGACGTGCGCCAGAACGAGAACAACTCAAAACGCGCGGGATCGGTCATGGGCACTCCGTGGGGGATCAAGGGCAGAGGGTGCATCTTCCCATCCGGTGCGCAGCGCCGGCCCAAAACCAGGGCAAAACGACAAGCTGTAGCGCCTGGCTGGGGTTTGTCCCCGCTATCGTTTACCCGGCACTGCCGGGCGCTGGCGCGGCGCCATGCCGGGCCGGATTGCCGTTCGTGCAGCAAACCGGCGCTTGGTGCGCGCCTGGCCGCCGTTGGTGCAAAAGCCGGCCCAAGACCCTGGGTTTGAGTTCTGCGGCCAGCCTTCCAACAATGCAATGCAGTGCCACAACGCCCGCAGGAGACGCCGATGATCCCCCCCGTATTCGACTACCACGCGCCCAAGACCGTGGGTGAAGCGATCAGCCTGCTGGGCTCGCTGGGCCCTGAGGCCAAGCTGCTGGCCGGCGGCCACAGCCTGCTGCCGATGATGAAGCTGCGCTTCGCCCAGCCCTCGCATTTGATCGACCTGAACCGCATCCCGGCGCTGCGCGGCATCCACCAGGACGGCGACACCCTGGTGATCGGCGCGATGACCTCCGAGAACGAACTGATCGCCAGCCCGCTGCTGCAGGCCCAGGCGCCGCTGCTGGCCGAGGCCGCGCGCCAGATCGCCGACCCGCAGGTGCGCAACCGCGGCACCATCGGCGGCGACATCGCGCACGGCGACCCCGGCAATGACCATCCGGCGATTGCCATCGCCCTGAACGCCACGCTGGTGCTGCAGGGCCCGGGCGGGCAGCGCCAGGTGCATGCCGACGATTTCTTCCTGGGCATGTACATGACCGCGATGGCCGAGGACGAGATCCTCACCGCCATCCGCGTGCCGGCCGCCGCGCCCGGCACCGGCTGGGCCTACGAGAAATTGAAGCGCAAGACCGGCGACTGGGCCACCGCCGCTGCC
>JANLOP010000382.1:0-13970 GCA_031366635.1 Betaproteobacteria bacterium | reverse complement strand
GCCGGGCGTGAGGCGGTGGGCTGAAACAGCCGCGCCGCCCGAAGGCGGCGCGGTCTGGGCCCGTCCTCCCGTGCACCCGAAGGCGCACCGGCAGGCTCAAACCCTCACTTGGCGTCCGCCAGGCACTTCTTGGTGAAGCTGTTCTTGGCCGCGCCGGCCAGCTTTTTCTCGGCAGCCTGGGACGCGCAAGCCTCGGCGGCGGGCGACGTGGCCATCGCAGCACCGCCAGCGCACTTCTTGACAAAACTGGTCTTGGCGGCGCCCGACAGCTTTTTGTCAGCGGCTTGCTTGTCGCAATCGGCCGATTTCATGTTGGGCGCTTCTTTGTGGCTGTTGGCTTGCGCCACGCCGACACACAAAAACATCGCGACCACCACGGTGGAGAGTTGCTTGATCATGGAGTTGTCCTCTTTATGAAAGTGAAGCCCGACGGGCGCATACCGATTGGAGCAGAGCCGCTCTGCCTCGGCAGACACATCAACGCGCCGACCCGCCTGCCGGTGCACAGCGCGCCAAAACAGCGTCGGCGGCGTGATTTGCAGCCCACCCGACCCGCACGCCGTGCGCGCCGTCACAGGATGCGGCGCGGGTGCGCCAGCGCCTCATGCGCGGCATGCAGGCGACGCACCAGCACGCCGATGAAGGCGGCGTCAAACAGATGGCGGGTGACGGGGCTGAGCAGCTCCACCGAGTCGGGCGTGAAGGCGATGGTGGTGCCGGGCTCGGCGACGATCACATCGGCGCTGTGCACCCGCAGATCGGGGCTGGGCGCCAGGTAGGCCATCTCGCCCACCGACGTGCCGGCGCCCAGTTGCGCCACCCGCACGCCGTCGCGGTAGACGTCGATGCGGCCCTGGGCAATGATGTGGAAGGTGCGGCCCTGCTGGCCTTTGCGGTACAGCGCGTCGCCATATTTGTGGCGCTGCCACTGCGCGCGGTGCACCACCTCCCACAGCTCGACATCGCCAAAGCCCTTGAAAAACTCCAGGCTGCGCAGCAGGTTGAAGCGCTCGGAATCCAGCACGTCCTGAAGCCGGCCCACCGGCACCTCACCGCTGGCCACCAGTTGCGACCAGGCGGCGGCAAAGGCCTCCCAACTGGCGGGGCGGTCAGCCGGCTGCTTGCTCAGCGCCTGGCGCAGCAGCGCGTCCATGCGCGGCGGCACGCCGTCGCGTTGGCCGATCAGCGTGGGCGCCTGGGCGTGGTAAATCTGGTGCATCAGCGCCACCTGGCTGGCGGCGTCAAACGGCGGCCGGCCGGCAATCAAGTGGTACAGCACCGCCGCCAGTGAGTACATGTCGGCGCGCGTGTCCAGCGTGCTGCCGTCCAGTTGCTCGGGCGACATATAGGCCAGCGAGCCGACGCGAAAGACCTGGGTGCGGTCACTGCCGTGGTCAAACACGCTGCCGAAATCGGTGATCTTGATGTCGGTGATCAGCTCGTTGCTCAGCGTGGCCAGGATGTTGGCCGGCTTGACATCGCGGTGGATCAGCCCCCGGCGCGCCACATAAGCCAGCGCCATCGCGCACTTGAAGCCGATCTCGACGATCTGGTCGAGCGGCAGCAGCGCGTCGGGCCGGCAAAAGCGCCGCAGCGTGTCGCCCGGCACGTACTCCATCACCAGATACGGTTGCAGCGGGTCGTCCACCGCGTCCAGGATCTTCACCACATTCGGGTGTTGCAATTTGCCGGCCAGCGCGGCCTCGGCGGCAAAAAAGTGCGCCCGGTAGTGGTTCTCGACCTGGTTCTCAAGGCTCTCGCCCAGCGACGCGGCGCGCACCCGCTTGATCGCCACCTGGGTCTGGTGGAAATCGTCCTCGGCCAGAAACACCTCGCTGGTGGCGCCCTCCCCCAAGCGCGCCAGCACCCGGTATTTGCCGATGCGCTGCGGCAGGCCGGGGTCGGCCGGGTGCGGTGGGGTGGGGTCGGTGAAGGCTGGGCGGGCGGACATGGTGGGCTGGGCGGGTCAACCCAGGTTCTCGGCCTGGCGGCGCACAACTGAAATCCAGGCCCGGCCCGCAGCCGGCCGGGCGGCGCCGACGTGCGCGGCGGCGGGCACCGCCCGGGGCCGAGCCGCCCAACCCGAACCGTAGAATCGCGCCCCATGATCCAAGCCAAAGAGGCCCTGCTCAGTGCCCTGTCTGCCGCCGTGCAGCAGGTGGCGCCTGGCGCCGCTTTCACGCCCGCTTTCGAGCTGCCCAAACAAGCCGCGCACGGTGATTTTGCCGTCACCGTCGCGATGCAACTGGCCAAGCTGCTGGGGCGCAACCCGCGTGACTTGGCCGCCGCGCTTGTGCAGGCGCTGCAAGCCCAGCCGGCGGTGATGCGCTGGGTCAGCAGGCTGGAGATCGCCGGCCCCGGCTTCATCAACCTGCGCCTGACAGACGCCGCCAAGCAAGCCGTGGTGGCCGAGGTGCTGGCGGCCGGCGCGGCATTTGGCCAGCGCCCGGCGAACGGCAAAAAGCTGATGGTTGAGTTTGTCTCGGCCAACCCCACCGGCCCGCTGCATGTGGGCCACGGCCGCCAGGGCGCGCTGGGCGATGCGATTTGCCGGCTGTATGAAAGCCAGGGCTGGGCGGTGACGCGCGAGTTTTATTACAACGACGCCGGTGCGCAGATCGCCACGCTGGCCCGCTCCACCCAGGCCCGGCTGCACGGCCTGAAGCCGGGCGACGCCGATTGGCCGGCCGATGCCTACAACGGCGACTACATCGCCGACATTGCCGCCGATTTTCTGGCGAAAAAAACAGTGCATGCCGATGACCGGGCCTTCACCGCCAGTGGTGACGTGGCCGACATCGACAGCATCCGCCAATTTGCCGTGGCTTACCTGCGCCACGAGCAGGATCTGGATTTGCAGGCCTTTGGCGTGCAGTTTCAAAACTACTTTCTGGAGTCCAGCCTGTACAGCGGCGGCCAGGTGGCCGACGCCGTGGCCCGGCTGCAAGCCGCCGGCAAAACCTTTGAGGCCGACGGCGCGCTGTGGCTGCGCACAACCGACTACGGTGACGACAAAGACCGGGTGATGCGCAAAAGCGATGGCAACTACACCTACTTTGTGCCCGATGTGGCCTACCACATCAACAAGTGGCAGCGCGGCTTTGACAAGGTGATCAATGTGCAGGGCAGCGACCACCACGGCACCATCGCCCGGGTGCGCGCCGGCTTGCAGGCGGCCGGCGTGGGCATCCCGGCCGGCTGGCCCGATTACCTGCTGAACAAGATGGTGACGGTGATGAAGGGCGGCGCCGAGGTCAAGATCAGCAAGCGCACGGGCGGCTACGTCACGCTGCGCGACCTGATCGACTGGACCAGCCGGGATGCGGTGCGCTTTTTCCTGATCAGCCGCAAGGCCGACACCGAGTTTGTGTTTGATGTCGATCTGGCGCTCAAGGCCAACGACGAAAACCCGGTGTTCTACGTGCAGTACGCCCATGCCCGCATCTGCTCGGTGCTGGCGCAGTACAGCGCGCGCACCGGGCTGGCGGTGCATGGCGCCGCTGATCTGGCGCTGCTCAGCGCGCCCACCGAGACCACGCTGATGCTCAAACTGGCCGCCTACCCCGACATGCTCAGCGCGGCGGCGGCCGATCTGGCGCCGCACGACGTGGCGTTTTACCTGCGCGATGTGGCGGCTGCCTTGCACAGTTGGTACGGCGCCGAGCGGTTTTTGATCGACGATGCGGCGCTGGCCGCCGCCCGCATGGCTTTGTTGGCCGCCACCCGCCAGGTGCTGCGCAATGCGCTGGCGATGATGGGCGTGAGCGCACCCGATGCGATGCTGCGTGAGCCGCTGCCGGCCGAGCCTGCGGTGGCCACCCGATGAAACCGGCGCGCGGCAGCTTTGTGACGGGCCTGGTGGTGGGCCTGTTGATCGGCCTGGGCGTGGCGCTGGGCGTGGCGCTGTACATCACCAAGGCGCCGATACCCTTTATCAACAAGGTGCCACAGCGCGGCGCCGAGCAAGACGCCGCCGAGGCCGAGCGCAACAAGAACTGGGACCCGAACGCGCCGCTGGCCGGCAAAAACCCGGCCCGACCGGCGGCCGCCACGGCGGTGCCGGCAACGCCGGCTACCCCGCCCGTCCTCCCGGCCGCTGGCGTGGCCAGTGCCGCCGCCGGTGTTGCCACCAGCACCGTGCCGCGCCCGGCAGTGGCCGCTGCCAACGGCGGCGCCAACCCGCCGGCCAGCCCGTCTGGCAGCCCGTCCACCAGCCCCGCAGCCAGCCACGCAGCCCGGCCGCCGCGCGATCCGGCCGCCCTGCTGGCCGGCCAGCCCGACCCGGCAGCCGCTGGCACGGCCACCGCCGCCAAAGCCGATGCCAAAGCCGCCAGCGCGGCCGTGCCGTCGTTTTTTGTGCAGGCCGGCGCCTACGCCCGCAGCGAGGACGCCGAGTCGCAGCGCGCCAAACTGGCCTTGATGGACCTGGCCGCCCGCATCACCGAGCGCGAGCAGTCGGGCCGCACCGTCTTCCGGGTGCGGCTGGGCCCGTTTGAGACCCGCAGCGACGCCGAAGACGCGCAGGGCAAACTGGCCGCCGCCGGCATCGACGCCAACCTGGTGCGGGTGGAGCGTTGAGCCTGCGTTGAACCTGTTGTGCACCGGGCGGGTCTGTCCCACGTTGTGAACTTGCCCCCTGCCACTGTCTGATTCCCAGGAACCTCGAATGAACCGTCGTGAATTTGCACTCGCCAGCATCGGCACCTCTCTGGCCGGGCTGGCCGGGCCGCTCCGGGCCCAGGGCGGGGCGCCGGTGGAAGGCACCGATTTCAAGCGCGTGGCCCAGCCGGTGGCGGTGCCCGACGGCAAGGTGGACGTGGTCGAGTTCTTCGGCTACTGGTGCCCGCACTGCAATGCCTTTGAGCCAGCGCTCGATGCCTGGGTGCGCAAGCTGCCGCCGCAAGTGGCCTTCCGGCGCATGGCCGTCGCCTTCAACGCCGCGCAAGAGCCTATGCAGCGGTTGTACTTCGCGCTCGAATCGCTCGGCCTGGTCGAAACCCTGCACCGCAAGGTGTTTGCCGCGCTGCACGTGGCCCACCAGCGCCTGGACAAAGACGCTGACATCGCCGCCTGGGCCCAGTCGGCCGGCGCCGACGGCGCCAAGATCGTGGACGCGATGAAGAGTTTCTCGGTCGCCACCAAGGTGCGCCAGGCGCGCCAGTTGGCCGAGGCCTTCCGCATCGACGGCGTGCCCACGCTGGCCATCCAGGGCCGCTACATGACATCGCCGTCCATCGCCGGTACGCAAGAGCGGGCATTGGCCGTGGCCGACGCGCTGATCGCGTTATCGCGCAAGGGCTGAGCGTCCAGCCCACCCGTCCCGGGTGGGCTGGCGTTGCCGTGCCGGCCATCCTGCGGCGCTGGCCGTGCACAGCAAGATCGCCTGCCCGCGACAGATTGCCGACTTTGCGCACCAGCCTGGCCAAGACTTGCGTCTAGAATGGCCTGCAAGTTTTGTGCCGGCCAATGTCTATCCTGAAAACCCCCTTTTTTTGTCTGATCGCCTTGCTGCTGGCGCTGGCCAACGGCGTGCCTGCGCAAGCCGAAAAAGCCGACCGCAGCAAGGCCATGACGCTGGAATCCGACCAGCCCTGCACCGTCAACCTGCAAAAGCAGACCAGTGTGTGCAGCGGCAATGTGGTGGTCAGCCAGGGCACCTTGCTGATCCGCGCTGACCGGCTGGAGTTGCGCGAGACGCCCGGCGGCCACCAGTTGGCACAGGCCATCGGCGGCACCGGCAAGCTGGCCAGCTACCGGCAAAAGCGCGACGGGCTGGATGAGCTGGTCGAGGGCCAGGCCCAGCGCATCGACTACGACAGCCGGGCCGGCACGCTGCGCTTTGAGGGCCAGGCGCAGGTGCGGCGGCTGCAGGGCGCGGCGGTGGCCGACGAGATCCAGGGTGGCTTGATCGTCTGGGACAGCGTGGCCGAAACCTTCAATGTGCGCGGCGGCGCGGCCACGGCGGGCAACCCGGGCGGCCGGGTGCGGGCGGTGATCGCGCCCCGGCAACCGGTGGACGCCGGCTCAGCCCCCGCCCCGGCGCCCGCTGGCACCGGCAACAGCCTGCGGCCGTCACCGGC
This sequence comes from Betaproteobacteria bacterium, assembly GCA_031366635.1. GTDB lineage: Bacteria > Pseudomonadota > Gammaproteobacteria > Burkholderiales > Burkholderiaceae_C > Pseudaquabacterium. Next base: position 7,890 of record JANLOP010000382.1, on the reverse strand, counting down.
GCTGGGAGACCGGCAATGAGCGCGCGCGCCGCTGCCGCCTCACCGGCCACCAGCCGGCTGGAAGTGATGGGCCTTAAAAAACAGTATGGCGCGCGCACCGTGGTGCAAGACGTGCACCTGGCCGTGGGCGCCGGTGAGGTGGTGGGCCTGCTCGGGCCCAACGGCGCCGGCAAGACCACCACGTTTTACATGGTGGTGGGCCTGGTGCGGCCCGATGCCGGCGAGATCCGCATCGACAACGTGGCGGTGCAAAGCCGGCCAATCCACCAGCGCGCCCGCATGGGGCTGAGCTATCTGCCGCAAGAGGCGTCGATCTTCCGCAAGCTGACGGTGGAAGAAAACATCCGCGCCGTGCTCGAGCTGCAAATCGGCCCCGACGGCCGGGCGCTCAAGCCCGAGGCCATCCATGCGCTGCTCGAACAGTTGCTGCGCGACCTGTCGATCGAGAAGCTGCGTGATTCACCGGCGCCGGCACTGTCGGGCGGTGAGCGGCGGCGGGTTGAGATCGCCCGCGCACTGGCCACCCAGCCGCGCTTCATCCTGCTGGACGAGCCGTTTGCCGGCGTCGATCCGATTGCGGTGATCGAAATCCAACGCATCATCGGCTTCTTGAAAAGCCGGGGCATCGGCGTGCTGATCACCGACCACAACGTGCGCGAGATGCTGGGCATCTGCGACCGCGCTTACATCATCAGTGAAGGCCGGGTGCTGGCCGAGGGCACGCCCACCGAGATCATCGACAACGCCGACGTGCGCCGGGTTTATCTCGGTGAAAACTTCCGCATGTGACGCACCGCCAAAACCGCCGATGAAACCGAGTCTCCAAGTACGGCTGTCGCAACACCTGGCGCTGACGCCCCAGTTGCAGCAGTCGATCCGTTTGCTGCAACTGTCCACGCTGGAGTTGCACCAGGAAATCGAGCAGATGCTTGAGGCCAACCCCTTCCTCGACGTGGACGACGACCACACGCCGATGGAATTTGGCCTGGAGCGGGTGGCCGCACCGGCTGACGCCAGCGCCGAGCGCGAAAAAAGCAAATTGTCCGAGCGCGAGGACGGCGGCGACGGCAACAGCAGCGCCGACGAGCCGGCCGGCATGGACAGCGCCGACTTTGGCGGCAGTGAGCGTGACGACTGGGAGAACGGCACCGAGCGCGATGACTTTGACGGCATCCGCGAGCTGCCGTCGGCCAGCAGCGCCAGCAGCTCAGGCGACGACGATTACGAGCCGATCGAATCGGCCGACACCGGGCCCACATTACAAGAGCATTTGCGCCGCCAATTGCTGGGCATGCGGCTGTCGCCCGAAGACGCGGCGGCGGTGATGGTGCTGATCGAATCGCTGAATGAAGACGGCTACCTGGCCGACACGCTGGACGAGATTGCCGAGCGCCTGGCTTTCGGCATGGGCTTGGACGGCGACGAAGCCGCCGAAGAGCGTGAAGACCTGGCCGACAGCCTGCGCTGCGCGCTGAAATGGTTGCAGAGCTTTGAGCCCACCGGCGTGGGCGCGTCCGGCCTGGGCGATTGCCTGGCGCTGCAACTGCGCACCTTGCCGCCCAGCCCGGCCCGCAGCACCGCCATCCTGGTGAGCCAGAAGCACCTGGCGTTGCTGGCCCGCAAGGACATGAAAAAGCTGATGCAGGCCACCGGCGCGAATGAAGAGACGCTGCGCCAGGCCGAGACGCTGATCAAGGCCTGTGAGCCCAAGCCCGGCCGGCCCTTCACCCGGGCCGAGGCCAATATCGTCGTGCCCGATGTGATGGTGGTCAAATCCGGCCGGGGCTGGAAGACCACGCTCAATCCGGATGTGATGCCCAAGCTGCGCATCAATGATTTGTACGCGCAAGCCATCCGCGGCCAGCGCAACGGCAGCGCCGCCGGGCTGTCGCAGCGGCTGCAAGAGGCACGCTGGTTCATGAAGAACATCCTGCAGCGCTTTGACACCATCCTGCGTGTCAGCCAGGCCATCGTCGAGCGGCAGAAAGGCTTTTTCACGCACGGTGAGATCGCCATGAAGCCGCTGGTGCTGCGTGAGATCGCCGATGAGCTGGGCCTGCACGAGAGCACCATCTCGCGCGTCACCACCGCCAAATACATGAACACGCCTTACGGCACTTTCGAGTTGAAATACTTTTTCGGCAGCTCGCTCAACACCGAGGCCGGTGGCAATGCCAGCAGCACGGCGGTGCGGGCGCTGATCAAGCAACTGGTGATTGCCGAGGACCTGGTCAAGCCGCTGTCCGACAGCCAACTGGCCGACATGCTGGCCGAGCAGGGCATCCAGGTGGCGCGCCGCACCGTGGCCAAATACCGCGAGGCGCTGAAGATCGCGCCGGCCAACTTGCGCAAGGCGATGTGAGCGCGGCTGACGACAGCCCGGCGCTGCCTGCGGCAACCGCAACCGTAGCCGCACCCGCAACCGCCGCCCCCCGGCGCCGGGCGGCGGCGGTGGGCGACGCACCGGTTTCGCTATTCCTGCCCTGCGCGGCCGGTGTTGAGGCGCTGCTGGCCGACGAAGTGCAGCGCATCCTGGGCGCTGGCACGGCAGTGCAGATCGACCGGGGCGGCCTGCAGGTGATGGGGGATGCGCTGGCCGCGATGCGGCTGAACCTGGAGAGCCGGCTGGCCCAGCGTGTGCTGTGGCCGCTGGTGCATGGGCCGTACGACAACGAGCACCACTTGTACGCACTGGCCCGCACGGTGCCCTGGGGCGACTGGATTACGCCGGCGCAAACCTTCCGCATCGACACCACCGCCCAGCGCTCACCGCTGCAAAGCCTGAACTTTGCCACCTTGCGGGTGAAAGACGCGGTCTGCGATGTGCTGCGTGACAGCACGGGTGAGCGGCCCAGCATCGACACCAAATTCCCCGATCTGCCGCTCACGCTGCACCTGTCGCCCAGCCATGCCACGCTGTATGCCGACACCTCGGGTGAGGCGCTGTTCAAGCGCGGCTGGCGTGATGCCCAGGGCTTGAAGGGCGAGGCGCCGCTCAAAGAGACGCTGGCCGCCGCGCTGCTGGCTGCCGCCGGCTGGCAGGGCCGACCAGAGGACGGCCCGCTGTTTGATCCGTGCTGCGGCGCCGGCACCATCGTGATCGAGGCGGCGCAAGTGGCGTGCGGCATCGCACCGGGTTTGCAGCGGCGCTTTGCTTTCGAAAAGATGCTGCCGTTCCGCCCGCACCAGAACAGTTGGGCCCGGCTGAAAGACGCCGCCCGGGCCCGTCAACAACCACCGGCGGTGAAGATTTATGGCGGGGATGTGTCGTTCCGCATGACCGACTTTGCCCAGCGCAATGCCGAGCGCGCCGGCGTGGCCCGGTTCATCGAGTTCAAGACAGCGGATGCCTTGCAGCGCCTGCCGCCGGCCGAGCGCGGGCTGATGGTGATCAACCCGCCGTATGGCGAGCGCATCGAGCCGATGGGGCGTGGCAGCGAGCGCAGCGGCCCGCGCAATCGGGCAGACCAGCGGCCCAATCCCCGGCCCACCCGCGAGGGCTTTGAGGGCGGCGCCAGCGCGACCGAGTTCTTCAGCCAATTGGCTGCGCACTGGAAGCACCACTACGCCGGCTGGACGGCCTGGGTGCTGAGCCCCGACATGAAGCTGCCGCAAGCGCTGCGGCTGAAAGAGAGCCGGCGCGTGCCGATGTGGAACGGGCCGATTGAATGCCGGCTGTTCCGCTTTGACCTGGTGGCCGGGTCGGCGCGCGGCAAGCCCGCCGCCGAATAGGCGCCTGCGCCGTTTTGGCCGGGGCCCGACCGCCTGCTGGCCCTCAGCGCTTCAAAAACCCGCCGATCAACCCGCCCAACATGTCGCCGATGTTGCCGGTGCCACCGGCCGGCAACTCGCCGTTGGGCGTGAGCTTGTCGACCACGCCCGGCAGCAATTTCGACAACTGGGCCATCAAGTCGTCTTGCGGCACGCCGGCCTCTTGGGCCATCGCGCTCACCTGGTCACCGCCCAGCGCGGCATGCAGTTGCTCGGCTGAGACCGGCTGGTTCTGGCCGTGGCCCACCCACGACTGCACCACGTCGCCCAGCCCGCCTTGCTGCAACTGCTGCACCAGCCCGGCCAGGCCCCCGGCGCCGCCTGCCCCGCCTGCCACGCCGCCGGGGCTGAGCAGGCCGCCCAGCACCCGCATCAGCATGTCAGCGCCGGCGCCGCCCTGGCCACCGCCCATCGCGCCCATCGCGCTGCCCAGAACCGAATCAAGCAAACCCATGATGCTGCACTCCTGGCTGGTTGAAAAACATCTGCATTGTCGCCACCCGCCCGCGGCCGGCACGGCGGCCCCGGCCACCCAGGGGCTTTGCTCAGGCCGGCAACGGCCGGCGCTGCAAGCGCGCCAGCCACAGCAGCGCCGCGCCCAGCAGGCTGATCGGCAGCAGCGTGCCCAGGTTCATCGCCGTCCAGCCGCCAGTGGTGACCAGCGCACCCGAGCTGAACGAGGTGAGCGTCATGGTCGAATAGACACAGAAATCCAGCGCCGCCTGGACCTGGGTTTTTTCCTCGGGCCGCCAGGCTTGCGTGGCCAGCGCGCTGCCGCCGATGTAGAGAAAGTTCCAGCCCACGCCCAGCACTGTCAGCGCGCCGAGAAAGTGCATCAGGTCATTGCCACCCAGCGCAAAGACCACGCAGGCGATGTTGAGCAGCAGCCCGCTGGCCATGACGGGCAGCACGCCAAAGCGCTTGATCAGCTTGCCGGTGAAAAAGCTGGGCACAAACATGCCCAGCACATGCCACTCCAGCACCAGCGCGGCGGCGCTGAACGGGTGGTTGCACTGGGCCATCGCAATCGGCGTGGCGGCCATCAGCAGGTTCATCACACCGTAGCCGATGGCACAGCCCGCCGCCGCGATGATGAACACCGGCTGGCGCACGATCTTCGCCAACGGCCGGCCCGGCGGCGGTGGCGTGCCGTGTTTTGCTGCCGGGCCCTGGCCGGGCAGCGGCGGGAACGGGATCTGCTGCATCACCAAGCCACCCAGCAGCGCCACGCCCATCAGCGCCAGGTAGGCCCCGGCAAACGGCTGGCTGAGCGCGTCGCGGCTCCAACTGGCCAGGTTGGGGCCCACCACCGCGCCGAGGATTCCGCCGGCCAGCACCCAGGAGATGGCGCGCTCTTTAAAGTGATCGCCCACCAGCTCAACCGCCGCAAACCGGTACAGCGAGCCGTTGGCGTTGTAGTAGCCGGCCAGCAGCGTGGCGGCGCTGAGCAGCCAGAAGTTGCGCGTCAGCGCGGCGTAGGCGCACACGCCGGCACTGCAAAACGCCACGCCCAGGCCAATCTGAAAAGTGCGCTGGCGGCCAAAGCGCCGCTGGTGGCGCGCCACCAGGCCGGTGGCCAGCGCGCCGCCGGCCACATAGCCGGTGATCGGCAAGGTGGCCATCCAGCCCACCGGCGCCAGCGCCAGCCCGACCAGGCCGTTGATGGCGATGAAGACCACGTTGTTGACCATCAGCAGGCCCTGGCAGAGCGTGAGCAACAGCAGGCGTGGGTTCACCGGGCGGTCTCCAGCGCGGTAAAACAGGCGATGACCGCCAGCGCGGCCAGCGGGGCGGTGTCGGCGCGCAGCACACGCCGGCCGAGCGTGACGGGGCAGAACCCGGCCGCCTCGGCCAGCGCCAGTTCGGCCGGGCTCAGGCCGCCCTCCGGGCCACTCAGGATGGTGATGGGCGGGTGCGGCTGGGCGCCGGCCGACCGCGCGAGGGCGGCCAGCGCGGCCATCAGGGTCTGGGCACTGGGCGCCAGGCTCAGCAGCAGGCGGTGGCTGGCGGCTGGCGGGTCTGGCCGGCCTGGCGGGAGCGGCGGCCGCGCGGGCAAGGCGGCCAGCCAGTCGCGCAGCACGGCCGGCGGCGCCACGGCCGGCACGCGGTTGCGGCCACTTTGCTCACAGGCCGCCACGGCCACCGCCTGCCAGTGCGCGGCCTTGCGCTCGGCCCGGTCACCGGCCACACGCAGCACCGAGCGCTCGCAGACCAGCGGCTGGACGGCCACCACACCCAGCTCGGTGGCTTTTTCAACCAGGCCGTCCATGCGCTCATTGGCCGGCATGCCGATGGCCAGCGTCACCGGCCAGGCCAGCTCGCACTCGGTGGGCTGGTGCGTCAGCAACCGCACCGTGACGGCCTTGCGGCCCATCGCCACGATCCGGGCCTGCCACTCGCCGCCCAGGCCGTTGAACAGCGTGATGGCCGCGCCCGGCTGAAGGCGCAGCACCTGCACATGGCGGGCGGCGTTGTCGGGCAGGGCCAGCTCGGTGCCGGGCGCCAGGGCCTGGTCGGTGTGGAAGCGGGCCGTCATGGGGGGATTCTGGCCGGCCGGCCGGCGCGCCCGCCGCGCCCGTCAAGCCGGGTTGGCCAGGCGCTGGGCCAGGGCATTGGCCTCGTCATCGCCTTTGACGCCGCGCACTTGCTCGACAAACTGCAGGGCCAGCGCACGTATCTCCACCGGGCCGGCACATTTCTCGATAGCAAGGATCAACTTGTAGCCCTTGATCAGGCCCAGTTGGGGCCGCGCCTCAGCGGTCAGGCGGTCGTACAGCACGCGGTAGCCCTGGGCTTGCAGGGCGTCGGCCAGGCTCATGCGGGCGGTGGGCGCCGCGACGGCGGCCAGCGGCGCGGCGACAGCGGCAGCGGCCGGCTCGTCTGCGGGCGGCGCCAGGCGCCCCACCAGGCCTGCGCCCACCAGTTGTTGCAGCTCGGCCGGCCCGCAGCCCTGCACCAGCGCCAACCACTCACCGGCGCTGCGCCGGGCGTCGATGATCAGCAGCAGATTGCGCGCCGGGCGCGACAGCGTCAGCCGGCGCTCGGTGATCTCACGGCGGCCGGCGTCGGTCTTGGCCAGGGGCAGCTCAAGCCACGGGCCCATATTGGCGGCGGCGGGGCTATCGGTCAACGGGGCACCTCACGCAACTCGCGACGCAGGATTTTGCCGACCGTGCTTTTTGGCAGATCAGCGCGGAACTCCACCACCCGGGGCCGCTTGTAGCCCGTCAGGTTGGCCTCGCACCAGGCGCGCACCTCTGTCTCGGTGAGGGCCGGGTTTTTCTTGACGATCACCACTTTGACGGCCTCACCGGCCTTGTCGTCGGGGATGCCCACCGCCGCACACTCCAGCACGCCGGGCAGTTGCGACAGCACGTCCTCCACCTCATTGGGATAGACGTTGAAACCCGAGACCAGAATCATGTCTTTCTTGCGGTCGACGATCTTGAAGTAGCCGCGCTCGTCCACGGTGCCGATGTCGCCGGTGCGAAAAAACCCGTCGGCCGTCATCACCTTGGCCGTCTCGTCGGGCCGCTGCCAGTAGCCGGCCATCACCTGCGGGCCGCGGATGGCGATCTCGCCGGGGCTGCCCGGCGCCACCTCCTGGCCGTCGTCGTCCAGCAAGGCCAGCTCGGTGCTGGGCATCGGCAGGCCGATGGTGCCGGTGTAGGCGGTAGCGTCCACCGGGTTGCAGGTGGCCGACGGGCTGGTCTCGCTCAAGCCGTAGCCCTCACAGATCGGGCAGCCGGTTTTGTCCAGCCACAGCCGCGCCGTGCCCTGGGTGACCGCCATGCCGCCGCCGACTGAAATCTTCAGGTGGCTCCAGTCCACGCTGTCGAAATCAGCGTGGTTGGCGATCGCGGCGAACAGGGTGTTGACCGCCGGCAGGCTGTGAAACGGCTGCGCCGCCAGGTCTTTGAGCAGCGCCGGGATGTCGCGCGGGTTGGCGACCAACAGGTTGCAGCCGCCCATGCGCAGGCCCAGCATCATGTTGGTGTTGAAGCCGAAAATGTGGTACAGCGGCAAGGCGCAGACGGTGACAATTTGCTGGCCGGCCGGAATCTTTTTAAGCGCCGGCTGATACCAGGCCTCGGCCTGCAGGATGTTGGCCACCAGGTT
>JANLOP010000327.1:0-15006 GCA_031366635.1 Betaproteobacteria bacterium | reverse complement strand
GGGATCGTCGGCTGCAATTTGGCCGCAGCGGTCCATTTTTCACCGGCTTTTTGTCCCATAGCGACGGCTATGGGCCTGCAAACCCGGCAAAAACTGTCCTCGCTGGGGCCAAATTTCGCTTCGACGCCCCAAGCCCGACAGCCTCCTAGACCCGGCCGATCAATGTCCGCTCAGCCCGCCTGGCCTTTGGCAGGGTTGATCAGAAACTTGGCGCCGGTGGCGCGCTGGCCGTAGGCCGCCGCCACCTCGGGCAACAAGGCCTCGGCCAGCGAGATTTCACGCGAATAGTGGCTGGCAAAGGTGGTCTTCAGCTCGGCCGCCACCCGCTGCTTGAGCGCCAACGTGGCGTCGGCGCCCAACTTGACCAGGTACGGGAACAGCAGCCAGCCGCCCACGCCCCAGGCCATGCCGAAGCTGCGGTTGAACTCGGTGGCGCCGGTGTCGAGCCCGCCGTAGATATAAACCTGTTTGTGGGTGGTCGAGCCGTAGCGGCTGTAGACCTGGGCGGTGCGGTTGAGCGCGGCCTCCATGCCGGCCAGGATCTGCCCGGCCAGCTTGCCGCCGCCGGTGGCATCAAAGGCGATGGTGGCGCCGGTGGCCACCAGGGCCTCGGTCAAATCGTCCATGAAGCCGGGCTGGCTGGCGTCACACACGTGTTTGGCGCCGATGCCGCGCAGCAATGCCGCCTGCTCGGGCTTGCGCACGATGTTGACCAGCCCGATGCCGTCTTTCAGGCAGATCTTGTTCAACATCTGGCCCAGGTTGGACGCCGCAGCGGTGTGCACCAGCGCGTGGTGGCCCTCACGCCGCATCGTCTCGGTCATGCACAGCGCCGTCAACGGGTTGACAAAGCACGACGCGCCTTCCGCCGGTGTGGCATCGGCCGGCAGCAGCAGGCACTGGCTGGCCGGCATGCAGCGGTACTGGGCGTACATCGCGCCGCCGATCACCGCCACGGTTTTGCCCAGCAGGGCCTGCGCGGCGGGTGCGGCGCCGGCCGCCACCACCAGGCCCGCGCCCTCGTTGCCGGCGGGCAGTGACTGGCCCAGCCGGCCGGCCATGCTTTTCATGGCCCGCTCGGGGATGACCATCGTCAGCAGCGGCTGGCCGGCCGGGCCCGAGACGCGGGCGGTGCTGATATCGGCCGCGCCAAACAGCAGGCCGATGTCGGACGGGTTGATCGGCGTGGCCTGGATGCGGATCAGCACCTCATCGGCGCCGGGCGCGGGGGTGTCCACCGGGGCCAGCGACATTTGCAGCTCACCATCCGCCGTGACGAGGGTGCGCAATTGCAGGCTGGTGGTGGGGATTTGAAGGCGCATGTCGGGCTCCTGGGGACGGGATGCTGCGGCTGCGATGCAGCCGGGATGTGGCGGAAGGGTGTGGGCGTCGAATCCGCCCGACACGCCAGGTGCTTCTCGGCCGCTTTGACCCCGGGCGCGCCACCGGTAAATCAGCGCCCGCGCCGCGCTGGAACCTTAGCACGGCGGTTTGCGGCTGGGCTGCGGGTGCGGCCAGGCGCTGCGGCGCTGGATCAGCGTCCGTCACCCCACCCAGCGCCGCCGCTGCCCGTCAAACCGGGTCAGGCCTTCGCGGTCCAGAAACTCCAGCACCTGCACTGTCAGATTGCGGCCGATGGCGGTCGCATCGCGGTAGGCCGCCGCATCAAAGCCCGCGTCCGACGCGCCGGCCAGGTGCCGGGCCTGCTGGGCCAGATCGGCCACCGTCTCGGGCAGGTAAAAGCGGTTCGGTGCCACGCGCACCAACGCACCCATCGGCTGGATGCGGGCCAGGAAATCCAGCAAGGCCGGCAGCGCCAAGCCCAACTGCATGGCCAGATCACCGACGATGGGCGGGCGCAGGCCGGCCGGCCGCAGCGCGCCGGCCACCCGGGCCAGCAAATCGGCGTCGGCCGCTGACAACACCGGCCGGTGCCCGGCCAGCCGGTAGCGCAGGCCGTCGCGCTGCACCGCACCGGCTTGCACCAGCGCGGCCAGCGCGGCGCGCAGCAGCGGGCGCTGCACGGCAGCACCCGGCAGGCCGTGGCTTGCCGCGTCCGGCGCCCCGGCCTTCACGCTGCCGTTCGCCGCAGCAGTCGCCGCACCGGGCGCCCCGGCCTTCATCCAATCGGCCAACGCCGCCTCACCGGCCCCCAGGCTGTCGGGCCGGGCCGCATGCCAGGCCGCCAGCGCGGCGCTCGCCTGCTGGCACTGCGCCTGCCAGTGGCCGGGCGACAGGCCCAGCAGCCCGGCGTCGCTGGCGATGCGCTGCATCGGCACGCCGGCCAGCGCCGGCCCGGCCTCGTCGGGCGGCAGGTTGCGGGCCAGCGCAAAGCGCGCCAAATCCACCCCGGCCGGCGCAGCGGCCAGCAGCGCCGCCAAGGCCTGCGCCGGTGTCGGCAACGCCAGCGCCGCCAATTGCGCGGCCCGCGCCGCCCGCACCGGCCCGGACCGGCCGCGCAGCGGGCCGAACGGATCGACCACCTGGCCGCCGGCCAGCGTGCGCTGGGCCGCCGCATCGCGCAGGATGAAGCGGTCACCGTGCAGCGCGGCCACCGGGGCGGCCAGCAGCAGTTGGGCCCCGCCGCAGGCGCCGGGCTGGATGGCCCCGCCGCCGGGCAGCGCCAGCCGGGCCGGCAGTGCGGCCGCACCGATGTGCAGATGCAGCAGCGCCCGGTGCGCCAGCGGCTGGCCGGCGCTGGCCAGCACGCACAGCCGCACGTCGATGCGCTGGCTGGGCGCGTGGGCGTCGGGCGCCAGCACCCAGTCGCCGCGCACCGGCGCGGCGCGGCGCAAATCCAGCCCCGTCAAATTGAGCGCACAGCGCTGGCCGGCCTGGGCCCGCTCGGCCGGCTGGTTTTGCGCATGCAGGCCACGCACCCGGGCGCTGCTGCCGCTGGGTGAGACCCGCAGCAAATCGCCCACCTGCACCGCGCCCGACAGCACCGCACCGGTGACGATGCGCCCGGCGCCAGGGCGCAAAAAGCTGCGGTCCACGGCCAGCCGGAACCAGCCGGTGGCCGGGGGCGCCGCCAACGCCCGGCTGGCGGCCAGCAGGTGCTGGCGCAGCGCGGCCAGCCCGGCGCCGCTGGGCGCGGCCACCGCAAACACCGGCGCCTGGGCATACGGGCCGGGCGCCAGCAGTGCGCTGATCTCGCGCCGGGCCTGGGCCAGCCGCTCGGCCGGCACGCGGTCGATCTTGCTCAACACCACCACGCAGCGCGGCACGCCCAGCAGGGCCAGGATGGCCAGATGCTCATGGGTTTGCGGCATCGGGCCGTCGTCGGCGGCCACCACCAGCAACGCCAGGTCGATGGCCGCCACGCCGGCCAGCATGTTGCGCACAAAGCGCTCATGGCCGGGCACGTCGACAAAACCCAGCGGCGCGCTGTCGGCACCGCCGGGCTGCGGGCGCTGGCCGGCCAGGGCCAGGTGATGCGGGTCGGGGTCATCGAGGTGCGAATACGCAAAACCCAGGTCGATCGTCATGCCCCGGCGCTTTTCTTCGGCCGCGCTGTCGGTGTGGGTTTGCGTCAGCGCCAGCACCAGGCTGGTTTTGCCATGATCGACATGGCCGGCGGTGGCAATGATCACGGGGGGGCGGCGGGCACGCCGGCCGGGCGCCGCAGCAGCAGCCAGAAGGTGCTGCCCCGGCCGACCGCGCTGCGCAGGCCGATCTGGCCGCCCATCAGCTCGGTGATGCGCTTGCTGAGCAGCAGGCCGACACCGGCGCCGGGGATGTCAGACCGGCTGGTGTCGAGCCGCTCGAAAGCCTGGAACAGCCGCGCCTGCTGCTCGGCGCTCAGACCGGGGCCGGTGTCGGCGACGTCCAGCCGCACCTGGTCGCCCAGATCGGCCAGCGTCAGCGCCACGCTGCCGCCGCGCTGGTTGTATTTGATGGCATTGCCCAGCAGGTTGTGCAAGACCTGCTTCAGCCGCAGCGGGTCGGTCTGCACCTGCCAGTGGCCCGGCGGCGCTGCGGGCTCAACCATCGCAGCCGCCCGCGCAGCCACCCAGGCAGCCGCCCACGCAGCCCCCCACGCGGAGCCCACGCGCCGGCCGGCGGCGGCTGCCGTCAGCCGGCTGGCAGTGCGGGCGCCACCAACCGCAGCAGGATGGCGGGCAAGGCGGCATCGGCCAGCGCGCGCAACTCGTCGTCGCTGCGGTCCTGGATCGGATGGGCGACAAACACCATCGCCGGATCAAACCCCAGCGACCGGGCCTGCACGGCGGCAGCCTGTACAAACTCACTCGACGCAACGCCCACACCGGGGATGCCACGCGACTCCAGATCGGCGATGTCATGCATACAGCACGACGTGCACGAGCCTCAGTCGGCCAGGCCTTCGATGACGAGCTGGTTCTCGGCCGCAATCTGCTGGCGCAGCGCGGTGGGCGCCGGCCGGGTGAAGGTGGGTTTGCGGTAGCGGTTGACGGCCACGCCCTGCGCCGCCAGCAACTCGGCCAGCCGATCCAGAAACACATTGCCGCGCGCTTTGGCGATGTCCAGCACCGCCACCGACAGCCCCGCCAGCGTGGCCGGCCGCGCCGCCAGCGCGCGGGCCAGGGGTTGGCGCTCGGCGGTGGGGTCGAGCAAAACGAGGGTGCTACTCATGCAGTGATCTCCTTGGTCACAGGGATGGAGCCGACCGGGCCCGATGCGGCCCAGCCGGCAATGATGGCCGAAAACAGCCCGGCGCTGCCGCCGGCACGAACAATCAACAGCCCGCCGGGGCGGAACTTGGGCACCGGCTTGCCGGCAAAAGCCAGCGGCACGCCCTCGGCAATGCCGCCGGCACCGGCCACCATCTCGTCGCCCGGCAGCAGCAGCAGGCGGGTCAGCTCGTCGAGCAGCCGGGCTTTTGACCAGCCGGCGTCGATGAACACCCGGCAATGGTCGGGTGAGACCACCAGCAGCGCATCACCGGCCAGCGCCAGCTTGGGGTGGTCAACCGCGCGCAGGCAGAGCGCAAAGCTTTTGGCCAATGATTCGGGCGTGCGCGATTTTTGATCGACCACGCCCTGCACGCCCTCGCCGGCAAACAGCGTGACGGTGGACGCCTCGCGGGCAAAGCCACGCTCGACCGACAGCGGCAGCCAGGCCGAATCCTCGGCCTCGGCAAAACAGAAGCTGTATTTGCCGGGCGTGCCCAGCGTGGCCCGGTCCACCTCACCGGGCCGGCCGCCGCCGACATTGCGGATCACCAGTTGCAGCGCGCGGCCGATGCTGGCATTGGCGCGGTGGCCCTGGCCAAGTGCGTTGACGCCCGAGTTGATGCCCACCCGGCGCGCCAGCGGGCCGTTGACGATCAGCACCGGGCCGGCAAACATCGTCGTGCACAGGATGCCGTGCATGCCAAATTCATCGACCAGCGCAGCCTCGACTGCCGCCAGCACGATGGGCAGGTACTCGGGCTTGCAGCCGGCCAGCACCGCGTTGATGGCCACTTTCTCCACCGTGCAGGGCGCCAGGTCGGGTGGCACCAGGCCGATCACCTCGTCGGGGGCGCGGGTCGTGCCCTGCAACATGCGCAGCACCCGGGCCGGCGTGGGCGGCACCACCGGCAGGCCGTCACTCCAGCCGCGGTCAAAACAGGCTTCCATCGCATCTTCGGCATCCCCCAGCTCGATCTGCCGCGAGGCCAGGCCGGTGTGGCCAAAACGCACGATCAGCTCTTCGGCGATGCCGGGCTCTCCGGTTTTGGAGCCGCAACCCGGGCGCAGCTCGGGCAGATGCGCGCCCAGATCCGCCAGGCCGGTGATCTGCCGCCAGTCGCCCCGGTGCCAGCCGTGGGTGCGCGCCACCTCCACCCCGCCCTCGACCCGGATCAAGGTGGGCACAAACTCGATGCCGAGGTGGAAGGACTGCTCCAGCGTGTCGTCCAGCCGCACATCGGCCAGACCGGCCAGGCCGGCGGCGTAGGCCGGATCGTCCTGCACATAAACCGTCAGCGGCTGCCCGCTTTGCGCCAGCGTGGGCAGCAACGGCTCAATCAGCATGCAGGTGGGGCAGTCGCGTTTGGCGACGACGATCAGGCCGTTGGGCAGCAGGGTCATGGCTTGGGGTGGGTTGCGACGGCAGACGGGGGTTTTGTGTTCCTCCCTCTCCCGCACGCGGGAGAGCGCTGGGGTGAGGGCGGCGAGCGAAGCCCGGAATCCTGTCACCCCGCCCAACCCCCCCGATGTCCCGCCAGTGACAAGCCGCTGCACCGACCGGCCCGTCACCGACAATCCGGCATGGCCAGGCCGCTGCCCCGTTTGACCCCCGCCGAGATCGAGCGCGTGATCGCCACCGCCTGGGACGACCGGCCGCCGTTCAACGCGGTGCTGATGCAGCACGGCCTGACGCCGGGCCAGGTGGTGCAGTTGCTGAAAAAAGAACTGACGCCGAATGCCTTCAAGGTCTGGACGGCGCGCACCCGGGGTGCTGTGCTGCCGGCCAGCCCAGCGCTGCGCCCGGTGCCGGCGCGCCGCCCGCCGTCCCGGCCGAAAGCGACGCTGCCACCCAAGCTGTCACCCAAGCTGCCGCCCAAGCCGCCGCCCAAGCCGCCCGCCAAACTGCCCCCCAAGCCGCCGCGCTGATCTGGCCGTTGCCACCGGGCGTTGGGTTTCTGGCAGACTATCCGGGCCCTTTTTTGGAGAACCCGCGATGCGTCAATCAATCCGTTGGTCTGCCCTGGCCGCTGCTGCTGCCGCTGTGTCGGCGCTGGCCGCCTGCGGCAGCATGCTGCCCGGCAAAACCGGTACCAGTTTTTTTGTCACCAGCAGCAACCCCGGCAAAGGCGGTGACCTGGGCGGACTGGCCGGCGCCGACGCGCATTGCCAGGCCCTGGCCAGCGCCGCCGGTGCCGGCAACCGCAGCTGGCGCGCCTACTTGAGCACGCAACCCTTTGCCGGCCAGCCGGGCGTCAACGCCCGCGACCGCATCGGCAACGGCCCGTGGCGCAATGCCAAAGGCGTGGTCGTGGCCAGCGACGTGGCGCAACTGCACGGCGCCAACAACCTGAGCAAGCAGACCGCGCTGACCGAGACCGGCGCCGTCATCAACGGCGCGGGCGACACGCCCAATACGCACGACGTGCTGACCGGCTCACAGCCCGACGGCACGACCATCGCCGGTGAGGCCAACTCGACCTGCGGCAACTGGACGATGGCCAGCGGCGGCGCGGCGATGGTGGGTCACCACGACAAAACCGGCCTGGACGAGAGCGTGCCGGCCAAATCCTGGAACTCGTCCCACCAATCACGCGGCTGCAGCCCTGACGTGTTGAAGTCCACCGGTGGCGCCGGGCTGTTTTATTGTTTTGCGGCCGATTGACCGCCCCCGCCCTGCGCCTGCGCCAGGTCTGCCTGGTCAGCCACTGGCTGGCGCCGGTGGTGCAGGCGCTGCAAGACATCCTGGGCCTGCCGGTCTGCCACCGCGACCCGGCGGTGACCAGATTCGGCCTGGAGAACGCGCTGTTTGCGCTGGGCAGCAGTTTTTTGGAGTTCGTCGCGCCCGCCCAGGCCGGCACCGCGGCCGGGCGGTTTTTGGCCCGGTCGGGCGCGCCTGGCCAGGAGCGCGGCGGCGAGGGCCTGTCATCAAATGAATCACCCGAAGGGCCAGGGTTGCAAGGGGCGGTGGCCGATCCGGCGGCGCTGCTGGTCGCCGCCGCGCGCCAGGCCTGCCTGCTGGACGTTGGCCGGGCTGGCCGGCGTGTGGTTTGAGCCGGTGGCTGCGGCTGACGTGGGCTGACGTCGCCGGCCAGCCCGGTCAGCGCCCGGTGAACACCGGCTCGCGACGGTCGGCCATCGCCGCCACGCCTTCTTTGAAATCGGCGCTGAGAAACTCGCGGTTCTGCGCCTCGCTCTCACGCGCCACGGCGGCGCGGATCTCGTCCACCAGCCCCCGGCGCAGCGACTGGCGGGTGGACGCCACGGCCAGCGGCGCGCTGGCCGCGATCTCGGTGGCCAGCCGGATGGCCTGGTCGCGCACCTGGTCTTGCGCCACCAGCGCGTCGGCCAGGCCCATTGCAAAAGCCTGCTCACCGCCGATGCGGCGACCGGTGTAGAACAACAGCGCCGCCTGTTGCAAACCGATCAGCCGCGGCAGCGTGACCGACAGGCCAAAGCCGGGATGAAAACCCAGCCGGTTGAAGTTGGCCGAAAAGCGCGCCTCAGCGCAGGTAATGCGAAAGTCAGCCACCAGCGCCAGCCCCAGCCCGCCGCCGATGGCCGGTCCGTGCACCGCCGCCACCACCGGTTTGGCGCAGGCAAACAGCCGCAGCGCCTCGTCGTAAATCGGGTTGACGCGGCGCGGGCTGTCAGCGCCGGTCGGGTCGCCCCGGGTGCCGAAATTGGCGCCGGCACAAAACGCCGTGCCTTGGGCGCACAGCACGATGCTGCGCAAAGCCGGGTCAGTGTCGATGGCCTCGAAGGCGATGGCCAGGTCGCGGATCAGCGGCTGGTCAAAAAAATTGTGCGGCGGCCGATTGATTTCGACGATGGCCACATGCTGCTGGTGGGTGATGCGCAGGTTCTCAGTGGGGGCAGGCATTTTGGGTCGGTTCAGGGGTTGACGGGGTGGGCCGGGTGGGCCGGGGGGCTGAGCGCAAATCCAGGCCGGCAAAGTGCCGGTCGGTGATGGCCGGCCAGAAGCCGGCGCTGCCGGCGCGGATCGCTGCCTCACCCAACTGCTGCGCCCACCAGGCGTCGGCGCCGTGCGCCTCACGCCAGGCCCAGAGCCGGCGGGTGGCAAAGTGCAAGCCATGGTCTTGGCTGAAGCCGATGGCGCCGTGCACCTGGTGGGCGATGGCTGCGGCGCGGGTGGCCGCCTCACCGCAGCGCACCTTGGCCACCGCCGCGCTGAACACGGTGCTGGCGCAGCCGGCAGCAGCCACATCCGGCGCATCGGCGCAGGCCACCAGCGCGGCCACCCGGGCGGCGGCCACCTCACCGGCCAGCAGCGCCAGTTGCTGCTGGATGGCCTGGTTTTTGCCGATGGGTCGGCCAAATTGCAGCCGGTCTTGCGCGTATTGCACCGATTGCGCCAGCAGCCATTCCATCGCGCCCACCATCATGGCGCTGCTGGCGATGGCGCCCAGGGTGCGCACCGGCCGGTGCAGTGCCGGTAGCGGGTTGGCCGCCTGGGCCCGCACCGGCGCGCCGTGCAGCGCCACCTCCTCGCACGGCTCGTTGGCCGGGTTGCGCTGGGCGCTGATGTGCACGCTGGCGGCATCGCGCAAATCCACCAGCAGGATACGGCCCGCAACGGACGGCGCCGCCGCCGGCAGCGACACCAGCGCCCAGCCGCAGGCGCTGGCCCAGGCCACGCGCTGCGCCCGGCCGGTGAGCCGCTGGCCGGCGGCGCTGTGGCGCAGCACCCACTGGCCGGCGACATCTGGCTCGATCAGCGCAATCGGCCCGTCCGGTATCTGCAAGCCGGCCATCGACAGCAGTTGCCCGGCGATCATCGTCTCGGCCAACGGCAGCGGCACCTGCCAGTGGCCGATGCCGCGCAGGATCGGGTAGGCATCGGCCCAACTTGCGGCAATGCCACCGGCGGCCTCGGTGGCCAGCGCCAGCGGCAGGCCCTGGTCGGCCACCAACTGCCACAGCGCCTGCGGAAACTCACCAGCCTCAAACCGCATGCGCAGCGCCCGGGTCACCTCGCCGGCAAACAGCCGCTCGGCGCTTTGCTCGATCATTGACGCACTCATCGCAACCCCATGCCTTTGGCGATGATGCCGCGCAAGATCTCGCGCGTGCCGCCGCGCAGTGAAAACGACGGCGCGGCGCGCGCGGTGTAAGACATCGCCAGCGCCAGCGCCGAGCCCGGTGCCGCCAGCCCGCCGTACAAATCATGCGCGATGTCGGGCATCGCCTGCTCGACCAGCGCGCCCTGGTCTTTGACCAGCGCCGCCGCCAACGCCGGGTTGTCACCGCGCGCCAGCATGGCCGACACGCCCAGCGACATCTGGCGCAAGGTGGCGTAACTGGCAGTGATGCGGCCGAGCGCCACCGCCTGGCGGGCGTCCAGCGGCGCCGCCGGGCCACCCTGCCCACCCGCCGCCGCGTCCAGCATTTCCAGCAGCAATTGCGTGCTGCTGAGGTAGCGCTCGGGCCCGCTGCGCTCAAACGCCAGCTCCGCCGAGACCTGGGCCCAGCCGGCGCCCTCTACCCCGAGCAGGTGCGCATGCGGCACCAGCACATCGTCGAAGGTGACCTCGTTGAAATCATGCTCACCCAACTGGTTGACGATGGGCCGCACTGTGAGGCCCGGGGTGGTCATGTCCACCAGCAGTTGCGACAGGCCGGCCTGCCGCACCTCACCCGGCGCGCCGGTGCGCACCAGCGCAATCATGTAGTGGGCCTGGTGGGCGCGCGACGTCCACACCTTGCGGCCGTTGACCACCCAGCCGGCATCGGTGCGCAGCGCGCGGGTGCGGATCGACGCCAGATCGGAGCCCGAATCAGGCTCGCTCATGCCGATGCAAAAAAACGTCTCGCCGCGCACGATGCCGGGCACGATGCGCGGCGCCAGCAGGTCGGGCGACAGCCGCATCAGCAGCAGCGCGCTCTGGCGCTCGGCCACCCAGTGCGCGCCCACCGGCGCACCGGCGGCCAGCAATTCTTCAAGCACCACGTAGCGCTCTAGCGGCGAGCGCGCTTGCCCACCGTAGCGGCGCGGCCAGGTCATGCCGATCCAGCCCCGGGCGCCCAACTGCGCGCTGAAAGCCGGGCTGTGGCCCGACCAGTTGCGCACCCGCAGCGCCGCCGGAAAATCCGCCAGCGCCTCGGCCAGAAAGGCCCGCACCTGCTGGCGCAGTGCCGCGCAATCGGCCAGCAAATCGGGTGGCAGCGTGCAGGGGTCGATGCGCAGGGCTTGCATGGCGGGCGGCGGTCGGGGCGGGTTCGGTGCGGGGGTTTGCGGCCGTGTTGACCGGCTGGCCGGCCATTCTGCGCCCGGCGCCGGGGTTCTTTCAGACCGGGATCGGCCACGGCATCGCGCCCGATGAGGGCGCCCAGCGCCGCCGCTCAAGCCCCCAGCCCCCAGCCCTCAGCCACGCTGCGTGCGGTGGGCCAGCCAATCGGCCGCCGTCCAGTCCAGCAAATCGTCAGCGCCCGAGCTGCGCAGGTGGGCCGCACCGTCGATGGCCACGGTCTCACCCGAGATGTAGCCGGCCTCGTCGGCCAGCAAGAACACCGCCAGATTGGCCAGCTCGGCCGGCTGGCCCAACCGGCCCAGCGGCACTCGGGCACCGGCCGGGCTGGCAACGGCGCGCGCGTCAGGCATCAATTGCCGGGTGGCACCCGGCGTGGGGAAGCGGCCCGGCGCAATCGCCACCAGCCGGATGCCGTGCGCGCCCCACTCCACCGCCAGGCTGCGTGTCATCGCCTGCAAACCGGCTTTGGCGATGGCCGACGGCACGGTGAAGGCCCGGCCGGTGCGCACCGACGTGGACAGGATGCTGAGCACCACCCCTGCTTGGGCCTGGCCGGTGCTGGCGGCCGCGTCAATCCAGCGCCGGCCCACGCCCACCGTGCAGTACAGCGCGCCGTGCAGGCTGGTGGCCAGCACCGCGTCCATCGCCCGGGGCGACAAGCGCTCGGTCTGCGCGATGAAGGTGGCCGCCGCGTTGTTGACCAGCGCGTGCAGCGGGGCGCGCGCCCACACCCCGTCGAGCATCGCGTCCACCTGGGCGGCGTCGCGGATGTCGCAGCGGTGCAGCTCAACGGCCGCGGCACCCAGCACTTCCAGCCGGGCGGCGCTGGCTTGCAGCACGTCCAGCCGCCGGCCGCACAGCACCAGATGGGCGCCGAGACCGGCAAAACGTTCGGCCATCACCGCGCCCAGCCCCGTGCCACCGCCGGTGATGAGGATGCGTTTGCCGGCTAACAAATCGGTGCGGAACATGGTGGATGCTGCTTTCAACGGGGTGGGGATGGTCAGCGCGACAGTGGGTTGTTGGGGAACCCGTCGGGAAAACCGTCGGGATTCTCATCGGCCGTCTCGCTGGCGATCTCGTCGGCCGTCCCGTCGGCCGTCTCGTCAGGAATCTCGTCAGGAAACGCCAGCCGGCGCCGGCTTTCAAAGTGCCGCGCCTGGCCGGTGACGGGATCGACAAAGCCGATGCTTTGCGCCAGCAGGCGCAGCGGGTTGGCTGCATCGTCGCTGCCCACGGGCAGCAGCCGCGGGTAAATCCGGTCGCCCAGGATGGCCAGCCCGAGCGCGGCCATCTGCACCCGCAACTGGTGGCGCTGGCCGGTGAGCGGGCGCAACCGGTAGCGCGCCCAGGCGCCGTGGATTTGCAGGCAATCGATGGTGGTGATGGCGTTCGGCGGGCGGGCCGGTAGTGGCGCGGGCGCGGCGTCGGGCTCGCCTGCCCACTCGCGCATCTGCATGAAGTGGCTGCCCGCCACCAGCACGCTGGCGCGGGTGTGCGGAAATGCCAACGGCGGCGCTGGCGCCAACGGCAAACTGGGCGCGATGGCCTGGTAGGTCTTGGCCACCAGGCGCCGGGCAAACAGCGCCTCGTAGCGGGCCCGCGTCGCCGGCTGCTTGGCAAACAACACCACGCCGGCGGTCTCACGGTCGATGCGGTGCAGCGGCGCCAGCCCGTCGCAGCGCAGTTTGCGGCGCAGCCGCACCAGCAGCGTCTCCTGCAAATAGCGGCCGGCCGGCGTGACCGGCAAGAAGTGCGGCTTGTCGGCCACCACCAAAAAATCGTCCTCGAACAGCACCGTCTCGGCGCCGGCCACACGCGCCTCGGGCGGCACGCTGCGGTAGTAGAACAGCCGGCCGTGCGGCCGGTAGGGCTGGTCGGTTTGCACCGGCCGGCCGCTGTCGTCCACCAGCTCACCGCTGGCGGCGCGCCGGGCCCATTCCCGCGCCGGCACGGCCGGAAAGCGCCAGGCCAGGAAATCGATCAGCCGCAGCCACGGCCCCGCCGCCAGGCCCACGCAACTGGGGCCAACGCCATCGCGCAGCGGCAGCATGGCGGCCTTCAGCCGGTGCCGGTGCCGGTGCCGGGCACCGGGGCCGTGCCGGCAGCGGGGGCGGCGGCGGCATCGGTGGCGCTGGCGCTGGCGCTGGCGCTGGCGGCGGCGGGTGTGCTGGCATCGGCGGCATGCACACCGGCGGCGCCAGCAAAGCCGGCCAGCCGCTGTGCCCGCGCCAGCCGCCACGCGGCGTCGGGGGCGCCGCTGTAAACCTGGGCCAGCACGGTGGCGGTTTCTTGCAGCCGGGTGTCCAGCGCCACCCGGTTGTCGAAGACAAAGCATTCGCCCTGCCAGTCTTGATCGGCGTCGGGCATCTGGGCAAAGTAGTTCAGGATGCCGCCGTCCAGTTGCCACGTCGGGATGCCCAGACCGGCCATCCAGGCACTGGTTTTTTCACAGCGGATGCCGCCGGTGCAGTACATCGCCACCCGCTTGCCGGCGGCCTGCCACGCGGCGGCGTGGGCCAGCACGTAAGCCGGGAAATCACGGAAGTTGCCCACCTGCGGGTCGATCGCGCCGGCAAAACGCCCCAGCCGGAACTCAAAGCTGTTGCGGTTGTCCAGCAGCACCACGTCGTCTTGCCGGATCAGCCTGCGCCAGGCCAACGGGCTGACCTGGCCGCCGGTGGCATGGCTGGCGCGGGTGGCATCCACCCCGGCAATGCCCAGCGGCACGATCTCGGCCTTGACATGCACCTTCATGCGGTGAAACGGCGCGGTCTGGCAGGCGCTGTGTTTGAAGGCCATGCCGGCAAACCGGCCGCCAAACAGCGGGTCGGTGCGCAGCGCCTGCTCGATGGCGTCAATCGCCTGCGGGCTGCCCGCCAACATGCCGTTGATGCCCTCGGGCGCCACCAGCACGCTGCCCAGCACCGGGTGCGTCGGCAACGCGGTGAGCCAGCGCAGGCGCGCCGCCACCGCAGCGGGCTGGGCCAGCGGGGTGAACTTGTAAAAAGCGCTGTGCTGCAAAACGGGCTCGGACATTCGGCGAGTGCGCGCTGGGCGCTGGGTGGGGCGCTGGGTGGGGCGCTGGGTGAGGCGCTGGGTGAGGCGCTGGATGGGCGCCGGGCAGGGCGCTTTGGGCACTGGCGCCTGGCCCATGCACCTGGCGCGGATTTCTGGTCCGTCCCCGCCGGCACTGTAGCCTCTGCGCCCTGATCCGACGTGCAGATCCCCCGCCTGAACGCCGGGCCGCCGAAAGGACGGCGTCAATGGGCTGGCCGCCGGTGCGCTGCCCCGCGCGAATGAGGTGTTCAGCGGTGCGCGCAACGCGCCTGCCGATGCTGCCCGTGATGCCGGGGGCCGGAGCCGTCGGTCGGGTGCGAGCGGCGGCCGCAAGCTGAAAACGGCGCGGCCCGACGGCCGCCGTCAAGGCCCGCTCAAGCCGGCCCGGCGTCCAGGTAGCCCAGGCCCTGCGCGCGCAGCACCGCACCGTCGCGGCCGTAGACACCGAGCTTGGTGTAGACGTTCTTCAAGTGCCATTTCACCGTCTCGGGCGAGATGCCCAGCGCCTGGCCGATGCGCTTGTTGGGCAGCGCTGCCGCCAGCGCGCGCACGATGGCGATATCGCGCTCGCTGAGCGGCTCGTAGGCCGCCGCCGCCGCCGCCGGCGCGACGGGCGTGGCGGGGGCGCCGGCGTGGCGGCGCACGCGCTCAACGTGGAAGCAGGCGGCGGCGTCAAGGCGGCCGGCGCCGGCCGCCCGCTCGCCCCAGGCCAGCGCGTCGTCGCCGAGATCCAGCAGGCTGCGCACCAGCCCGAGGCGTTGCGCCTGCTGCCAGGCATCGACCATGCCGTCCAGCGCCACGTCGTCGCGGCCCAGCCGGCCCTGCAGCAGCGCGATGCGTGCCACAAGCTGGGTGCACAGCCGGCGCTGCGCGCTGAAGCCGCCGCCCACCAGCAGGGCTTGCAAAGTGTCAAGTGCGTCCTGGTCGCGGCCGCGCGACGCCAGCCACTGGGCGCGCGCTGAGTCGGCGCGCCAGCCGACCTCCAGCGCCGCCGCCGATGTGCGCGCCGCCTGGCGCTGGGC
>JANLOP010000314.1:0-6773 GCA_031366635.1 Betaproteobacteria bacterium | reverse complement strand
CGGCTTGCCGTGGACAACGCTGCGCGTTGACCACCGCGCCGACCTTCGACCACAACCCCACAGCCTCCTACCGCTACCTTTGAGACTGAACCCTCAGATACAAGGCCTATCGGGGCGACAACCATTCTGACGCAGGGGGCGTGTTTTGCTACGTGCCCGGGCCAGAGGCCCGGGCGTTCGCCAGGCACCAACAGTCGTCAGGACTGTTGGTGTCCGGGCTCACTCATCCGCCGCCGACCGCCAGCGGCCAGCGGCGCCCTCCCTACCTCCGCAAAACACGGCAACCCACCCCGATGCTCCACACCCAAGGTGGCGCGGGCAGGAGGTCCAAACCGCCACCGCCGTCACCGTTGATGCCGCCATCGCTGCTGCCGGGCCGAGGGCGCCGGGTGACCGGATGCCGGAGGTAAAGAGGGAGCCGGTGGCCTCGGCCTCGCTCCAGCGATGACAGCTATTCAAGGCAGAGCAAGGCGCCAACCCCGCCCGTCGCAACGACCAGCGCCGGCCAACCCACGGGAAAGTCCGCTGGGCACACACCCTTAGATTGTCGTCCAACCGACAAGATGACGTCAAAGACCGGCCTAGCATTCAAGCCTGATTACCGAGCCGCCCCACCCCGGGCGGGCCGTGATCCAGGAGCCTGCCGGTGCCCACCACATTCCCCCGCCTGTTGCTAGACCACGCCCGCCAGCGGCCGGATGCTGCGGCGCTGCGCGAAAAGGAATACGGCATCTGGCAAACCACCACCTGGGCCCAGTTGGCCGCGCTGGTGCGCCTGTTGGCCCACGGCCTTGCGGCGGCCGGCCTGCAACGCGGCCAGCATCTGCTGGTGGTGGGCGACAACCGGCCCCGGCTGTACGCCAGCATGCTGGCCGCCCAGGCACTCGGCGCGGTGCCGATCCCGCTGTACCAGGACGCCGCCAGCACCGAGTTCGTCTTCCCGATCCAGAACGCCGAGGTGGCGTTTGCCATCGTCGAGAACCAGGAGCAGGTGGACAAGCTGCTGGAGATCCGCCCGCAGTGCCCGCTGCTGGCCCACATCTGGTTTGACGATGCGCGCGGCCTGCGCAAATACGACGAGCCGGGCCTGGCCTCACTCGACGCGCTGATTGACGCCGGTGCGGCGCATGCGGCGCTGCAACCCGGCTTTTTTGACGCCGAAGTGGCCAAAACCCAGCCGCTGGATGTGGCCGCGATGTTTTACACCTCGGGCACCACCGGCAACCCGAAAGGCGTGGTGCACAGCCATTTCAGCCTGATTGACCGGGCGCAGGCCGGCGCCGCCTTTGACAAACTCACCGAGCATGAAGAAGTGTTGGCCTACATGCCGCCGGCCTGGATCGGTCAAAACATTTTCAGCTACGCCCAGTGGCTGGCCTGCGGCTATATCGTCAACTGCCCTGAGTCGGCGGCAACCGTCACCATCGATTTGAAAGAGGTGGGCCCGACTTATTACTTTGCGCCGCCGCGTATTTTCGAAGGCCTGCTCACCACCGTGATGATCCGGATGGAGGACGCCTGCGCCGCCAAGCGCTGGTTGTTCCGCACCTGCATGGCGCTGGCGCAGCGGGTCGGGCCGGATCGGCTGGACGGGCGGCCGGTGTCCGTCATCGACCGGTTGAAATGGCGGCTGGCTGACCTGGCCATTTTTGGCCCGCTGCGCAACTCACTCGGTTTTAGCCGGGTGCGGGTGGCTTACACCGCCGGTGAGGCCATCGGGCCCGATTTGTTCAGCTTTTACCGCTCGATCGGCATCAACTTAAAGCAGTTGTACGGCTCGACTGAAACCGCCGTGTTTGTTTGCTTGCAGCCCGACCACCAGGCCCGGGCCGATACTGTGGGCGTGCCGATTGCGGGCGTTGAAATCCGGCTGGGTGAAACCGGCGAGATTTTGATCAAAAGCCCCGGCCTGCTGAAGGAGTACTATAAAAATCCCGCCGCCACCGCCGACGCACTGACCGCCGACGGCTGGTTTCACAGCGGTGATGCCGGCTTTCTGGACAATGCCGGGCATTTGAAGATCATCGACCGCCACAAAGATGTGGGCCGTATTCTGGGCGGCCCGAATGACGGCGCGATGTTTGCGCCCAAATATGTCGAGAACAAACTCAAGTTCTTTCCGTACATCAAAGAGGCGGTCGCCTTTGGTGACCAGCGCGCACAGGTTTGCGCTTTTGTCAATATCGATGTCGAGGCCGTCGGCAACTGGGCCGAGCGCCGCAACCTGCCCTACGCCGGTTATGCCGACCTGGCGCAGAAACCCGAGGTTTATCAGTTGATCCGCGATTGTGTGGAAAAAGTCAATGCTGACCTGGCGCAGGACGCCCTGCTCGCCGGCAGCCAGATCAGCCGGTTTTTGGTGCTGCACAAAGAGCTGGACGCCGACGATGGTGAGATGACCCGCACGCGCAAGGTCAAGCGCGGCGCCATCAGCGAGAAATACCAGGTGCTGCTGGCCGCGCTGTACGGCGGCAAGAGCGCGCAATTCATCGAGACGGCGGTAAAGTTTGAGGACGGGCGCAGCGGCTCGGTATCGGCCACCTTGCAGATTGCCGACGCCAGGGTGTTCCCGGCGCTGCAGAAAGCCGCTTGACATGATGGCCGACGCCAGCCCGCGCGCAACCGGCAACGTCATTCTCGACGTGAGCAATATCTCGCTCAGCTTTGGCGGTGTCAAGGCGTTGACCGACATCAGCTTCAACGTGATCGAGCATGAAATCCGCGCCATCATCGGCCCCAACGGCGCCGGCAAAAGTTCGATGCTCAATTGTGTCAACGGCGTTTACACGCCGCAGCAGGGCAGCATCACCTTTCGCGGCAAAACCTTTGACCACATGAGTTCGCGCCAGGTGGCCGAGATGGGCGTGGCGCGCACCTTCCAGAACCTGGCGTTGTTCAAGGGCATGAATGTGATTGACAACATCATGTCGGGGCGCAATTTGAAGATGAAGCGCAATCTCTTCTGGCAAGCGCTGCGCGTCGGCCCGGCGGCGCAAGAAGAGGCCCAGCACCGCGAGTTTGTCGAGCACATCATTGATTTTCTTGAGATCCAGGCGCACCGCAAAACCCCGGTCGGTCGGCTGCCGTATGGCCTGCAAAAGCGGGTCGATCTGGGCCGTGCACTGGCGATGGAGCCGACCGTGCTGCTGCTTGACGAGCCGATGGCCGGCATGAATGTTGAAGAGAAACAGGACATGTGTCGCTTTGTGCTGGAAGTCAATGAGGAGTTTGCCACCACCATCGTGCTGATCGAGCATGACATGGGCGTGGTGATGGACATCTCAGACCGGGTGGTGGTGCTGGATTACGGCAAGAAAATCGGCGACGGCACGCCCGACGCGGTGCGCAACAACGAGGACGTGATCAGTGCGTACCTCGGCACGTCTCATTAGCGCCGGGGACGACCATGGGATTCTTTCTGGAAACATTGTTTGGCGGCCTGATGGCCGGGATGTTGTATTCGCTGATCGCGTTGGGTTTTGTATTGATTTACAAAGCCTCCGGTGTTTTCAATTTTGCCCAGGGTGCGATGGTCTTGTTTGCCGCACTGGCGATGGCGCGTTTCGCCGAGTGGGGGCCCAAATACCTGGGCTTTAACAATCATTGGCTGGCGGTTGGCCTGGCGTTTGTCGGCGCGATGGCGGTGATGGTGGCGGTGGCCTGGTTGATCGAGCGCCTGGTGCTGGGCAAATTGGTGAACCAGGAGGGCATCACCTTGCTGATGGCCACGCTGGGCATTTCATATTTCATGGACGGTTTTGGCCAGACGCTGTTTGGCAGCGATATCTACAAAATCGACATCGGCATGCCGAAAGACCCGGTCTTTGTCTTCGAGAAATATGTTGCAGGCGGTGTGCTGGTCAACAAGGAGGATTTGTATGCCTCGTTGATCGCCGCTGCGCTGGTCGCCACGCTAAGTGTGTTTTTCCAAAAAACCGCCACCGGCCGTGCCCTGCGCGCTGTGGCCGACGACCACCAGGCGGCGCAATCGATCGGCATTCCGCTGCGCCGCATCTGGGTGATTGTCTGGAGCGTCGCGGGTTTTGCCGCGCTGGTGGCCGGCATGATTTGGGGCAGCAAGCTGGGGGTGCAGTTTTCACTCGCCCAGGTGGCTCTCAAAGCGCTGCCGGTGGTGATCTTGGGTGGTTTGACCTCGGTGCCCGGCGCGATTATCGGCGGGCTGATTATCGGCGTCGGTGAAAAACTCAGTGAGGTGTATATCGGGCCGATGCTGGGCGGTGGCATCGAGATCTGGTTTGCGTATGTGCTGGCGCTGTTGGTATTGCTGGTGCGGCCGCAGGGCTTGTTTGGTGAGAAGATAATTGATCGCGTTTAAGGCGCCACAAGGATAAAAATGCTCTACCGCGAAAACGGTCAGTTCAAAACCAGCTACAGCGCAGATCAGCAAATATTTCCGGTCGTGCAAGACCGGGTGCTGATTCTTGCGCTGGTGGCGCTGGCATTTCTGGCCGTGCCATTTTTGGCCAGCGAATACGCCTTCCGCGCAGTGCTGATCCCGGTCCTGATCCTGTCGCTCGCCGCCCTCGGCCTGAATGTGCTGGTCGGTTATTGCGGCCAGATATCGCTGGGCACCGGCGCCTTCATGGCCATCGGCGCTTACGGCGCCTACAACTTTTTTGTGCGTTTGCCGGGCCTGCCGCTGATTGCCGCGCTGCTGCTGGGCGGGGGCTGCGCCACGCTGGTGGGCGTGCTGTTTGGCATGCCGTCGCTGCGCATCAAGGGTTTGTATCTGGCAGTGGCCACGTTGGCGGCGCAATTTTTCACCGATTGGGCATTTTTGCGCATTCGTTGGTTTACCAACAACTCGTCGTCGGGCTCGGTAAGCGTGGCTGGGTTGAATGTGCTGGGTGTGCCGATTGAAACCCCGGTGCAAAAGTATCTATTTTGCCTGAGTTTCTTGTGCCTGTTTGCGCTGCTCACTAAAAACCTGGTGCGCGGTGCTATCGGGCGTGAATGGATGGCCATCCGCGACATGGACGTGGCCGCCGCAGTGATCGGCATCCGCCCGGTCTACGCCAAACTCACGGCGTTTGCCGTCAGCTCATTCATCGTCGGCGTGGCGGGCGGGCTGTGGGGCTTTGTGCACCTGGGCTCTTGGGAGCCGGCGGCATTTTCAGTAGACCGCTCGTTTCAACTGCTGTTCATGGTCATCATCGGCGGCCTGGGCTCGATTGCCGGCAGTTTTTTTGGCGCCGCTTTCATCGTGCTGCTGCCGATTTTGCTGGACGCGCTGCCGGCCTATTTCGGCCTGCCGATCAATACCGCGCTGGCCTCCCACCTGACTTTCATGATCTTCGGCGCGCTGATCGTGTTTTTCCTGATCGTCGAGCCGCATGGCATTGCCCGGCTCTGGTCCACCGGGCGCGAGAAACTGCGTTTGTGGCCGTTCCCCCATTGATGTTGCCGACCCCAGAAGCGCCTTCGGCGCTGCCCCTCAAGGGGGCGTCGCCAGCGGCCCGGCAGAGCCGGATCCACGGCGCCTGCTTGGCCCTTTGACCCTGATCTTTCGACCGTCCACTGGAGACCGACATGAACTTCAAATCCATTGCACTCACCGCCGCCGTGCTGGCGGCCGGCCTGAGCGCACTGTTGCCCACGGCGGCAGTGGCCCAGGCCAAAGAGCAGTTCTTCCCGCTGCTGGTCTACCGCACCGGCCCGTACGCACCCAACGGCACGCCCTGGGCCAACGGCAAGCAGGACTACATCAAGATGATCAACGCCCGCGACGGCGGCATCAACGGCGTGAAGATCACTTTTGAAGAGTGCGAAACCGGCTATGCCACCGACAAGGGTGTGGAGTGTTACGAGCGGCTCAAGGGCAAGGCCGCCAGCTTGTTTGACCCGCAGGCCACCGGCATCACCTTTGCGCTGACCGACAAGGTGTCCACCGACAAGATTCCGCTGGTCACGCTGGGCTACGGCCTGTCGGCCAGCCAGGACGGCGGCGTCTTCAAGTGGAATTTTCCGCTGATGGGCAGCTACTGGACAGCGGCCGACATCCTGATCCAGCACATCGGCAAAAAAGAAGGCGGGCTGGACAAGCTCAAGGGCAAGAAGATTGCGCTGGTCTACCACGACAGCCCGTTTGGCAAAGAGCCGATGCCGCTGCTCGAAGAGCGCAGCAAGACGCACGGTTTTGAGCTGGTGAAGATTCCGGTCACCGCGCCCGGCGTCGAGCAAAAATCAGCTTGGTTGCAAGTGCGCCAGCAAAAGCCCGACTATGTGTTGCTGTGGGGCTGGGGCGTGATGAATTCCACCGCGCTCAAAGAGGCGCAAGCCACCGGCTACCCGCGCGACAAGATGTACGGCGTGTGGTGGGCCGGCGCCGAGCCCGATGTCAAAGACGTGGGTGATGGCGCCAAGGGCTACAACGCGCTGGCCCTCAACACCTCGGGCCAGACGCCCAAGGTGATACAGGACATCCTGAAATTCGTGCACGACAAAGGCCAGGGCACCGGCCCGAAAGACGAGGTGGGCAGCGTGCTGTACACCCGCGGCGTCATCATCCAGGCGCTCGGCATTGAGGCGGTGCGCCGGGCCCAAGAGCGCTTTGGCAAGGGCAAGGTGATGACCGGCGAGCAAGTGCGTTGGGGGCTGGAGAACCTGGCGCTGGACGACAAGAAGCTGGCCGCACTGGGCCTGACGGGCGTGATCCGGCCGCTGTCCACGTCCTGCGTTGACCACATGGGATCGAGCTGGGCGCGGGTACACACCTGGGACGGCGCGAAATGGGGCTTTAGCTCCGACTGGTA
>JANLOP010000308.1:0-7637 GCA_031366635.1 Betaproteobacteria bacterium | reverse complement strand
GGCCACCGGTTTGGAGCGCATGGCCGCGCCCCGGTCGGCGTGCAGGGTCAGCATGCCGGACTCGACGTTGTGGCGCGACACGGTGTCGGCGATGAGCTGCTGGGCCAGCTCCGAGCATTCGCGTGGCGCGATGAGCCAGCCCACGACGAAGCGGCTGAAGATGTCCAGGATCACGTAGAGGTGGAAGCACGTCCACTTGGCGGGATCCTTGAGCTTGGTGATGTCCCAGGACCAGACCTGGTTTGGTGCAATGGCCAGCAACTCGGGCTTGGTGTAGGCCGGGTGGGTGAGCGGGTCGCGCCGCTCGCGACTGCCACCGTTGGCCGCCAGCAACCGGTACATGGTGCGCACCGAGCCGAGGTACGTCCCCCCGCCCAGCAGCGTGGCGTGCACAGACGCGGGCGCGGTGTCCCCGAGGCACCCCAGATCGATCCGGAAGCGGAGCGACACGCAATCCTCTGCGGCATCGATACGCGCGACTCTCGAAAGCCACCGTTAGGGTCGCGGAACCCGAAGTGAACCTCTGTTAGTGCGACTACGGTGAGGTTGCCGCCGTCGCACTGGCAGCGCAGTTCGACCGGACGCAAGTAGGTCTTGAACGAATCGAGGCCGAAGCCGTCGTTTGAGGTTCCCCTCGCGGAGAGCTTGCGGTTGCTCAGCGCCTGAACGATCTGCTCGGGCGGCAAGGTCGAAGCGATCGACGGTCGCGCGGGTGCGGCGCAACCTCCGAGGAGCGCCGCACCGATCAAGGCAGCGGCCCAAGGATTGAATTTCTGCACGGTACCTGATCTCCGTAGCGACGAACTTGAAAGTGGCGATCTCTGGCTCAGCGTCCCTGCTGGAAGCGTTCGAAATGTTCGACATCGCTGACCGGCTTGCACATGTCGCCCCCGCCGACGAACGCTCCGCTGGAGGTGCGATGCGCCCGAATCCGTACGCCGGCCGCGCTTGATGTCTTTGAGTCTCATTCCAGGTGTGGTGCTGGGCCTCAACTTGTGGGTCGTTGAAGGCTCAAGCGTCGTTGGTCGGAGCCGATCCATGTAGTGTACCGAAATGAGACCCAAAGTCCGTGGTCTCTAAGTCATCTCGGATCGAGCATCCATGGGTGAAATCAGCGCCACCGTCAAAGTCATCAAAGCCGGAGAGGGCCTCAGTTCCAACTTCGTCTCGACCGGCTCGGGGTCAACGGGCGATGGGCGACCGAACGCATCCGCTGTACCTGCAGAATCTATTTGCCGCCAACGTGCGCCTGGTCCGGGTCGCTCGAGGCTTGTCACAAGAGGAACTGGCCGACCGCGCGTCGCTGGATCGAACCTACATCAGCTCGATCGAGCGACGCTTGCGGAATCTTTCGATCCAGAACATACAGCGCTTAGCGTTGGCGCTGCAGGTCGATCCGCGAGAACTGTTGGACCCCGGCTTGCCTAACGATGCCCGGTATCGGGATTGATCGAAGTACGGCGGCGCGGGCGAATCCGCCGTGTGCCTCACTCACGCACTTGATGGAAAACGGGCGAACCTTGTTCCATCAAGTGTACTCGGCACTTGATGAGCCTTTGAGGCCCGTAGTCTCGGGCAATTGGGAGACTCATCAAGTGTTGCGCTCCATATACCAGTCCAGCATCTCGCCGGCGCAAAAAACACCGGGCAGTGCGCGCAGCATGGCGCGCGCGTCCAGCGCCTCGAAGCGCACGCCGCCGGCCGTGCTGATGGCCTCGGCCACCGGCCGGGCGGCAGCCAGGCGCAGCGGCCAAGCCTTCAACTCGGCCGCCAAGCCGTGCGGATCATGGGCCAGCCGGGCGGCCAGTTGATCGGCGCTGAGCGTCTCGCGCAGCAGCGCGGCCTTGACACCGCCGAGCCCGGCATGCTCTTTGAGGCGGTTGGGCAGCGACCGTGCGCCCCGGCCCTTGGACAGCGCCGCCGCCAGTTGCGCCACGCTGCGGCCGGGCAGCAGGTCCAACTGCACCGTGGCGCTGCCGCTGCGGGCGATGGCATCGCGCAGCCGGGCCGAGGCGGCGTACACCAGGCTGCCTTCGACGCCACCGGCGGTGACCACAAACTCGCCTTGCCGGTCGAAAGCCGGGCCGTGGCCATCATCAAAATGCAGCCGCACCGATTTGATGGGGGCGCCGGCAAAACGCTGGGCAAAGTAGCCGCTCCAGCCCACGTCAAAACCGCAGTTGGCCGCTTGCAGCGGGGCCACCGCCACCCCCCGGGCCGCCAGCCACGGCAGCCAGGCGCCATCACTGCCCAACTGCGGCCAACTGGCACCGCCCAGCGCCAGCAGCACCGCGCGGGGCTGGGCCAGCACCGCGCCCTGCGGCGTGGCAAAGCGCAAGGTGGTGGGGGCGTCGCCCGGCAGCCAGCCCTGCCAGCGGTGGCGCGCATGCAGCCGCAGGCCGGCAGCGCGCAGCCGGTGCAGCCAGGCGCGCAGCAGCGGCGCGGCCTTCATCTCGTTGGGAAACACCCGGCCCGACGTGCCGACAAAGGTGGCCACGCCCAACCCCGCCGCCCAGTCGCGCAGGTCTTGCGGGCTGAACGCCGCCAGCCACGGCGCCACCTGGGCGGCGCGCCCGGCATAGCGGCCGACAAAGGGCTCGATGGCCTCGCTGTGGGTCAGGTTGAGCCCGCCTTTGCCGGGCAGCAAGAATTTGCGTCCCACAGACGGCATGGCATCAAACAGATCGACGCTGGCACCGGCTTGCAACAGCACCTCGGCCGCCATCAGGCCGGCCGGGCCGCCGCCGATGATGGCGACGGCGATGGCTGTGGCGGCGTCTGCTTGCTGCATGCCGGGCAGTATGGCCCGGGCCGTTGCGCCCTGCGCGCCGTCAAATCGCCATCTGCTCGCGCACCCCGTCTGCCGCCATGTCAGCGCCCCGGCCCCGGGCAATCACCTCGCCGCGCTCCATCACCAAATACTGGTCGGCCAGCTCGGCGGCAAAGTCGTAGTACTGCTCGACCAGGATGATGGCCATGCGCTGGCCGTTCATGCCGTGATCGGCCAGCATGCGGATCACCCGGCCGATGTCTTTGATGATGCTGGGCTGGATGCCCTCGGTCGGCTCATCCAGGATCAGCAGTTTGGGGCCGGCCGCCAGTGCCCGGGCAATCGCCAGTTGCTGCTGCTGGCCGCCCGACAAATCACCGCCTCGGCGCTTGATCATCTGCTTGAGCACCGGAAACAAATCGAACAGCTCGGCCGGGATCGCCGTGCCGCCCGGCTTGACCGCCAGGCCCATCGCCAAGTTTTCTTGCACTGTCAGGCGCGAGAAAATCTCCCGGCCCTGCGGCACATAGCCCATGCCGCGCCGCACCCGCTCATAGGGGGTGGCCCGGGTGATGTCGGCGCCGTCCAGCAGCACCGTGCCGGTCTTCACAGGCACCACGCCCATCAGGCTTTTCAGCAAGGTGGTCTTGCCCACGCCGTTGCGGCCCAGCACCACCGTCACCTCCCCCAGCCTGGCGTCAAACGCCAGGTTGCGCAGGATGTGGCTGCCGCCGTAATACTGGTTGATGCCCTGCACGGCCAGCATCGCATTGCCAAGTGGCCGCTGCGGATCGGGCTCTGCCCGGCCGCTGGCGTCGCCCCCTGGGGGGAGCGCCGAAGGCGCTACGGGGGGGGTGTCATCGGCCAAGGTAGACCTCAACCACTTTTTCGTTGGCCTGCACCTGCGACAACAAGCCCTCGGCCAACACGCTGCCCTCGTGCAGCACCGTCACCTTTTTGCGGCCCTCGGTGAGCTGGTCGACAAACTTCATGTCGTGCTCCACCACCACCAGGCTGTGCTTGCCTTCCAGCGACAAAAACAACTCGGCCGTGCGCTCGGTTTCTTCATCGGTCATGCCGGCCACCGGTTCATCCAGCAACAGCAATTTGGGCTCTTGCATCAGCAGCATGCCGATTTCCAGCCACTGCTTCTGGCCGTGGCTGAGCAGGCCGGCGCTGCGCCGGGCGTCGGGCGTCAAGTGGATGGTGGCCAGCACCTGGCCAATGTGGTCCAACTGCGCGCCGGACAAGTGCGAGAACAGCGAGGCGCGCACCCCGCGGTCAGCGGCCAGTGCCAGTTCAAGGTTCTCGAAGACGCTCAACTCTTCGTACACCGTGGGTTTTTGAAACTTGCGGCCGATGCCCACCTGGGCGATCTGCGGCTCGGTCAGGCGCAGCAAATCGACGGTGGAGCCGAAAAACGCCTTGCCGCTGTCGGGCCGGGTCTTGCCCGTGATGCAGTCCATCATCGTCGTCTTGCCGGCGCCGTTGGGGCCAATGATGCAGCGCAGCTCACCCACATCGACGGTCAGGGTGAGCTTGTTCAGCGCCTTGAAGCCGTCGAAGCTGACGCTGATGTCGTCCAGGTACAGCGCCACGCCGTGGGTGAAATCAGGCAAGCCGATTTGGGCAATGCGGCCGAAAGCCGCCTGGCGGCCACCGCTCTCGGTGGCCGCGCCGGCCTTTTGGCGGGCTTCGTAGGCTTGGCGGCGGCGCGCGCCTTCTTCCATCAAGTCGGGCGTCATGCTTTTCTCTCGCTCTTTTCGCCCGACAGCCGCTTGAACAACCCGACGATGCCCTGCGGCAAAAACAAGGTGACCGCGATGAACAGCGCGCCCAGAAAATACAACCAGAACTCGGGGAAGGCCACGGTGAACCAGCTTTTGGCGCCGTTGACAAAAAACGCGCCGATGATTGGCCCGATCAAGGTGGCGCGGCCGCCCACTGCGGCCCAGATGGCGATCTCGATGCCGGCGGCCGGGCTCATCTCGCTCGGGTTGATGATGCCCACCTGCGGCACGTACAGCGCGCCGGCCACCGCGCACATCACGGCGCTCAAGACCCAGATGCTGAGCTTGTAGGCCAGCGGGTTGTAGCCGGTGAACATGACGCGCGTCTCGGCGTCGCGGATGGCCTGCAGCACCCGGCCGTATTTGCTGTTGACGATCAGCCGCGCCAGCAAATAGAAGCCCACCAGCGTGCTGCCGGTGATGATGAACAGCACGATGCGGGTGGCCGGCGTGGCGATGGGCATGCCGAGAATTCGCTTGAAATCGGTGAAGCCGTTGTTGCCGCCAAAACCGGTCTCGTTGCGGAAGAACAGCAGCATCGCGGCAAAGGTGAGGGCCTGGGTGATGATCGAAAAATACACGCCCTTGATGCGCGAGCGGAAGGCAAACCAGCCAAACACCAGCGCCAGCAGCCCGGGCACCAGCAGCACCAGCAGCATCTGGGCTATAAAGCTGCCTGAAAGCGCCCAGGCCCAGGGCAGCTCTTTCCAGTTCAGGAACACCATGAAGTCGGGCAGGTCACTTTGGTAGTTGCCGTCGCGGCCGATCTGGCGCATCAAGTACATGCCCATGCCGTAGCCGCCGAGCGCAAAAAACAGCCCGTGGCCGAGCGACAGGATGCCGGTGTAGCCCCAGATCAAATCCATCGCCAGCGCGCAAATGGCGTAGCACAAGATCTTGCCGGTCAGGCCCACCGCGTAGTCGCTGATGTGCAAGGCGCTGCCGTCGGGCACCACCCTATTGAGCAGCGGGATGACCACCACCAGCACCGCCAGCGCGCTGGTCACCGCCAGCCAGCCGCGTGGGCCCAGCAGCAAGCCCCGCTTTTGTTGCAGGCCCATCGAGGCGGACAGGGCAATGGTCACGCTTCAGCACTCCGGCCCTTGACCGCAAAAATACCTTGCGGCCGTTTCTGGATAAACACGACGATGAACACCAGCACCATGATCTTGGCCAGCACCGCACCGGCCCAGCCCTCCAGCAGCTTGTTCAGCAGCCCCAAACCGAGGGCGGCGTACACCGTGCCGGCCAACTGCCCCACGCCGCCCAGCACCACCACCATGAAGGAGTCGACGATGTAGCCCTGGCCCAGATCAGGCCCCACATTGCCAACCTGGCTCAAAGCGCAACCGGCCAGCCCGGCAATGCCGGCGCCCAGCGAGAAGGCCAGCATGTCGATGCGGGCGGTGTTGACGCCCACGCAACTGGCCATGCGGCGGTTTTGGGTGACGCCGCGGACAAACAGGCCGAGCCGGGTTTTGCCGATCAGCAGCGCCATGCCCAGCAGCACCATGGCGGCAAATACCAGGATCGCGAGACGGTTGAAAGGCAGAACGAGGTTGGGCAGCACCTGCACCCCGCCCGACATCCACGACGGGTTCTCCACGCCGACGTTTTGCGCGCCAAACAGGCTGCGCACCGCCTGCATCAGCACCAGGCTGATGCCCCAGGTGGCGAGAAGTGTTTCCAGGGGTCGGCCGTAAAGCCAGCGGATGATGCTGCGCTCCAGCAGCGCACCGACCAGCGCGCTGGTAAAAAACGCCGCCGGGATGGCCGCCACGATGTAGTAGTCAAAGGCCCCCGGCAGGTACTGGCGGAACAGGTTCTGCACCACGTAAGTGGCATAGGCGCCGATCATCATCAACTCACCGTGGGCCATGTTGATCACGCCCATCAGGCCGTAGGTGATGGCCAGGCCGAGGGCCACCAGCAGCAGGATCGAGCCCAGGCTCAGGCCGGTGAACAGCACCCCGAGCCGCTCACCCCAGGCCATTTGGCCTTGCACGCTGTCTATTGCCCCCTGCATTGCGGCCTTGGCGGTGGGGTCTTGCTCGGCGGCCAGTTTTCCAAGCAACAGGGATCGGGTGGCCGGTGAACGGCTGCCCGACAGCGCCTTGGCGGCGGCGGCCCGCTTGGCCGGGTCTGCAGAC
The DNA here is from genome assembly GCA_031366635.1 of Betaproteobacteria bacterium. Lineage (GTDB taxonomy): Bacteria > Pseudomonadota > Gammaproteobacteria > Burkholderiales > Burkholderiaceae_C > Pseudaquabacterium. The sequence goes on along the minus strand of JANLOP010000308.1, from coordinate 927 downwards.
GAGATCAACACCGCTGCGCGCAACAGCACCAGCTTGGCTTTCAGCTCGGGTTCGGTCTCGGCGCTGCTGGCTTTGTCGATCAGGCCGAGCTTGCCCTCGTCCACCTGGTCTTTGAGTTCGGTGATGGCCGCAGCACGCACGGCCCGGTCGGGCGATACGAGTTTGAGCACCGCAATCGCCGCGTCCAGCTCACGCCGCATGCGGTTGTTGTTGACGGCGTCTTCGGCATCCGCCGGCAAGGTGGCCGGCTGGCCAGTGGCCGCGTCCACCGCCTTGCCGTCTTTGACGATGAAGGCCTTGCCGGCAGACGTTTTGACGGCATCGTCCAGCAGCGCCCGGACAAACGGCTCAAGCGCGGTGTCGGCCTCGGCCACCACCTCGTTGAGCGCCTTGACGCGGTCGTCGATGTCACCGGCGGCAATGCGGCCCGCCTGCTCGGGGGTCAGTGCGTGGGCCGGCAACGCGCCGACGACCAAAGAAAACAGAATTATCAGACGACGCAGCACTGGCAGACCCGGTCAAAAGTGCACGGCTGGCTGCGGCAAGGCCGCAGCCGCCCCCTCAAATGCACGCCGCGGAACCGGCTCCGCCGGGCCGCTGGCGTGGCCTCGGGGCTTGCAAGCCCCGAGGCCTTCCCCAGCCACAAGGCCCCTTTCGGGCCCTTGTGCGCGGGCTCAGCCCCCCTGGGGGGCGGCGAAGCCGCTTCGGGGGGGCTACTTCTTTTCCGGCTCGTCCTTTTTGCCCTTGTTCTCGGGGATGTACGGGCTCCAGGGCTCGGCCTTGACAGGGCCTTTGGTCTTCCACACCACATTGAACTGACCATCGGCCTTGATCTCACCGATGAACACCGGCTTGTGCAGGTGGTGGTTTTTGGCGTCCATCGTCGAGACAAAACCGCCCGGCGCCGGGAAGGTCTGGCCGGCCATC